>CAIQQQ010000117.1 GCA_903873995.1 uncultured Rhodospirillales bacterium
CCTGGTGAGCAATCTCGGCAATCTCGTGGTCGCATCCTATGCCGTGGCATCGGCGGTGGGCCGGCTCACGGCGCGCGACCTGGCGCTGCCGGTGCCCTATTATGACGAGACGGCCTACTATAACGCTGTTCGCGACCGCTGGATCGGCACCGGCGACTACGCGACCGACCAGCCCGGCCGGAAATAAGGAACAGCCAAGCATGAGCAGCACGGCAGGAGCGCCCGGCCCCGATCCTTCAATGGAAGACATCCTGGCATCGATTCGCAGGATACTGAACGAGGACGAAACTGCCAACGCCGCTGGTGCCTTGCAGGCACCCGCTGCGCGATCGGTGCAGCCTTTGTCGATCTATCCCGCACAGCCGGCGCCGCCGCCGGTCCCGCCGCAACCGTCACCGGCGCCTTCGACAGCCCCGCCGGAGCAGGTTCTGACGCTGGACGCGACGATGATGGTCCGTCCGCCGGCATCGCCGCCGAGCTCGCTGGCGTCGCTGGGGGCGATGATGCCGGCGGCAAGCCTGCCGCAGGCGGCGCCGCCCGCCCACCTCCCCGTTCCGCCAGCCGCACCGGTCTTTACCATGCACCCTTCATCTGAGGTGGCTTCAGTGTCCCAGTCTGCATCCTCGCATTCGTCGTTGGTCGCCCCCGAGGCTGCGGCGGCCGCCTCCGCGTCCATCGGTCAGCTCATGCGCACGCTGAGCGAGGCGCAGGCGCAGAACGCGCCCTCACCGCCGGTCGAAGGCATGACGCAAATCTATCGCGGCGGACCGACGCTCGAGGATCTGGTTCGCGACGAGATGCGCGTGCTGCTGAAATCCTGGCTCGATGCGCATCTGCCGGTCATGGTTGAAAGCCTGGTTCGCGCCGAGATCGCCCGCGTGGTGAGCCGTTCGGTCGGCTGATCCCAACGGCGTCTGAGCCTTCCCGCCGATCCCTGCCACAACCCGTCTGTGATCGGGCCTTTCATGCTGTCCAAATCCCACGCCCCCGCCGCCACCGAGCAGACCATCTATGCCGGCTGGGAAGGTGGCGCTGCGTTCGCGGCCGACCCGCAGTCAAACGCGGCACCGTTCACCATCATGATCCCGCCGCCCAACGTCACCGGCAGCCTGCATGTCGGGCACGCGCTGACATTCACGGTACAGGACATCCTGGTACGCTACCGCCGCATGACCGTGCGGGACACGCTGTGGCAGCCGGGCACCGACCATGCCGGCATCGCCACCCAGATGGTGGTCGAGCGGCTGCTGGCGTCTGAGGGCACCACGCGCCAGGCGCTGGGGCGGGACGCGTTCCTGGAGCGGGTCTGGCAATGGAAGGCTTCCTCGGGCGGCACCATCACCGGTCAGCTTCGCCGCATCGGCGCCTCGCTGGATTGGCCGCGCGAGCGGTTCACGATGGATGACGGCCTGTCCGAGGCGGTGCGCGAGGTGTTCGTCACCTTGCATCGCCAGGGGCTGATCTATCGCGACCGGCGCCTGGTGAACTGGGATCCGAAATTCCAGTCGGCCATCTCCGATCTGGAGGTTGAGACGGTGGAGCTGCGCGGCTCGATCTGGAAGCTGCGCTATCCGCTGGCAGACGGCACCGGCGAGATCGTGGTGGCGACGACGCGGCCCGAGACGATGCTGGGTGACACCGCGGTGGCGGTGAACCCGGAGGATGACCGCTACGCAGCACTGGTCGGGTGCTACGTGATCCTGCCGCTCACTGGACGGCGCGTGCCGATCATCGCGGACGCATATTCGGATCCGGAGAAGGGCACGGGTGCTGTGAAGATCACGCCCGCGCATGATTTCAACGATTTCGAGGTTGGCCGGCGTCACGGCCTCGCCATGCCCTCCGTGCTGGACCGCGAGGCGAAGATCACACTGGCCGAGATCGAGCTGCACGCAGCCCCGGGCCTGGCCGATCCGGACTTCACCCGCACGCTGGAAGGGCTGGACCGGTTCGAGGCACGAAAGCGCATCGTGGCCGAGCTGGAGCGGCTGGAGCTGCTGGTCGCGGTCGAGCCGCACACCAACCAGGTGCCGCATGGCGACCGCTCGGGCGTGGCCATCGAGCCGCTGCTGACGGTGCAGTGGTATTGCAACGCCGAAGTTCTGGCGAAGCCTGCGATCGCGGCGGTCGAGCAGGGCCGGACGAAATTCGTGCCGCAGCAATGGGAGAACACGTTCTTCGCCTGGCTGCGCGACATCCAGCCCTGGTGCATCAGCCGCCAGCTGTGGTGGGGGCATCGCATTCCCGCGTGGTATGGCCCGGACGGCGCCGTGTTCGTGGAGCGCGACGAGACGGCGGCGCAGGCGGCGGCTGACGCGCATTATGGTGCTGCCACGCCGATCGAGCGCGATCCGGACGTGCTGGACACCTGGTTCAGCTCCGCTTTGTGGCCGTTCTCCACCCTTGGCTGGCCGCAGCAGACGCCGGAGCTGGCCAAATACTATCCCGGTGACGTGCTGGTGACCGGGTTTGACATCATCTTCTTCTGGGTCGCCCGGATGATGATGATGGGGCTGCATTTCATGGGCGATGTGCCGTTCCACACCGTCTACATCCACGGCCTGGTGCGTGACGAGCGCGGCCAGAAGATGAGCAAGTCCAAGGGCAACGTGATCGACCCGCTGGCGCTGATCGACCAGTTCGGCGCCGATGCGCTGCGCTTTGGCATCGCGCGGCTGTGCGGGCCGGGGCGCGATGTGAAGCTCGGGCCTGCCGTGGTCGAGACGGCGCGCGGCTTCATCACCAAATTGTGGAACGCGGCGCGGTTTGCCGAGATGAACGGCATCCGGGCTGATGCCGATTTCACGCCGGACCAGGCGACCCTGCCGTTGACGCGCTGGCTGCTGGCCTCGGTGTCCGACACCGTCGCCGAGGCGACCGCGGCGCTGGAGGCGTTTCGCTTCGATGATTACGCAAACGCCTGCTACCGTTTCGCCTGGAACACCTATTGCGACTGGTTCCTGGAATTCGCCAATCCGGCACTTGCGACCGAGGGGCAGGAGGCCGCCGAGGTCAAGCGCACGGCGGCCTATGTGCAGGGCCTGATGCTGCGCCTGCTGCACCCGTGCATCCCCTATGTGACAGAGGAGCTGTGGGCCGAGTTCGGCTATGGCGAGGCCTGCAGCCTGATCCGCGCGCCCTGGCCTGCGTCGTTCACAGTGCCGGGGGCAGCCGAGGCGCGGGCCGAGCTGGACTGGGTGGTGCGGCTCATCTCCGAGGTGCGGGCGGTGCGGGCCGAGATGAACGTGGCGCCGAGCATCAAGGCGCCGGTGTTGCTGCGGGATGCGACGCCCGAGACCCTGGCCCGCGGCGAACGCTGGATCGAGGCGATCGGGCGCATGGCCCGTGCCTCGGAATTCGGCCGCGCGCCGTTGGAGATCGCACGTGGCTCGGCGCAGATCGTGCTGGACGAGGCGACCATCGTCATTCCGTTGCTGGGTCTGATCGATCTGGACGCCGAGCGCGCCCGGCTCACGAAGGATCGTGCGCGCGTGGAGAAGGATATCGACACGGCGCGCCGCAAGCTCGACAACGCCGACTTCGTGGCCCGCGCCAAGCCCGAGGTGGTGGAGGAGAACCGCGATCGCGTGACCGCTGGCGAGGGTGAACTCGTTCGCATCGACGCGGCCCTGGCGCGGATTGCCTGATTTTCCGCCGATGCCACCAGCTTTGGAGACAACGATGACCGGGTCCTGCATCCTCAAGCTGTCCTGCCGCAACCAGCCGGGCATCGTTGCGCGCGTCTCGACCCATCTGTTCGAGGCGGGATGCAACATCCTTGACGCGTCTCAGCACGATGCGACCGAGACCAACCGCTTCTTCATGCGCGTGGTGTTCAACGCGGCGGTCGGCAAGCTCGATCTGGACGCGTTGCGAGCGAGTTTTGGCCCGCTTGCGCAGGGCTACGGCATGGAATGGCAGATGCGTACGCTGGCGGACAAGCGCCGGGTGATGCTGTTCGCCTCGAAGTTCGACCATTGCCTGGCGGACCTGCTGTATCGCTGGCGCATCGGCGAGTTCGCCATGGACATAACCGGCATCGTCTCCAACCATCCACGCGAGACCTATGCCAATCTCGATTTCGATGGGATCGCGTTCCACCACATGCCGGTGACGCGCGAGACCAAGCTGGAGCAGGAGACGGCGGTGGCCGCCCTGGTGCGCGACACCGAGACCGAGCTCGTGGTGCTGGCGCGCTATATGCAGGTGCTGTCGGACGGGCTGGTGGCCAAGCTGTCCGGCCGGTGCATCAACATCCACCACTCGTTCCTGCCGGGCTTCAAAGGCGCGCGGCCCTACCACCAGGCCCATGCCCGCGGCGTGAAGCTGATCGGCGCCACGGCGCATTACGTGACCAGCGATCTTGATGAGGGGCCAATCATCGAGCAGGACGTGGAGCGGATCAGCCACCGCGACACGCCGGACGACCTCGTGCGGAAGGGTCGAGATATCGAGCGCCGCGTGCTGGCGCGCGCCGTGCGGATGCATCTAGAGGACCGGGTGCTGGTCAATGGCAGCAAGACCGTCGTTTTCGCTGATTGATGCAATGGCTGCCCTGAACCGGGAGGTTCATTCGCCGGGGGACTCGGGTGAAAGCTACTGGGCCCCTCCGTCACGGGCCAGAACCTTGTGCATATGGACCGCGAGCGTGGAGGCGGGGTGGAACCCACCATGCGTCCTCCATCCCAAGCTTGAGCCGGCGGGCGCCATGGCGGCGGCAGGTTCGTTCGCCGTCATCTCGGACGGCTCGGTCCTCGTGGCTTCAAGCGCCCCGGCCTCGTCGATGGCCATGTTGTCGGTCTCCTGCAGGTCATCAGATCACTCGGTCGTGACACAGCTAAAGTTTATTTAACATAAGGGAAGGGTCATCCGGCCGGTATCGCCGTGTCGGCCGGACGATTTAACGTTCTCATCACGCTATCGCCGCGATCCGGGCGGTTTGCGTGATCGAATGACCGCACCTAATCTGCGCCGCGCATTGCAGAGGGAGCGAATCATGAGCCAGGCCAGCAGCACCGGTGGGAAGATCTGGGACAAGTCCCGCCTGCCGTCACGTCACGTGACGGTGGGGCCCGACCGGGCGCCGCATCGCAGCTATTATTACGCCATGGGGCTGACCGAGGCCGAAATCAACCAG
This sequence comes from uncultured Rhodospirillales bacterium, assembly GCA_903873995.1. Taxonomy (GTDB): domain Bacteria; phylum Pseudomonadota; class Alphaproteobacteria; order Acetobacterales; family Acetobacteraceae; genus CAIQQQ01. The sequence goes on from CAIQQQ010000117.1 coordinate 5,138, forward strand.
CCTTTCGTAGGTGTCGCCACCTGCTGGAACGAAGCGGCGCCCTGCAACATTGCGCTGTCACGTCAGGCGCAGTCGGTGAAGAAGGGTGTCTCGGAGGCGTTCGGCACGCCGCGCGAATTCACCACCATCACCGTCACGGACGGCATCGCGATGGGCCACCAGGGCATGAAGTCCTCGCTGGTGTCACGCGAGGTGATCGCCGATTCGGTTGAGCTCACGGTCCGCGGCCATGGCTATGATGCGCTCGTGGGCCTGGCAGGCTGCGATAAATCCCTGCCCGGCATGATGATGGCAATGCTGCGCCTCAACGTGCCCAGCGTGTTCATGTACGGCGGCTCGATCCTGCCCGGCAGCTACAAGGGCCGGGACGTGACGGTGGTCGATGTGTTCGAGGCGGTGGGCCAGCACGGCGCCGGCAAGATGACGGATGAGGAGTTGCACGAACTCGAATGCGTGGCCTGCCCCTCGGCCGGCGCATGCGGCGGGCAGTTCACCGCCAACACGATGGCGACCGTCTCCGAGGCGATCGGCCTTGCGTTGCCGGGCTCGGCCGGCGCACCTGCGCCGTATGAGGATCGCGACCGCTGGGCCGTCGAATCGGGCCGGGCAGTGATGAACCTGATCGAGAAGAACATCCGCCCGCGGGACATCGTGACCCTCAAGGCGCTGCAGAACGCGGCCGTGATCGTGGGTGCCACCGGCGGCTCGACCAACGCAGCCCTGCATCTGCCGGCCATGGCCAATGAATGCGGCATTGTGTTCACGATGGACGATGTGCTGGCGATCATGCGCGCCACGCCCTACATCGCCGATCTCAAGCCCGGCGGGAAATACGTGGCGCTGGACGTCCACCGCGTGGGCGGCATGCCGGTGATCATCAAGGCGCTGCTCGATGCCGGGCTGCTGCATGGCGACTGCCTGACCGTGACCGGCAAGACGCTGGCCGAGAACCACAAGGACGTGGTGTTCCCGCTCGACCAGGACGTGATTTTCCCGGTGTCGCGCGCCATCTCCAAGACCGGCGGCGTGGTGGGGCTCAAGGGCAATCTCGCGCCCGATGGCGGCGTGGTGAAGATCGCCGGCATGAAGAACCTGCGCTTCGAGGGCACCGCGGTGTGCTTTGACAGCGAGGAGGAGGCGTTCGCGGCCGTTGCCGCCCGCGCATACAAAACGGGCGATGTGCTGGTGATCCGCTACGAGGGGCCGAAGGGCGGGCCAGGCATGCGCGAGATGCTGTCCACCACATCCGCCATTTACGGCCAGGGCATGGGCGAGGACGTGGCGCTGATCACCGATGGCCGGTTCTCCGGTGCCACACGCGGGTTCTGCGTGGGCCATGTCGGGCCCGAGGCCGCAGTGGGCGGGCCGATCGCACTGCTTCGCAACGGCGATAAGATCGTGCTGGACGCGATCGCCGGCACGATCGACGTGTTGCTGAGCGATGCGGAGCTGGCAGAGCGACGCGCTGCCTGGACCCCGCGCAAGACCGACTACAATTCCGGCGCGATCTGGCGCTTTGCACAGAACGTGGGGCCGGCGCATCTCGGGGCGCTGACGCATCCGGGCGCGGCCGCCGAGACGCATTGCTACGCGGATTTGTGAGGCGGGAATGGCCAGGGCAGCGCCCTGGCCATCCTTCACGCGAAGTCGAACACCACCGGCACGTGGTCTGACGGCTGCTCCTCGCCACGCTCCCGCTTGTCCGGCATCGCGGCGGTCAGGCGCTCGGCCATGGCGGGCGAGCACAGCGCGTGGTCGATGCGCAGGCCCGAGTCGCGCTGCCAGGCCGCGGATTGGTAGTCCCAAAACGTGTAGATCGCGCCGTGGGGGTGCAGCGCGCGAATGGCATCCGTGAGGCCGAGCCAGACCAGAGCCTGATAGCTCGCGCGGGTGGTCGGGCGCACCAGCGCGTCGGTCGCGGGCAGCGCGCCTTTGGCGTAATCCTCGTCGGTCGGGGCAACGTTGTAGTCACCGAGGATGACGAACGGGATGTCGTCTTCCAGCAAAGCCTCGGCGCGGGCGCGCAATGCGCCCATCCAGGCGAGCTTATAGGCATAGCCGGCCTCGCCGCCGGAGTTGCCGTTGGGCAGATAGATGCCGACCACGCGCACGCCGGCCGTGTCGATCTCGATGTAGCGGGCCTGAGCGTCGTCTGCCGGCAGGCCAGGCAGAGTGGTGTGGATCGTCTTGGCCGGGGTGCGGCTGAGCGCGGCCACACCGTTATAGGCTTTCTGCCCGACAACCACGCAGCGATACCCGGCCGCCTCGAACGCGTGCGCCGGGAAATCCGGCGTCTGGCATTTGATCTCCTGCAGCATCAGCACATCGGGCTGCACCCGCGCCAGCCAACGCTCGACATGGCCCTGGCGCTGCCGGATCGAGTTCACATTCCAGGTGGCAAGGCGCACCCGTCAATCGATCGAAAAACTGGTGCCGCAACCGCAGCTCGACGTCGCCTGCGGATTGCGCACGGCGAAATGGCTGCCCATCAGGGCGTCCGTGTAGTCGAGCTCGGAGCCGGCCAAAAGATCGAGGCTCGACGGGTCGATGAACACGCGGGCGGGGCCCTGCTCGATCACCACGTCATCCTCGGCGGTCTCGCGGTCGAGATCGAACTTGTATTGAAACCCGCTGCATCCGCCGGCGAGCACAGCGACACGCAACGCACCGCCACCATTGGCATCTGCGATCTCGGCGATCCGGTTGGCGGCACGGTCGGTCACGCGGAAGGGTGATACGGTCATAGTGCGAACATAGGCCCGAACGGACCGCGATTGAAGGCCCGTCATACGGGTGGTATCGCACGTTACATGATTGCGCGCGCCATCTGGGCCACAGACCCCCAAGCCTCCCGCGGCCGGCTGCATGCCGAGCCGGAGAGCCCGACGCGCAGCCCCTATCAGCGCGACCGGGACCGGGTGATCCACAGCTCGGCGTTTCGCAAGCTGCAATACAAGACCCAGGTCTTTGTGAACCACGAGGGCGATTTCTTCCGCACCCGCCTAACCCACAGCATCGAGGTGGCGCAGATCGCCCGCTCGGTGGCGCGCGAGCTGGGGCTGGACGAGGACCTGACCGAAGCGCTCGCGCTGGCCCATGATCTCGGCCACACGCCGTTCGGCCATGCTGGCGAGGATGCGCTGGGCGCCGCCATGAAGCCGTTCGGCGGCTTTGACCACAATGCCCAGGCGCTGCGCATCGTCACGTTGCTGGAAAGCCGCTACGCCGATTTCGATGGCCTCAACCTCACATGGGAAACGCTGGAAGGCCTGGCCAAGCACAACGGCCCGCTGCACCGCCCACCGCCTTACGTTGCCGAATACGACGCGGCGCACCGGCTCGACCTTCACGGCCATGCCTCCGGCGAGGCACAGGTGGCAGCCCTTGCCGACGACATCGCCTATCACAGCCATGATCTCGATGACGGTCTGCGCGCCGGGCTGTTCACCCTGGCCGACATCGCGCATCTGCCCGTGGTCTGCGACGCGCTGGCCACGGCCCGCCGCGCCAGCCTGGACATGGCCGAACAGCGGCTGCGCCACGAGATGAACCGCCGCGTGATCAACGCATTGATCAACGATCTCGTCATCGAGACGCGCCGGCGCATCGCGGAGCTCGATCCCCGCAATGTGGACGACGTGCGTCAGGCCGGCCAGCCGGTGGTGGCGTTCAGCGCGCCGGTGGCCGAAGCCAATCGCGTGATCAAGGAGTTCCTGTTCGCGCGGATGTATCGCCACTGGAAGGTCAACCGCATGACCGGCAAGGCCCGCAAGGTCACCGGCGAGATTTTTTCATTGTTGCACGCCAATCCCGGGCTTCTGCCAGACGATTGGCGCGGGCGCTCGGGCGATCCGCCGCATACGCCCCGGGCCGCCGCGGCGATTGCCGACTACATCGCCGGCATGACCGACCGCTTCGCCCGCGAAGAACATCTGCGCCTGACCGATCTGTCGGTCTCAGGCTGAAGGAATTCCACCATGACCGAGAACATCTTTGCCACCGTCCGGGTGGCGGTGCTGGCGGCCCTGCACCAGGTCGTGCCGGACCTTGCGCAGGACGTGGCCGCGCGTGTCGAGGTGACGCCGACCAAGGATCCGGCCCATGGCGACATGGCGACCAACGCCGCCATGGTCTCGAGCAAGGCGGCACGACGCAAGCCGGCCGAGATCGCCGCGGCCCTGGTCGAGCATCTCGCCGGCCAGGCGATGATCGTCTCGGCCGAGCCGGCCGGACCCGGCTTTGTCAATCTGCGGCTCGATCCGGCCGCGTTCCGCGCCGTCGTGCCGACGATCCTCACGCGCTTCGAGGCATTCGGCGGCAGCGATCTGGGGCAGGGGGTGCGGGTGAACGTGGAATACGTCTCCGCCAACCCCACCGGGCCCATGCATATCGGCCATTGTCGTGGCGCCGTGGTGGGCGATTCACTGGCGAACCTGCTGGCCAAGGCGGGCTTTGACGTCACCAAGGAATACCTCGTCAACGACGCCGGCGGCCAGGTCAACGCCCTCGCCTGGGCGGCCTATTGGCGCTACCTCCAGGCCATCGGCACCACGCTCGACGAGGAGGCCTTCGCGGCGCAGGTGCCGGGCGGGCTGCAATATCGCGGCGAGTATCTGATCCCGGTCGGCGAGGCGCTTGCCGCCACCCATGGCGACAGCCTCGCAGCCCCTGACAACGGGGTGGCCGGTGTGCAGCTCTGGTTCGAGACGGTGCGTGACACGGCGCTTTCCATGATGATGGCCGGCATCCGTGAGGACCTCGCCTTGCTTGGCGTGTCGCATGACGTGTTCAGCTCCGAGCGCGAGCTGGCCGCCACCGGCGCCACCGACAAGGTGATCGATCGGCTGCGCGGCATGGGTCTGATCTACGAAGGCGTGCTTGAGCCGCCCAAGGGCAAGCTTGCGGACGATTGGGAGCCGCGTGAGCAGACGCTGTTCCGCTCGACACAGTTCGGCGACGATGTGGACCGCGCCCTGCGAAAGTCCGACGGCAGCAACACGTATTTCGCCAACGACATCTATTATCACGCCGACAAGCTCGCCCGCGGCTTTCAGGTGATGATCGACGTCTGGGGCGCCGACCATGGTGGATATGTTTCGCGCATGACCTCGGCCACGAAGGCGCTGGGCGGCCGGCTCGACATCGTGCTGTGCCAGATCGTGAAGGTGCTGAAGGGCGGCGAGCCGGTTCGCATGTCCAAGCGCGCCGGCACCTTCATCACCTTGCGCGACCTGCTGGACGAGGTGGGGCGTGATGCGGTGCGCTTCACAATGCTCACCCGCAAGTCGGACGCGCAGTTCGATTTCGACATCGAGGCCGCGGTGGCGCAGACGCGGGAGAACCCGGTCTTCTACGTCCAATACGCCCATGCCCGTTGCCGCAGCGTGCTGCGCGCCGCCGCCGAGAGCCACGACGTGTCGCCCGAGACCTTGGCCCAGGCCTCGCTCGACAGCCTGGCGGACGAGGCGGAGATGGCGCTGCTGCGCCGTCTGGCGACGTGGCCGCGCCTCGTGGAGCAGGCCGCACAGAGTCGTGAGCCACACAGGATTGCGTTTTTTCTCTATGACTTGGCGGGCGACTTTCATATGCTGTGGAACCGCGGGCGCGACGACGCCGCCTTGCGTTTCATCCAGGCCGACCGGCCGGCGGAGACCTTGGCGCGCCTCGCTCTTGTGTCGGCCACGGCCGTTGTGATTCGGTCCGGACTCGCTGTGATGGGTGTCGAGCCGGTGGAAGAGATGCGCTGATCCGGGACAGAACGAGCCCGGCGCGCGACCGTTTGGGAGAATGTGATGCGCGACGAACTCGATATTCCGTATCCGGGCCAGGGCGCTGCCGTCGGCGGCCGCTATGCCAGCTCGCGTGACGAGGAGCGGTTCGATCCGGCCATGAAGCGGATCTTGATGTTTGTCGCCGCCGCCGTGGTGTCGGTGGGCGTGATCGCTGGTCTCGTGTCCGCGGTATCGCCGAAGCGCTCCGGCGTGCCGGTGATCGAGGCCAGCACGCGGCCGCTGCGCGAGCGTCCGCCGGCGACGAATGGAGCGACCCCTGGAGCGACCCCTGGAGCGACCCTGGGAGCGACCGTGGGAGCCACGACGGCGGGTGGCACGGGGGCGACCGCCGCCAGCGCCGCGAACGATGCCGACGGCAAGCCAGTGATGGCGCCGGCCCCAGAGGCCCCGGCCATTGCCGCCTTGAATGCGCCGGCTCCTGCGCCGGCTCCTGCGCCACTGCCAGCCCCGTCTGCCAGCCAGATCGCGGAAGCCACCGCGCCGGCCGCGCTCAGCCCGGTTCCAGCGCCGGTCGCAACACCTGCGCCCGCGATCGCGTCCAAGCCCCCAGCGCCGGTTGCGGCGCCCGTCATCGCATCAGTCCCTGCCGTGCTTGCCCATTCGGCTCCCGCCGGGTCGAAGCCGGGTGCGGCGCTGGTGCAGCTCGCCGCGGTCGGTTCGGAGGAGGCCGCGATGTCCGAGTGGCAGCGCCTCGCCAGGCGCTACCCCGACCTGCTCGCCACGCGGCACCCGTCGGTGAGCCGCACCGAGCATAACGGCAAGACCTATTGGCGCCTGCGCACCGGCGGCTTTGCTGACATCGCGAGCGCCACAAGCTTCTGTGGCCTGGTGAAGCAGCGCGGCGCCAACTGCGCACTGGCGTCGTTCTGAGGCCTCAGGCTGCGATCATCGGCCTGTCCGGCGCCAAGCTGACCTCGGACGAGGCCGACCTGCTACGCGCGCTGCCGCCGGCCGGCGTCATCGTGTTCGGCCGGAATGTGCAGGATGCGGCCCAACTCCGCCGGCTGGTCCAGGACGTCCGTTCCGCCGCCGCAATCCCAACGCGCCTGCTGGTGGACCAGGAGGGCGGCCGGGTCGCCCGGTTGCGTCCTCCGCATTGGCGGGCCCACCCGCCAGCCGGGCGGATCGGCAAGCTGGCGGTGAGCGATCCAGAGGCAGCACGCCGCGCCGCCTGGCTCACCGGCGCGCTCATCGGGCTGGATTGCGGGGAGGTGGGGATCGATGTGGTGTGCGCCCCGGTCCTCGATCTTCTGGTGAAGGGCGCAACCGTGGCGATCGGAGACCGTGCTTATAGCGTGGAACCGTTCCTTGTTACAATCCTGGGCCGCGCGATGGCATGCGGACTGCTGGCCGCCGGCATCGAGCCCGTGATGAAGCACCTGCCAGGCCACGGCCGCGCCACCAGCGACAGCCATCAAGAGCTCCCGGTGGTGACGCATGGCCTGGAGCTCGACCTTGTCCCGTTCCACCGCAACGCCAACCTGCCCTGGGCCATGACCGCCCATATCCTGTATCCGGCGCTCGATCCCGATTGCCCCGCGACATTGTCGCCTGGCATCATCCAAGACGTGATCCGCCGGCAGATCGGCTTTGGCGGTGTGCTGGTCTCTGATGATCTGGCGATGTCCGCCCTCGAGGGCGCGCCCGCCGGCCGCGCGTCATCGGCCCTTGCGGCGGGTTGCGATCTTGCGATGTATTGTGCGGGCGATCTGGCGGGGTCGCGCGCGGTGCTGGAGGCCGCAGGGCCGGTTTCGGCCGCAACGACGGCCCGGCTGGACGAAGCCGCCGGCTTGGCACAAAGGTCCCGCCAGGCCCTGGACGCCGAGAAGCTCTTGATCGAACGCGAGGCGTTGCTGGCATGAATGACCGTCTGATCACCTTCGTCCTGGCCGCCATCCCGGCGATCATCGCGATCACCTTCCACGAGGCGGCCCACGGTTACGCAGCAAGGGCGCTCGGCGACGACACGGCCGCGCGCATGGGGCGGCTGTCGCTCAACCCGTTGCGCCATATCGACCGCGTCGGCACCATCATCCTGCCGGGCTTCCTGCTGATCTCCCAGCTCGTGACCATCGGCCACGTGGAATACATGTTTGGCTGGGCGAAACCGGTGCCAGTGGACGCGCGGCGCTTTGCCAACCCGCGCAAGGGCATGATGCTGGTGGCCGCCGCCGGGCCGCTGATGAATTTTTCGCTTGCCTGGCTCGCCGGCCTCAGCCTGCATCTGGTGTATCTCCTGCCGCGCGACATGGCGCTGCTGGCGATCACCGCGCTGATCAACTTCATCGCCACCAACCTCGTGCTCGGCATGTTCAACCTCCTGCCGATCCCGCCGCTCGATGGCGGGCGGATCATGGTGGGGCTGCTGCCGGAGGCGCTGGCGTTCCGCTGGGCCAAGCTGGAGCGGGTCGGGCTGGTACTCGTGCTGCTCGGCGTGTTCATCGTCCCGGCGATCGCGCGTGGCCTGGATATCACGTTTGACCCGGTGCATGAGGGGCTCATGGGCGCGATCTCCTGGGGCTACGACACGATCCTCCTGCTCTCCTTCCATGCCGCCGGCGGATAGCCCCCACTCACTGGTGCTGCATCTGGGCGGGTTCGAGGGTCCGCTCGATCTCTTGCTTGATCTCGCACGCACCCAGAAGGTTGATCTCGCCTCGATCTCCATCCTCGCTTTGGTCGACCAGTTCCTCGCCGTCATCGAAGGTGCGACCCGCATCCGCCTCGAACTCGCGGCGGATTGGCTCGTGATGGCCGCCTGGCTCGCCTGGCTGAAATCCCGTCTCCTGCTGCCGGACGGCGCCGAGGTCGAGGAGGCCGAACTCGCGGCCGAAACCCTCGCCGCCCGCCTGCGGGACCTGCAGCGCGTGCGCGGCCTCGCCGTCTGGCTTCAGGCGCGCCCAACCCTGGGGCGGGACGTGTTCGGCCGCGGCGCGCCCGAAGAACTGATCGAGACCGACCGGTCCGGCCTGAAGCTCGACATGCCCGGCCTGCTGCGCGCCTACGTGGCCGCCCTGCGCCGCCGCGCGTCACAGCGCCCCTACCGCCCCAACCCGCCTGCGCTCTGGAGCGTGAAGGACGCTCTGGCGCGATTGGCCCTTCTGATGGGCAGCCTGCCGGACTGGTCAGACCTCGAACGCTTCCTGCCGGACGCAGCCACCCCGCTCGAACGCCGCGGCGCCCTCGCCAGCACCCTCATGGCCGGCCTGGAGATGGCTCGCTCCGGCACGCTCCGCCTGCAGCAGGAGCAGGCGTTCGGCCCCATCCTGCTACGCGGCACTGAAAGAGACGGCGATGTCTGACGCAGACGACGCCGATCTGCGCCTGGCCGAGGCTCTGATCTTCGCCAGCGCCGAACCCGTCAAGCCGAGCGCGCTGATCCAGGCCCTGTCCGAGGCGGCGGACACGGACGCGATCATGGCCGCATTGCAGCGCCGGTACGAAGGCCGCGGGGTGGAGCTGGTCCAGGTCGCCGGTGGCTGGCAGTTCCGCACCGCCCCCGATCTCGCCTCCAGGCTCACCCGCGTCATTCTCGCCCCGCGCCGCCTGCCGCGCGCAGCCATGGAGACGCTTGCCATCATCGCTTGGCACCAGCCCATCACGCGCCCCGAGATCGAGGAGATCCGCGGTGCCGCCATATCCCAGACCACAATGGACCAGCTGCTGGAGGCCGGCCTCGTCACACCGCGCGGCCGCAAGGACACGCCGGGCCGGCCCACGCTGTGGGTCACGACGGCCGCCTTCCTCGCGCAGTTCAACCTGTCCGACCTCCGCGATCTCCCCCGCCGGGACGATCTTCTGGCCGGCCTCGCCCTCGCGATCGCGCCGCCGCCCGAGACCGGATGACAACGCCGGGCTGACAACAAGGCGCGGGTTTCCCATGTCCCGGCTTTCCTGCTAGCACCACGACAGGAGACATGACCTGCAATGTTCGGATTAGACTGGACCGAAATCGCCTTGATCGGCGTGGTTGCGTTGATCGCGATCGGGCCGAAAGACCTGCCGATCGCCATCAAGGCGATTGCGAATGCCATCAAGAAGGCCCGCCGCATGGCCGCGGAGTTCCAGGGCCATGTCGACGAGATGGTGCGCGAGGCGGACCTGCATGAGGTGCGCGACCAGTTCAACCAGCTGCGCAACTTCAATATCCGCGACGAGCTCACCAAAACGGTCGACGCCGACGGATCGATCCGGGCCACGCTGAACGAGACCAAAAGCGCAGTCGAGGCCGCCGCGGCCTCGATGACGCATTCAGATGTCACAGCCGCCGCGCCGAATTCGGATGCATCAACAGCCGAGCCGGCACCGGCCGCAGTTGCGGCGCCTGAGATGCCGTCCTTCATCCCGCCGCTGTCGCCCGAGCATCGGCCGGCCGATTCCCAGCCTGCGATCCAAGCGGCTCCCGCCTTCATCCCGCCCGCGTTCATTCCGCCCGAGGCGCTTCCCATCGCCTCTGTCCACACCGCTTGAGCAGACCAGGAACACCGTGTCCACAAACGACGGCTCAGACACCATCGACGACAAGCCGATGCCCCTGCTCGATCACCTGATCGAGCTGCGCCGCCGCCTGCTGTGGTCCGGCGCCGCGTTCCTGCTGTGCTTCTTCTTCTGCTACTACTTCTCCGAGCAGATCTTCTCGTTCCTCGCCAAACCCCTGGCCTTTGTTCTGGAAGCCGAAGGCGGCGGCCAGCGCCTGATCTACACGCATCTCACAGAGGCGTTCTTCACCTACCTCAAGGTCGCCTTCTTCGGCGCCGCCTCGATCTCGTTCCCCGTGATCGCCTCGCAGGTCTGGCTGTTCGTCGCCCCCGGCCTCTATCGCAGCGAAAAACGCGCCTTCGCCCCGTTCCTCATCGCAACGCCGGTGCTGTTCACGATGGGCGCCGCACTCGCCTATTATTTCATCTTCCCGGTCGCCTGGAAGTTCTTCGCCAGCTTCCAAAGCGCCAACGGCGCGGGTGGCCTGCCGATCCAACTCGAAGCCAAGGTCAGCGAGTATCTGGACCTGGTCATGAAGCTGATCTTCGCCTTCGGCGTGGCCTTCCAGCTCCCGGTCGCTTTGTCGCTGATGGCCAAGGTCGGCATCGTCTCCTCCACGAGCCTCAAGAAATACCGCCGCTACGCCTATGTCGGCATGTTTGTCATCGCAGCCGTCCTGGCCCCGCCGGACGTCATCACCCAGACCGGCCTCGCGGTGCCGCTGATCCTGCTTTACGAGGTCTCGATCATCGCCGCCAAGATCGTGGAACCCAAGCGCGACGCCGAGACCTAGCCCATGCATGACATCAGACTGATCCGCGCCGACGCGCAGGCCTTCGCCCACGCCATGGCCCGCCGCCGCGCCAGCGTGGACGTCAACCACCTCCTGGCACTGGACGCCCAGCGCCGTGACGAGCTCAAGCGCGGCCAGGACCTTCAGGCCGAACGCAACACGCTCAGCAAGAGCGTGGGCCAGCTCCGCCGCACCGGCCAGCCCACCGCCGAGCTCGAAGCCCGCTCCACCGCCCTCGCCGACGCCACCACCGCCCACACCGAAGCCGCCGAGTCGCTCGGCCGCCAGCTCGATACGATCCTCGAAGCCCTGCCCAACATCCTCGATGCGGACGTTCCGGACGGCGCGGACGAGACAGGCAACGTCCAGCTCCGCCAGGTCGGCCACCCCACCCTGCACAACTTCACCCCCAAGCAGCATTTCGAGCTCGCCGAACCCTCCGGCCTCATGGAGTTCGAACGCGCCGGCCGTATGTCCGGCAGCCGCTTCACCATCCTGCGCGGCGACCTCGCCCGCCTCGAACGCGCCCTCGGCCAGTTCATGATCGACCTGCACACCCGCGAACACGGCTACGAGGAAGTCTCCGTCCCCCTCCTCGTCAACGCTTCCGCGGTCTACGGCACCAGCCAGCTCCCGAAATTCGAGGAAGACCTGTTCCGCACCACCGATGGCCGCTACCTCATCCCCACCGCCGAGGTCCCGCTCACCAACTACGTCTCCGGCGAGATCGTGCCCGAAGCCAAACTTCCCACCCGCTTCGCAGCCCTCAGCCAATGCTTCCGCAGCGAGGCCGGCTCGGCCGGGCGAGACACCCGCGGCATGCTGCGCCAGCACCAGTTCACCAAGTGCGAGCTCGTCAGCATCACCCACCCCGACCAGTCGGACAACGAGCACGAGCGCATGACCGAATGCGCCGAAAACGTGCTGGAACGCCTCGAACTCCCCTATCGCCGCCTTCTCCTCTGCTCCGGTGACACCGGCTTCGGTTCCGCCCGCACCCATGATCTCGAGGTCTGGCTCCCCGGCCAGGGCGCCTGGCGCGAAATCAGCTCGTGCTCCAACATGCGAGACTTCCAGGCCCGTCGCATGAACGCCCGCTACCGCGGTGCAGACGGCAAGGCCGCCGGCCTGGTGCACACCCTCAACGGCTCCGGAGTCGCCGTCGGCCGCGCCCTGATCGCCGTCCTCGAAGTGCACCAACAGGAAGACGGCTCGATCAATATCCCCACCGCCCTGCGCCCCTATCTCGGCGGGCAGAAGCTCATCGCCCTGTAAGCAACACGGTGGTTGGGGAAGCGAAGCAAAACCCATCGCAACGCCGGTCAACGAAACACGCGATCTGACACTGGCAAAACAACGTTTCAATTAACAAACCGGAACAACACCGCCGCATCTCCGCCCAGCCGTCCATCACCGCTTGCCAAAACCCTGTCGCCGCGCCGCCGAAAGAACACCCCTCGGCAACGCAATCCGTCCGAACTCGGCAGGTCCCCGCGCATCCCGAACCGGCTTGTCCCGGCCAGGCTCCTCCTGGTCCATGACTGCCGCCGACAGACGCTCCCGCCTGATCGGTGCCGGCGCCCGCAGCAGCGAGCGGTCCATCCCCAACATCCGGCACAACGGCGCCAGCACGCGGCGCGCCTGCGGTGACGCCTCCAGCAGCGCCACCATCTCGGGTTCCGCCAGCACCACGCCAAGCTGCCCGGCAAAACACGCCGCATCGCACGGCACATAGGCCAGCAGCCATGCAAACCGAACCGGCAGCCGCGCCGCCGCCGGCCGCACGCCACCACGCCCCTGTCCCATCCGCGGCGCCGCCACAACAAGCAGCCGTCCCGCCCGGAACCGCGCCAGAAGCCCCTGGATCTCCCGATCGATCCGCTTCACCCGCGTCCACACCAGCACGATCATCGCAGCCGCCATCGCCCCACTCGAGCCACGGGGCGCAATCCGCGCGGCCACCGCCCGCGCCAACCCATCAAGGATCAGCGCGAACCGGTCAGCAACAGAGAGGGGAGAGGCCAACAGCATGAACAGAACAAGAACACAAATCGCCACCCGTTTTCAATCGGAAAACGGCCGCCCTCCGTCCAACGCCAACTGCCCAGCCAAATCCTGAATGAACTGCCACGCCACCCGCCCAGACCGGCCGCCGCGAATGGTGGCCCAGGTCGCCGCCCGCACACGAAGCGCGGCCTCGTCGATCGGCAGTTCCAGCTCGCGAGCATAGCCCGCCACCATGTCGAAATACGCCGCCTGGTCCGCGCTGTGAAACCCCACCCACAGGCCAAACCGGTCGGACAACGAAACTTTCTCCTCCGTCGCCTCGGTCGCATGAATGGCGGCCCCGCGGTCATTCTCCGCCATGTCCCGCGGCATGAGGTGGCGCCGGTTCGATGTCGCATAGAACAGCACCGTCTCCGGCCGCCCCTCGATCCCGCCATCCAGCACCGATTTCAGCGCCTTGTAATCCGCATCCTCCCGCTCGAACGACAGATCGTCGCAGAACACCAAACACCGCCGGGTCTCCGCCCGCAGCAGCCGCAGAAGCTCCGGCAGGCTTGCGATATCCTCCCGCGCGATCTCGATCAGCGCGAGACTGCCTGGTATCTGCCGGTTCGCCTCCGCATGCGCGGCCTTGACGAGAGAACTCTTCCCCATCCCGCGCGCGCCCCACAGCATCGCGTTGTTGGCCGAAAGCCCGCGCGCGAACTGCAACGTGTTGGCCAGAATCAGCTGCTTCTGCCGCTCAACCCCCACCAGCAACCGGATCCCAACGCCCGAAACGCGTGGCACAGGCGCCAGATGCGCCGGCCTGGGATGCCACACAAACGCATCCGCCCCATGAAGATCGACCTTGGTCGGCGGCGGCGGCGCCAGCCGCTCAAGAGCTTCAACAAGTCGCAGCAACAGAGCCTGATCCAAGCGTTTATTCCTCCAGTTCGCACCCAAGCCCGCATTCGCTTGACGCGAAGGCCGCAGAAACTATGGTCCGCCCGGCCCGAGCGCAATCGCACCTCTCGCCATCGCGCCTATCGCCATCACCGCAAGCGGAACATCACATGCTCATCTCCCCAGCCTACGCCCAGGACGCAGGCGCCGCGATCTCCGGCCTCACCCAGTTCGCGCCGCTCATCCTGATCTTCGCCGTGTTCTACTTCCTGCTCATCCGCCCGCAGCAGCAGAAGCAGAAAGAACTGAAGAACATGCTCACCAGCCTCAAGCGCGGCGATCGCGTCGTCACCGGCGGCGGCATCCTCGGCACCATCAGCAAGGTCCCGGTCGAGGGCAACCGCGAGATCGAAGTCGAAATCGCCCCCAACACCAAAGTAATCGTCCTGCGCGAAACCATCGCCAGCGTGGTCGTGCCAACGCCTGCCAACGACGCGAAGTGACGTTTCAGCGCGAGAACCAAAGGTGGAATCACCGACAGGTCTGAAGCACGCGTGAAAACAAAAGCCTGGATAAGGATGGCGTCGCCGATCAGAAATCGTCCAGCTCCAGCCAAAAAGGCCAGGGTCGCAGCCCGTCACGCCAAAGACGGGCTCCCGCAAAACGTGGGACCAGCGCAGAGCCCTGGCCTTTCCGCTACGCAGCCACCTCCTGCACGGCCGGTTCCGCCACCATCGCCTCCGCGCGTTGAAGGTCGACGGAGAGCAGCCGGGACACGCCGCGTTCCTGCATGGTCACGCCATAGAGCCGGTCCATCCTGGCCATGGTCAGGGCGTGGTGCGTGACAACAAGGAAGCGTGTGTTGGTATCGCGCACCATGTCTTCCAGAAGCGTGCAGAACCGGTCGACGTTGGCGTCGTCCAGCGGCGCGTCCACCTCGTCCAGCACACAGATGGGAGCCGGGTTGCACCGAAAGACGGCAAAGATGAGCGAGAGGGCACACAGCGCCTGTTCACCGCCGGAGAGCAGGCTGAGGGCCGCCAGTTTCTTGCCCGGGGGCTGGGCGTAGATCTCAAGGCCGGCGGTCAGCGGGTCATCCGTGCCGACCAGGGCGAGATGGGCCTTGCCACCGCCGAACATGCGGGCAAACAGCGCCTGGAAATGCCCGTCCACCTCGGTGAACACGGCGGCAAGGCGTTCGCGGCCCTCGCGGTTGAGATGTCCGATCGAGCCGCGTAGCTTGGCGATCGCGGTGGCAAGCTCGTCGCGTTCGCGGCTGATGGCGCCGATGCGGGTCTCGATGTCCTGTGCCTCGATTTCGGCGCGGAGGTTGACCGGCCCCATCTCCTCGCGCTCGCGCAACAGCTTGTCGTGGCGGCGGCGCAGGCGGTCTTCGGCTTCGGGGCTATGATCCGGGGGCGGCGGCGGCAGGGTGGCGGTTGTGCCGAGCCGGTCCAGCACGCGCTCGGCGACGGTGCCCCAGACATGGTCAGCCTGGGTGGCGTCGCTTTCGGCGCGCACCAGGGCTTCGCGCGCGGCGGATGTCGCTTGATCGGCGGCGCGGGCGGCGCGATCGGCGGACTGGGCGGCGGTTTCGGCGTCGGTCAGCGCTGTGGCGTGGCGGCGATGCGTGGCCTCGGCGAGGTCAAGCGCCTCGGTGGCCGCGCTGGCGCGACGGGCGAGGGCATCGGGCGCTGCTTCCAGTTGGTCAAGCTGCAGGCGTGCGGCCTGGGTGCGGGCGGCGAGGTCGGTGGCGCGCTCGGCGGCATCGCGAAGGCGGGCGGTCCAGTCCGTCCGGTCCGGGCCGATGCGAGCCAGGCGCGCCTGCCGGGCTTCGGCGCCCCGGGTCAGCCCGTCAAGCGCGGCGCCCGCGGATTTTTCGTGTGCGCGCGCAAGCCCGAGGGCGGCGCGCAGCCGCTCGACATCGGCCCGCGCCGCGCTTGGATCGGCGATGGCGGCGCATTGCGCATGGACCGTCTCGAACTGCGCCGTGGCCTCGGCCAGCTCGGCGGCAAGACGAGTCTCCTGGCCCGACAGCCCTTCCGCGCGGGCCGTGAAGGTGGCGGCCTGGGTCGCCAGCTGGGCTGCCTGCGCGCGGGCTCGGGTCAGTCGCTGCTCGGCCTGGTCACGGGCCGCGCGGGCGATGCGTTCGGCCTGGCTTGCCGTGTCCTCGGCGGTCTTGGCCGCGAAGCGCGCGCGCTGTTCCGCGGCGTCGGCCTGCGCGCGCTGGTCCTGCTCCAGCACATCGGCAGCGCGCCGCGCGTCCCGGTCCGCAGCCTCCGCCGCGGCAAGCCCGGTGCGGGTCTGCTCCGCGGCCGCGGTGGCTGCGACGAGATCGGCCGTAAGCGATGCGAGACGGCGCCCCTGCTGAAGCCGGACCGCGGCCTGCGTCTGCGTGCCGGCGCGCACCGTGTAGCCGTCCCAGCGCCACACCGCTCCGTCACGCGACACCAGGATCTGCCCAGGTGCGAGGCCCGAGGGGTCAGGTTCGTCGCCCGCGAGCCCGATCTGAGACAAGGCGCGCGCCAGCGCCGGCGGCGCCAAGACCAGCTGGTCCAGCGGCGTCACGCCCGGCGGGAGCGGCGGCAGCGGATCGAGCGGCGGCAGCACGCGCCAGTGGCGGGAGGCTGCGAGATCGGCGGCCGATTCGAGTTCTTCACCCAGTGCTGCGCCAAGTGCTGTCTCAAGTCCGGCCGGCACGGTGAGTTGATCGACCATGCGTGGCCATCGCTCGGTGTCCGACACCCCAAGAATTTCGGCCAGCGCCTGGCGTTCGGCCGCCAGGCGGGCGCCGGCGGTGTGGGCGGCGGTGGCGGCGGCACGTGCCTGGGCGAGCGCTGCGGCCGCCTCCTGGCGGATCGCCTCCGCCCGGGCCCGGGCCTGCGCGCGCAGCCGCGCCTGCTCGGCGGTGGCCTGCTCCCGCAGGATGGCGGCCTGCGCGAACGCCGCGGTGCGCGCGGCCTCGGCTTCGGACAGGCCGCTATGGGCCGCCTGGGCCTGGGTGGCCGCCGCTGCCGCCTCCGCCACCGCCTCCTGCAGCCGGGCTGGCGGCACGGCGCCGGCCAGCAGCTGCCTCCGTTCGGCCAGGATGCGGGCATGTTGCTCCTGAAGCTTCCGCACGCGGTGCTCGGCCGCGCCCAGCGCCTCCTGCGCCGCCCGGGCCCGGGCTGAGAGGTCGGCGGCATGCTCGGTGGCGCGATTGCAATCCGCCTCCAGCGCCCGCGTCGCCTCGATGGCGGCGGCGGACATCTCCTGAGCCTCCTGGGCCAGGGGCGGATGACGGGCCGCCTCGGCCGCAAGCCGCGCGGCCTCCTCATCGAGCCGCGCGATGGCGGCGTCCGCCTCGCCCTGCTGGCGGCCGGCATGGGCCAGATCGGTGTCGAGCTGGGCTGAGAGCTGCCGGGCCTGTGCCATCGCCGCGCGGGCGCGGCCGATCTCGGCCGTCATCTGCTCAAGGCCCAGGCGATGGCGTTCCAGCGCCGTGCGGGCGACGGCCTCGGCCTCGCGCAAGGCGGGCAGGGCGGACGCCGTCTCGGCGGCGAGGGTGGCGGCACGCGTGGCCGCCCCGGTCGCCTCGGCCACGGCGCGATGCGCCGCGATCTTAGCGGTCTCGGCCGCAAGGCGCGCCGCCTCGGCCCTGGCATGCTGCAGCGACAGCACATCGGCCTCGGCACCCCGGATCACCGCCGAGATCGTCCGGTAGCGCGCGGCCTGGCGTGCCTGGCGCCGCATCGCCTCCAGCTGGCCGTCCAACTGGCGGCGCAGATCCTCGGCGCGCTCCAGATTGGCCTCGGCGGCCCGCAGCTTCAGCTCCGCCTCGTGGCGCCTGGCATGCAGCCCGGTGATCCCGGCCGCCTCCTCCAGAAATGTGTTTATTTTTTTAAAAAAATAGAATTATATATCTGCAACAATTCTCTCGTACGTTTATTTCATTCTCCTTCGCTCGCTGGACACAGGGAAGTTTCATATCCACACAAAACATAGCGCCGATCTTTTGAACGCGTCACACGCAAAATGATCAATAATATATAGCGTGCCATCCATTCCAAATTGCG
>CAIQQQ010000118.1 GCA_903873995.1 uncultured Rhodospirillales bacterium
CGTTCACGTCACGCCCGGTGCCGTGCAGATCGACATAGACCGACAGCGGATGCGACACGCCGATGGCGTAGCTGATCTGCAGGGTGCAGCGCTCGGCAAGGCCGGCGGCGACCACGTTCTTGGCGAGGTAGCGGCAGATATAGGCGGCCGAGCGATCGACCTTGGTTGGATCCTTGCCGCTGAACGCGCCGCCGCCGTGCGGGGCAGCACCACCGTAGGTGTCCACGATGATCTTGCGCCCGGTGAGGCCGCAATCGCCGTCCGGCCCGCCGATGACGAAGTTGCCGGTCGGGTTGATGTAGATCTCGTCCTCATGGGGCATCCAGCCGGCGGGCAGGCTGGTTTCGATCAGCGGCAGCAGCATCTCCTTGATGCGGGTCTGGCTGATGCCTTCCTCGTGCTGGGTGGAGACCACGACGGAGGTGGCGCCCACCGGCTTGCCGTCGATATAGCGCAAGGTCACCTGGCTTTTGGCGTCCGGCAGGAGGCCGGCGACCGACAGATCATGGCTGCGGCGCAGTTCGCTGACGCGGCGGAGGATGAGGTGGGAGTAATACAGCGGCGCCGGCATCAGGCTCGGAGTCTCGGTGCAGGCATAGCCGAACATGATGCCCTGGTCGCCGGCGCCTTCGTCCTTGTTGCCCGAGCTGTCGACGCCCTGGGCGATGTCGCTGGACTGGGCGTGCAGATGCACGGCGATGTCGGCGGTTTTCCAGGAGAAGCCGGCCTGGTCGTAGCCGATGTCGCGGATCGCCATGCGGGCGAGATGGGCGAGGTGTTCATGCGTCACGCTGTCCGGCCCGCGGGTCTCGCCGGCGAGGATGACGCGGTTGGTGGTGACCAGGGTTTCGCAGGCGACGCGGGCATAGGGGTCAGCGGCGAGATAGGCGTCCACCACCGTGTCGCTGATGCGGTCGGCCACCTTGTCGGGGTGGCCGTCGGCGACGGATTCGGATGTGAACAGATATTCGCCGGTATCGCGCATGAAAGGCCCCCGTGTTGCAGGTCTGGCAGGAAGGGAAATGATTGTCCCGAAGGCCGGCTGTGTGGCCGAAACCGGGCAGGGGGTCAAGGTATGGGGGATATGCGGTCGGACCTTACGTGGCGAGGCCCAGAACATCCTTCATGCCGTAAAGCCCGGGCGCGCGCCCGTGCAGCCACAGCGCCGCCCTAACCGCGCCGTTGGCAAAGGCACGCCGGTCAAATGCACGATGCGTGAGCGAGATGTGCTCGTCGCCGGCTGCGAACAGCAAGGTGTGCTCGCCAACCACCTGACCGCCTCGAAGGGCGGCAAAGCCGATCGCGCCTTCCCGCCGTGCTCCCGTATGGCCGTTGCGGCCGCTCTCCATCACGTCATCGAGCTTCACGCCGCGCCCGCGCGCAACCGCCCGTCCCAGGCCGATCGCGGTGCCGGAGGGGGCGTCGACCTTCTGGCGGTGATGCATCTCGACGATCTCGGCGTCGTAGCGCGCGGCGGGCAGGCTGGCGGCCATGCGTTCGGCGAGCGCGAGGAGGAGGGTCACGCCAGGGGCGAAGTTCGGGGCGTAGACCACGGGGATGCGCGTGGCGGCCTCGGCGACCGCGGCTTCGTCGGTGAGCGACAGGCCTGACGTGCCGAGGACCCAGCCGCAGCCGGCCTCGGCCAGCGCGTGGGCGTGAGTCTGTGCGGTGCTGGCGTGGGTGAAGTCGATCACGATCTCGGAGGACGCCGCGAGTGCTGCGATGTCGGGGAACATCGGATGACCGGTCTCAGCGTTCGTGGGATCGATGCCGCCGGAGAGGGGGGCGCCGGCCGCGGCAAGCTCCTCCACCAGCAAACGTCCCATCCGTCCGGCGATGCCGGCGATGCCGATGCCCGACCTCATGCGCGCAGATTGTCGAAGAACGATTTCACCTTGGCGAGGAACCCATCCGATTCCGGGCTGACCTTGGCATTGGCCTCCGCCTCGAAGGCCTCCAGCAGCTCGCGCTGTTTCTTGGTAAGGTTCTGCGCCGTTTCGACCTTGAACTGCAGATACATGTCACCGCGCTGGGTGCTGCGCAGCACCGAGAAGCCCTTGCCGCGCACACGCTCCTGATCGCCGGTCTGGATGCCGGCGCGCAGCTTCACGCGCACGCGGGCGCCATCGATTGCCGCAACCTCAACATCGCCGCCGAGCGAAGCCTGCGTCATGCGCACCGGCACGATGCAGAACACGTTGGCGCCGTCGCGCTGAAACAGCGGATGCGGGCGGATCGCGACATGGACATACAGGTCGCCCGGCGCCACGCCGGCACCGCCCGATTCGCCTTCGCCGGGCAGGCGGATGCGCGTGCCGTCCTCCACGCCGGCCGGGATCGCAACCTGCAGGTTGCGCTCGCGCGGTACGGTGGCCGCCCCGCGGCAGATGCGGCAGGGGTTGCGGATCACGCGGCCCTGGCCGCCGCAGGTGGGGCAGGTGCGCTCCACCAGGAAGAAACCCTGCTGCGCCCGCACCTTGCCGGCACCGCCGCAGGTGCCGCAGGTGTCTGGCGTTGCGTTTTTGCCTTCTGAGCCGGTGCCGTTGCAAGCCTCACAGGCGACACGGGTCTGCACACGCAGGCTGGATTTCACGCCGGCAAACGCCTCGACGAGGTCGATCTCCACCTGGGTGCGGATGTCCCCGCCGGAGCGCTGCCGGGCGCCGCCACCCCGCCTTCCCATCACATCGCCGAACATCTGGTCGAAGATGTCGCCCAGGCCGCCGCCCTCGAAGCCGCCGCCCGGCTGGCCCCCACCGCCGCCCTCGAACGCCGCGTGGCCGAAGCGATCATAGGCGCCGCGCTTTTGATCGTCCTTCAGGACGTCATAGGCCTCGTTGATCTCCTTGAACTTCGCCTCGGCGGCGTCATCGCCGGGATTGCGGTCCGGATGGAACTGCATGGCGAGCTTGCGGTACGCCTTCTTGAGGTCGTCCGCCGACGCATCTCGCGCCACGCCCAGTGTCGTGTAAAAATCCTGCTTCGCCATAAAAGCCCTCGCACGCAGCCCCGATCGAGCGGGCGCAGAAATGAACGACACCCGCCTTCACAGAAGCGCGGGTGCCGAACGTGTCGTCAAGTCCTGTCGTCAAGTCTCGCCGTTCGAAATGGCCTGTGTCAGGCGGACTTCTTCTTCGGGTCGATTTCCTCGAAATCCGCATCCACGATCTTCTCATCGCCGGGCTTGCCGCCCGGCGCCGCGCCGGGACCACCGGTCGGCGGCTCGGCTTCGGCGGCGGACTTGTAGACCGCCTCCCCAATTTTCATCGACACCGCGGTGAGGCGCTCGGTGGCGGTGTTCAGCGCGTCGAGATCGGCGCCCTCCATGGCAGCGCGAACGGCCGTGATGGCGGATTCGGCCTCGTCCTTGTCGGCAGCGGGGAACTTGCCCTCGTTCTCCTTGATGGTCTTTTCGGTGCTGTGGATCATCGCATCGGCGGAGTTCTTGGCCTCGATGAAGGCGCGACGTTTCTTGTCGCCCTCGGCGTTGGCCTCGGCCTCCTTTACCATCTTTTGGATGTCGGCATCGGAGAGCCCGCCGCTGGCCTGGATGCGGATCTGCTGCTCCTTGCCGGTGGCCTTGTCCTTGGCGGAGACGGAGACGATGCCGTTCGCGTCGATGTCGAAGGTCACCTCGATCTGCGGCACGCCGCGCGGGGCCGAGGGGATGCCGACCAGGTCGAACTGGCCGAGGATCTTGTTGTCCGCCGCCATCTCGCGCTCGCCCTGGAACACCTTGATGGTGACCGCGGTCTGCCCGTCATCGGCGGTGGAGAACACCTGGCTCTTCTTGGTCGGGATCGTGGTGTTGCGATCGATCAGGCGGGTGAACACGCCGCCCAGGGTTTCGATGCCGAGGGACAGCGGGGTCACGTCGAGCAGCAGAACGTCCTTCACGTCGCCCTTCAGCACGGCGCCCTGCACGGCCGCACCGATGGCGACCACCTCGTCGGGGTTGACGTTGCGGGCCGGCTCCTTGCCGAAGAACTGCTTCACCAGTTCGATCACCTTGGGCATGCGCGTCATGCCGCCGACCAGGATCACCTCGTCGATCTCAGCAGCCGTCACGCCGGCATCCTTCAGGGCTGCCTTGCAGGGGTCGAGCGTGCGGGTGATCAGATCGTCCACCAGGCTTTCGAGCTTGGCGCGCGTCAGCTTCATCACGAGATGCTTCGGCCCGGTGGCGTCCGCCGTGATGAAGGGCAGGTTGATCTCGGTCTCCTTGGAGGAGGACAGCTCGATCTTGGCCTTCTCGGCGGCTTCCTTCAGGCGCTGCAGCGCGAGCTTGTCGGTGCGCAGGTCGATGCCCTGCTCCTTCTTGAACTCGGCGGCCAGATACTCGATCACGCGGAGGTCGAAATCCTCACCGCCCAGGAACGTGTCACCGTTGGTGGACTTCACCTCGAAAACGCCGTCCCCGATCTCCAGCACGGACACGTCGAACGTGCCGCCGCCGAGGTCGTAGACCGCGATCGTGCCGGACTTCTTCTTGTCCATGCCGTAGGCCAGCGCAGCAGCGGTCGGCTCGTTGATGATGCGCAGCACCTCGAGGCCCGCGATGCGGCCGGCGTCCTTGGTGGCCTGACGCTGGCTGTCGTTGAAATAGGCGGGAACCGTGATCACGGCCTGGGAGACTTTCTCGCCGAGATAGGCCTCGGCGGTCTCCTTCATCTTGATGAGCGTGAAGGCGCTGATCTGGCTCGGCGAATATTTCTCACCGCGCGCCTCGACCCAGGCATCGCCGTTGTCACCGCGGACGATGGAATAGGGCACCATGCCCTTGTCCTTCGCCACCAGCGGATCCTCGAAGCGGCGCCCGATCAGGCGCTTCACCGCGAACAGCGTGTTGGTCGGGTTGGTGACGGCCTGACGCTTGGCGGACTGGCCAACCAGACGCTCACCGGAGTCGGAGAAGGCGATGATGGAGGGCGTGGTGCGCGCGCCCTCGGCGTTCTCGATCACGCGGACATCCTTGCCCTCCATGATCGCGACACAGGAATTGGTGGTACCGAGGTCGATACCGATAACCTTGCTCATGATAGTCTCCTGTTCAGCGGATGCGGCCGGCCCGTGGCACCGGCGGCGATCCCCATTGAGATGCCCGAGTTCGGGCTGGCTCTGACATATTCAGTGACGCGCCCGGTCACAAGACCGGGCATGCGGTTTTATTGTCGGGCGTAAGGGTTAAGCTATCGTATCCAGTTTCGGCGCTGCGGCCGGTGTTCCCGCCGCAGCCTTCGCCACGACCACCATGGCCGGACGCAGGATGCGCCCGTTCAGGGTCCAACCCTGCGTCCAGGCCTGCAGGACGGTGCCGGGCGGGTGCTCAGCGGTCTCCTGCTCGGCCATTGCCTGGTGCAGATCTGGGTTGAACAGCGCACCCGTGGGGTCGGTGCGCACCACGCCGTTGCGCTCCAGCAATGCGAGGAAGCTGCGCTCAACGCCCGCGAACCCGTCACGCAGCTTGGTCACGATCTCCGGCTCGCCCTCATGCTGGGCCGGAACGCTGTCCAGCCCGCGCTTGATGTTCTCCGCCGCCTCGGCCACGTCGCGGGCGAATTTCTGCACGGCGAACTGCCGCGTCTCGTCCACGTCGCGCTTTGCGCGGGCGCGGACATTCTGCATCTCCGCCTCCGCGCGCATCCAGCGGTCGCGCATGTCATCGCGCTCGGCTTCGAGCCTTGCGATCGTCTCGGCGGCGTTGGCCATGATCTGATCTGGGGTGTCGGTGGCCGACGAAGACTCAATCGGGTCCGACGGTTCGGTATCGGGTGTCGTGTTCATGGCGTTCAGGTAGTGGAGACGGGCGCGTGAAACAAGCGGTCCAAGACGCGGGAAGCGCATCCGGTTCAGCTGTGCACAAGCATGACGCCCAGGCGGCGGCCGCCGAACAGGTGAACGTGGAAATGCGGCACTTCCTGCCCGGCATCCTCACCCATGTTGGCCAGAATGCGATAGCCGGGCGCTTCCAGATCCAGGCTTTGCGCCACTTCTCCCACCGCGCGAAAGAAGCCGGTGATCTCCTCAGCGCTGGCCTTGGCGGTGAAATCGGCCAGCGAGATGTAGGGCCCGCGCGGAATCACCAGCACGTGGATCGGCGCCTGGGGGGCGATGTCGTGAAAGGCCACGGCGAATTCGTTCTCGAACACCCGCCGGCTCGGGATCTCGCCGCGCAGGATGCGCGCAAACACGTTGTTGCTGTCGTATTCGCCCAGACCCTTGACCGGCATGCAAAGCTCCCCCGTTGCGAACAATTCTACGGTATCTTGCGCGTCCTGACCTCGGCGGCGATGGCGAGCCGGGCGGGGCGGGCGGCCTTCTCCGCGATGCCCGAGACGCCCTCGCGCCGCTGCAGCTCGGCCCAGACCTCGCCCGGTGCCACGTCCGCGTCCACCCACATCACCATCAGGTGATACAGCACATCGGCACTTTCGCCGATCAGGGCCTTTTTGTCACCGCGCACCGCCTCGATGAGGCACTCCACCGCCTCCTCGCCGAATTTCTGGGCGATCTTGGCCGTGCCGCGCGACAACAGGCGCGCGGAGTGGCTCACCGACGGGTCTGCGCCCTTGCGCGAGGCGACGACGTCATAAAGCCGGTCCAGCACGCCGGCATCGGGGCCGGGTTGAGCAATCATGGCCGTCAGCAGGCGGGCACCCTGCTTCTTCTTCAGCGCGGCCTTGCGCTTCGGCGCTGCCGGCGTTTCGGCCATCTGCTTCGATATGGTCTTTTTTGCGGTCTTGGCCATGAAGGAGTTCCTAAGCCGCCCTTGATGGCATGCTGGCCGCGCGCGGCAGGCGCACGGGCAGGCCAGCCTGCGCCAGGGCCTGCTTGACCTGTGCGACGGTGAACGTGCCGAAATGAAACACGCTGGCGGCCAAAAGCCCTGTGGCGCCGGCGCGCGCGCCATCCAGGAAATGGCGCAACGTGCCCACGCCGCCTGAGGCGATCACGGGAATGCGCACCGAGCAACACACCGCATGCAGTGAATGCCTAGCCGCTTCCACCTGTTTGGGGGCGGCAAGCACCGCGTAATAGGCCGCCGTGACCGAAGCGGCAAGCCGGTTGTGCAAGGCGGAGCGTTCCAATTCCGCGGCTTCCACCCCCAACTCCGCCGCTTTCTTGCGGTAATAATCCTGCCCGCCGCGAAACAAAGACAGGCTCCCTATCAATTCTGGGCGGAAGTTCGCCACAAAGCCCGGTTGGTTGATGTTCATGGTCGGCTCGTAACGCCGTTGCGACACGATGGCGGAGAAAGCCAAATCCGGGTTGTTGGTATAGCTGTAACCAACCGCACCCGTCAGTTTCGGGTAGAACGCGGC
>CAIQQQ010000119.1 GCA_903873995.1 uncultured Rhodospirillales bacterium
AGGTGGCCCGCGCGCCAGGCTTCGGCGGTGGCCGGCTGATGGGGCGGCAGCGGCTGGCCGGTCAGGGTGGTGCGCGGGACCAACGATTCGGTGACGCGGGCCCGGCGGCGGGCTTCGGCGGGGGTGATGCGCAACCAGTCGGCGAGCACCTTGTGCGCCGCCCCGCCGACCTCACTGACATCGCGCTGGTGCAACGCGTGGCTCACGTCATGGCCCAGCGTGGCGTGGCGGCGGGCGGCCTTCTCACTACGTGCGGCCACCTTCAGCAGATCCCGAACATCAAGGCCGCTGAGATCCAGGGCCGCCAGGGTGTCCAGGGCGGCGTCGATACCGTCGAGCGCCTCGGTCACCCCCCAATCGAACTCATGTGGCGCTCCACGTGATTTCGTGGGTGCTTTTGCGCTGGTCAGCATGGTTTTCGGTTGTGGTGGTAGGTGTTCGGCGCGTCGCCGGTGAAATGAAGGACGCGCACGCGGCGTGGCTCTAGATTTCGGGGTTACCACACCAACCGCAACCAGAGGACGGCCCGCGTGCGCGTCAGTACTGCATTTAACCGTCTGCTGCAGATTCCCGGGGCATCAGTGACCGACGTGTCGATCGGTGTCCGTGATGTCGAAGTCACGTTACGGCCGCGGGCTCGTCTGTTGCGCTGTCCCTGCGGCAAACAGATCCGGGCGGCCTATGACCGGCGCCGGCGGCGGTGGCGCCACCTGGACCTGGGTCGGCACCGGTTGTGGCTGGTCTATGAGATCCGCCGGCTGGACTGCCCGGACTGCGGGATTCGCACCGAACAGGTCCCGTGGGCCCGACCCGGAGCACGCCACACCCGTGACTTCGAGGACACCGTGCTGTGGCTGGCCGCCCGGACCGACCGCACCACCGTGGCGACGTTGCTGCGCTGCGCCTGGGACACCGTGACCGCGATCATCGACCGCACCGTCGAGGAACTACTCGACCAGCGGCGCCTCGACGAGATCTACCGAATCGGCGTCGACGAAATCTGTTATCGCCACCCGCACAAGTACCTGACCATCATCGGCGACCACGCCACCGGCACGGTGATCGACGTCCAACCCGGCCGCGGGGTGGACTCCCTTACCGCCTTCTATGACCAGCTCACACCCGATCAGTGTGCCGACATCGCCGCCGTCTCGATGGACGGATCGACCGCGTTCCGGGCCGCCACGGAAACCGCGCTGCCCGACGCCGTGATCTGTTATGACACCTTCCACATCATGCAGTGGGCCAACCGGGCACTCGATGAAGTGTTCGCCGCCGCCGTGGCCACCAACCGCGCCGACTTCAATATGTCCTCAGGGCAATGGCGAAAGGCGCGATGTCCTCAGGGCAATGGCGAAAGGCGCGCACGGCATTGCGTACCGGCGCTGAACGCCTCAACCCCACACGCCACACCCTCATCGAGGTAATCACCACCCAGAACCACGACATCGGCACCGCCTGGAGACTCAAAGAACAACTGCGTCAACTCTTCCGGACCACCTACCCTGCACGAGCCCCACGCCATCTGCGTCGCTGGATCTACCGCGCCCGCCACAGCGGCATCCCGCCCTTCCAGCACCTCGCCCGCCGGCTCGAGCACCACTTCGACGGCATCATCAACACCATCAAACTCGGCATCACCAACGCCCTCATCGAAGGCATCAACGCCAAAATCCGACTCATCAACGCCCGCGGCTACGGCCACCACTCCGCCAAAGCACTGACCTCAATGATCTACCTCACCCTCGGCGGACTCCACCCAAAACTCCCCACACAAACCTGAGGAGCCGCACGAACGTTCGAGCAAAACGCCGATGCGGGTGCCCGGTCCGGCGCCAAGAGCCCGCAACCGGTGGGCGACCCTGTTGGCAGCCGCGTTGAAGTCGGCGTAGCTCAGCGTCCGGCCACCAAATGAGATCGCCGGTGCGCCAGGATAGTTGGCCACCGCTTCCTCGATCAGTCGGTGCACCGTGGCACCGTCGGGAAAGGGCGTCGAAGTGCGGTTCCACAGGAAACGGATCTGGCGCTCCTCGGCCTGCGTGAGCAGTTGCACCACGCCGATCTGCCGCCGCGAGTGCTCCAGGCTCGACGCGAGCACCTCGCGGTAATGCCCAGCGATCCGCGCGACTGTGGCAGCGTCGAACACGTCCGTCGAGTGGATGAACCCGACGGCGAACGTTTCGTCATGGTCGAACACCTCGAGTTGAAGGTCGACG
>CAIQQQ010000120.1 GCA_903873995.1 uncultured Rhodospirillales bacterium
CCGAGGCGTTCCGCGGCATCAAGCTGCTTGAGCCGCTGATTGACGCCAAGACGGGCGAGATCGTGGCCGATGCCGACGCCAAGCTGACCTCGCGTTCGGCCCGCAAGATCGCGGAGAAGACGAGCGAAGTGCTGGTCGGCCGCGCAGATCTGCTGGGCCGCTATGTCGCCGTCGATCTGGTGAACGAGAACACCGGCGAGATTTATGCCGAGGCCGGCGAAGAACTGGCCGAGGCGCGGCTTGTGGCGCTGGAGGATCTCGGCATCACGGAGCTCCCGACACTCGCCGTCGACCAGACCAATGGCCCGTGGATCCGCAACACGCTCGCGGTGGACAAGAACACCAATCGCGACGATGCGCTGATCGACATCTACCGCGTCATGCGCCCGGGCGAGCCGCCGACGCCGGAGACTGCCGAAGCGCTGTTCCGCGGCCTGTTCTTCGACGCCGATCGCTACGATCTCTCCGCCGTCGGGCGCGTCAAGATGAACATGCGCCTGGGTCAGGAGACCGAGGATTCGATGCGCACGCTCCGCAAGGAGGACGTGCTCAAGACCGTCAAGATCATGTGCGAGCTGAAGGACGGCCGCGGCCAGATCGACGACATCGACAATCTCGGCAACCGCCGCGTGCGCTCGGTGGGTGAGTTGATGGAGAACCAGTATCGCCTCGGCCTGCTCCGCATGGAGCGCGCCATTCGCGAGCGCATGGGCTCGGTCGATATCGACACCGTCATGCCGCACGACCTGATCAACGCGAAGCCTGCCGCGGCCGCCGTGCGCGAGTTCTTCGGCAGCTCGCAGCTGTCCCAGTTCATGGACCAGACCAACCCACTTTCCGAGGTCACCCATAAGCGCCGCCTGTCAGCGCTTGGCCCGGGCGGTCTGACCCGCGAGCGCGCAGGCTTCGAGGTGCGCGACGTGCACCCGACGCATTATGGCCGAATCTGCCCGATTGAAACGCCGGAAGGCCCGAACATTGGCCTGATCAACTCGCTGGCCACCTTCGCCAAGGTCAACAAGTACGGGTTCATCGAGACCCCATACATGCTGGTCAAGGAAGGGGTGGTGCAGCGCGACCCGATCTACCTTTCGGCCATGCAGGAAGAAAAGCTCGTCGTCGCCCAGGCTGATGCCAAGATGGACGCGGACGGCAAGTTGACCTCGGAGCTCGTCTCGGTCCGCAAACAGGGCGATTTCCGCCTGGTGAAGCCGGAAGACGTGACTGCGATCGACGTCTCGCCAAAGCAGCTCGTCTCGGTCGCGGCAGCGCTCATCCCGTTCCTTGAGAACGATGACGCGAACCGCGCGCTGATGGGCTCGAACATGATGCGCCAGGCCGTGCCGCTGGTGCGCGCCGATGCGCCGCTGGTCGGCACCGGCATGGAGGCCGCCGTGGCCCGGGATTCAGGGGCAACGATTATCGCCCGCCGCCCCGGCATCGTCGACCAAATTGACGGCGCGCGCATCGTGGTGCGTGCGACGGCTGAGGATGGCACGACCAAGGGCGTGGACATCTACCGCCTGCGCAAGTTCATGCGGTCCAACCAGAGCACCTGCATCAACCAGCGTCCGCTGGTGCGCGTGGGGGACCGGGTCGCCGAAGGCGACATTATTGCCGACGGTCCGTCCACGGAGCTGGGCGAACTGGCGCTGGGCCGCAACGTCCTCGTCGCGTTCATGCCGTGGAACGGCTACAACTTCGAAGATTCGATCCTCATCTCCGAGCGCATCGCGCGCGATGACGTGTTCACCTCCATCCACATCGAAGAGTTCGAAGTGATGGCGCGCGACACCAAGCTCGGCCAGGAGGAGATCACACGCGATATCCCCAACGTGGGCGAAGAGGCGCTGAAGAACCTTGACGAGGCCGGCATCGTCTATATCGGTGCCGAGGTGAACCCTGGTGACATTCTGGTCGGCAAGGTGACGCCAAAGGGCGAAAGCCCGATGACGCCGGAAGAGAAGCTGCTGCGCGCCATCTTCGGCGAGAAGGCCAGCGACGTGCGCGACACCTCGCTGAAGCTGCCGCCCGGCACCACCGGCACCATCGTCGATGTCCGCGTGTTCAGTCGTCGCGGGGTGGACAAGGACGAGCGCGCCATGGCCATCGAGCGGTCGGAGATCGAGCGTCTCGCCAAGGACCGGGACGACGAGAAGGCGATCCAGGAGCGCTCCTTCCTCAACCGGATGCGTGAGAAGCTGCTCGGCCACAAGGCCGCCGGCGGCTTCAAGGGCATCAAGTCCGGCACGGTGATCACCGAGGAGATCCTGGCCGAGTTCCCGCGCGGTGCGTGGCGTAACATCGCTGTCCAGGACGACGCGATGATGGCCGAGATCGAGGTTCTGAAGCGCGAATACGATGCGGCCATCGGCAAGTTGCAGGCGCGTTTCGAGCAGAAGGTCGAGAAGCTGCAGCGCGGTGACGAGCTGCCGCCGGGCGTGATGAAGATGGTCAAGGTGTTCGTGGCGGTGAAGCGCAAGCTGCAGCCGGGCGACAAGATGGCCGGCCGTCACGGCAACAAGGGCGTCGTCTCGCGTGTCACCCCGGTGGAAGACATGCCATTCCTCGAAGACGGCACGCATGTGGACATCGTGCTGAACCCGCTGGGCGTGCCGTCGCGCATGAACGTTGGGCAGATCCTTGAGACCCATCTGGGCTGGGCCTGCGCCGCGTTCGGCAAGCAGATCGGCAATCTCGTGGAGGAGTATCGCCGCACCGGCCATGCCCGCCAGGAGCTGCTGGACAAGCTCAAGGACGTCTATGGCGACAAGATATTCGCCGAGCAGATCGCACCGATGGACGACACCCAGCTCACCGAACTGTGCGACAACCTCAAGAAGGGCGTGCCGATTGCCACGCCGGTATTCGACGGGGCCCGCATGGGCGACATCGAAAGCATGCTGACCCGCGCCGGGCTTTCGACCTCCGGTCAGGTTCAGCTCTGCGACGGGCGCACCGGCGAGTTCTTCGAGCGAAAGGTGACGGTCGGCATCATCTACATGCTCAAGCTGCACCATCTTGTGGATGACAAGATCCACGCCCGCTCGATCGGACCGTATTCGCTCGTCACCCAGCAGCCGCTGGGCGGCAAGGCGCAGTTTGGCGGCCAGCGCTTCGGCGAGATGGAGGTGTGGGCGCTTGAGGCCTACGGAGCCGCCTACACCTTGCAGGAGATGCTGACCGTGAAGTCGGACGATGTCTCGGGCCGCACCAAGGTCTATGAGGCGATCGTTCGCGAGCAGGACAATTTCGAGGCCGGCATTCCAGAATCGTTCAACGTGCTGGTCAAGGAGTTGAAATCCCTCGGCCTGAACGTCGATCTGGATATGCGCACGGTTTGATCCGCCAATATTTCAACCGCCGGGGCTTTGCTCCGGCGGCAGCAGGAGAGTCTGCATGAACGAGCTGATGAAGATCCTGGGCCAGGCTGGCCAGTCGATGACGTTCGACCAGATCCGCATCCAGATGGCCTCCCCGGAGCAGATCCGCTCCTGGTCCTACGGCGAGATCAAGAAGCCCGAGACCATCAACTACCGCACCTTCAAGCCGGAGCGGGACGGGCTGTTCTGCGCGCGCATCTTCGGGCCGATCAAGGACTATGAGTGCCTGTGCGGCAAGTACAAGCGCATGAAGTTCCGCGGCATCATCTGCGAGAAATGCGGCGTTGAGGTCACCTTGGCCAAGGTGCGGCGTGAGCGCATGGGCCATATCGAGCTGGCCTCGCCGGTCGCTCATATCTGGTTCCTGAAGTCGCTGCCGAGCCGCATCGGCCTGATGGTCGATCTCACGCTCAAGGAACTCGAGAAGGTTCTGTATTTCGAGAGCTATGTCGTGCTCGAACCGGGCATGACCGACCTCAAGATGCACCAGCTGCTGACGGAAGATCAGCTGATGGCCAAGCAGGACGAGTTCGGCGAGGACGGGTTCCACGCCGCCATCGGCGCCGAGGCAATCAAGCATATCCTCAGTAAGATCGACAGTGACGCCGAGAAGGTGAAATTGCGCGCCGATCTGCGCGAGACGACCTCTGAGGCCAAGCGCAAGAAGCTGGTGAAGCGCCTGAAGCTGATCGAGGCGTTCTCCGAGAGCGGTGCGAAGCCGGACTGGATGATCCTTGAGGTCATTCCGGTGATCCCGCCTGAGCTGCGCCCGCTGGTGCCGCTCGATGGCGGGCGCTTTGCCACGTCCGATCTGAACGACCTGTATCGCCGCGTCATCAACCGCAACAATCGTCTGAAGCGCCTGATCGAGCTGCGCGCGCCGGA
>CAIQQQ010000121.1 GCA_903873995.1 uncultured Rhodospirillales bacterium
AGGTCGCCTTGGCGCGGTCTCCGGCTGCGTCCGCGGCTCGGACGGCACCATAGATGCCCCGAAAACGGTTCGGGTCCCGAAGGAACGACGCTTCATATTCGGCGAGTGCCGCGGCCGGTTGACCAAGCTCCAACAGCATGTCCCCGAGAAGTTCCCGCGCCGGCAGGATGCGGCCCGGCGTCACGATATGCTTCTCTTGCCGATCCTCGCGGTCTGCGGCGTCCCGCATGGTGACAACAGCGACGTCTTTCTCGCCACGTGCGAAGGTGGCCCAGGCGGAAGCGGTTGTTGCCTGAATGCCGACCTCTGTCGCCCAGTAGGTGTTGCCGGCGTCAGCGAGGGCCTTCTGCACCGCACGCAGCCGGTCAGCGTCCTGGCCAGCTTGCGTCGCGTCGCCCGACCGTGCGGCACCGATGGCGCGGGCGAAAAGGGTAAGCGCTTCAGCACCGTAAGGCTGACCGGATGGCGGGATGGGTAGCTTGGCGGCACCCTGCCAATCCGCGCGCTCCACGAGAAGCCGGGCCGGCATGGCGGCGCGTGCGTAGAAGGTTGCCGCTGGCACCGGAGCCGGCACGGTTACGGCGAAGGCGGCTTGCACGGCGGCTTTCGCGGCGATGTCGCGGCCAAGCTGCAGGTCCGCGTAAACCATGTAATCGCTGGCATGCTGCGCTTCTGAAAATTCTCGCCCTGGCAGCGCGGCGGCGAAGGCGTGCGTGTTACTCGCAACAGACGCTTCCCATGCGCCGACACGGGTGAAAATGTGCGACGGCATGTGCTGAGCATGCGGTGCGTCCGGTGCGATCTTGGCGTAGGCCATTGCCGCCGGCAGGCCTTGGGCCGCGATCGGCGGCGCATCGAAACTGTGGATCAGATAGTGGGCTATGCCTGGATGGTCTGGGTATTTGGCAAGTTCTTGCGTAAGAATCGCCACGGCACGGCCATAGGCGGCATAGGTTTGATCGGCCTGAGACTGGGTTGCGGCGATGTAGAGTGCGTTTAATATCTGCGCCTCATCGTCCTCGGGGTATTTGGCGGCAAGAGCTTCGTAGGCGGCAGAGCGGCTAAGTTGTCGCGCACGCTCGGGGCGGGCCGCGAAATCCTGATAGTAGGTGCCGACGGCCTCAATGTAGTCCCGCTCCCGTTGCGTGTGTGCGCCGATCGCCCGGGCCTCGGCCAGCGCGGCTTGACCCTTGCCAGCCTCGGCGGGGCTCGAACCGACCCCCGCGAGCGGGTTGTTCATCATCAAGGAAGCTATGCCCCAATCGGCGATGGCGCAGCCCGGATCCTGCGCTAGCACGGCGCGGAAGGTTTGTTCGCCCGCCGAGTACCAAAACGAGTGCAGCATGGCGATGCCGCGGGCGAGATCTTGTTGAACAGCGGGCAAACATGAGTTTGCGAAGGTGACCGCGCCGACCACTTCTTGCCCGGCATGCTCGTGGCCGCCGTGCTCATGTCCGGGATGCATGTCGTCGGCGAAGCTGGGGTGGGCGGCCAACAGAGCATATAGCAACATGGTGGGCACACTACGGCGCATAGGGCACTCCCAGCTCAATGTCCTGGTCTGGACGATATTTTTACAAAGCCGCGATGTCTAGGCTCAGGACTCATTGA
>CAIQQQ010000122.1 GCA_903873995.1 uncultured Rhodospirillales bacterium
AGGCCGCACCGACAAGCTCCCCCGGGCCCATTCCGGCGCGCGCGCCGAGTTCGCACGTCTGACGCGCGGCCGTCTTGACAACGAGCTGGGCGGCTTTCTGGGGCGCAGCTATGAATACAAGGCGACGTCCGATTATGGGCGCACTGGCTCCAACACAATGACATCGGACGATGCGCAGAAGGCGATCGACACCGTGCGGCGCCTGATCGACTGGATTGCGGCTGACCTCGACAGCTCTCCGTCCGCATGACCGCTGCCCCTCTCCACCTCGCCGGCGAGCGGCTGATGCTCGATCCCTGCGGCTGCCTCCATTGGCCGGCGCAGCGCATGCTGATCGTGGCCGATCTGCATTTCGAGAAAGGCAGTGCGGCCGCCCGCACCGGCCAGCTCGTCCCGCCCTGGGACACGCGCGAGACACTCGACCTGCTGGCCCACGCCATCCGCCGCTACGCCCCACGGCAGGTGGTGGCGCTGGGCGACAGCTTCCATGACCGCCATGCCTCCGCCCGCCTGCATCCGGCCGACCGCGCCAGGCTCCAGGCCATGGCCGGCGAGGCCGCGTTCATCTGGGTGCTCGGCAACCACGACCCGATTCCGCCGGACAACCTGCCCGGCATCGCCACCGAAGAGCACCGCGAAGGCCGGCTGGTGTTCCGCCACCAGGCCCATCCCGGCCGCCCTCTCGGTGAGCTGAGCGGTCATTTCCATCCCAAGGCCACGATCGCAGCCAGCGGCGCCAACGTCACCCGCCCCTGCTTCATCGCGGACGGCTACCGCATGGTGCTGCCCGCGCTCGGCGCCTACACCGGCGGCCTCGATGTCGGGGATGACGCGGTGGCGAGCCTGTTCCCGCGCGGCGGGCGCGTGTTCCTGCTCGGGCGCGAACGGCTTTTCAGCTTCCCCTACGCCCAACGGCGCCCGATGCGCGCGGCGGCATCGCCGCCCCCATTGCCGGCACAGCCGCAGCGCATCTAGTTATCAGCCTGCGCCGTAAAGCCGCCATCAGGAGTTCGATCATCTTTCATGACCCAAAAGCCGGTTCTGCTCTGGTTTCGCCGCGATCTGCGCCTTGCCGACCAGCCGGCACTGGACGCGGCGATCGCAACCGGCCGCCCGGTCATCCCGGTCTATATCCTCGATGAGCTGACCCCCGGCGCCTGGGCCCCCGGCGGCGCGCAACGCTGGTGGCTGCATCACAGCCTCGCGTCGCTTGACGCTGATCTGCGGGCCCGTGGCTCAGGCCTGGTGCTGCGGCGCGGCCCTATCGCCACCGAGCTGCCGCGGCTTATGGCCGAGACCGGCGCTGTCGAAATCCACGCGGGCCTGGCCATCGAACCCTGGGCGCGGCGCGTGATCGACGGCCTCGCGAGACAGATCCCGATTCGCAGCCAAATGACGTCGCTGCTGTTTCACCCCGAGGAGATCCGCACCGGCGGCGGCACGCCCTACGGCGTGTTCACCCCATTCTCCCGCGCCTGCCTCGCCCGCACCACGCCCCGCACCACCCTGCCCGCGCCCGACACGATCCCCCCGGCGACCCTGCCGCGCTCAGACACGCTTGCGGAGTGGGCGCTGCTGCCAACGGCGCCGGATTGGGCCGCGGGCCTGCGCAAGACCCACACCCCCGGCGAGGCCGGCGCGCGCGCGCGGCTCAACGCCTTCCTGCCGCATGTCGCCGCCTATCACGAGGCGCGCGACATCCCCGGCACCGCCGGCACCTCCATGCTCTCCCCGCATCTGGCGCATGGCGAGATCTCGCCCGCCGCGGTGTGGGAGGCGGCCGGGCGCGCGGCGGCGGGATGCGGCCTGGAGGTGTTCCGCGCCGAGCTGCTGTGGCGCGAATTCTCCGCCCATCTGCTGTGGCACGCACCGGGCCTGCCGGAAACCCCGCTCAAGCCCGCCTACGCCGCCTTCCCCTGGCGAAAGGACGACCGCGCGCTGAAGGCCTGGCAGCGCGGCCGCACCGGCATTCCCATCGTCGATGCCGGCATGCGCCAGCTCTACGCAACCGGCTGGATGCACAACCGGGTGCGCATGATCACCGCGAGCTTCCTCATCAAGCATCTGCTGCTGCCCTGGCAGTCCGGCGAGGCCTGGTTCTGGGACACGCTGGTCGATGCCGAGCTCGCCGCCAACGCCGCCTCCTGGCAATGGGTGGCCGGCTCGGGTGCGGACGCGGCGCCGTTCTTTCGGGTGTTCAACCCGTCGCTGCAGGGCCAGAAATTCGATCCTGACGGCACCTATGTGAAGGCCTGGGTGCCGGAACTCATAAATATCCCGGCAAAGCACATCCACGCCCCGTGGGAGATGCCGTATCCGCCCCGCAACTACCCGGCACCCATCGTCGATCTCGCCTTCGGCCGCAAACGGGCTCTGGACGCTTTGCAAACCATCACGAAGTCTGTGGCATGAACGACATGAATCCGCGTCCACGCCTCGCCGTCATCGGCGCGGGAATCTCCGGCCTGTCCATGGCCTGGCTCGCCCGCACCACCCATGACGTGACCCTCTTCGAGGCTGAACCGCGCCCCGGCGGCCACGCGGACACACAGCTGGTGGAGGTGGCCGGCGAACCCGTCGCCGTGGACACCGGCTTCATCGTCTACAACGAGCGCAACTACCCCAACCTCATCGGCCTGTTCGATCATCTGGGCGTTGTCACCAAACCCACCGACATGTCCTTCGGCGTGTCCGTGGCGGACGGGCGGATGGAATATGCCGGCGGCGAGCTGAGCCAGATGTTCGCCCAGAAGACCAACCTCATCCGCCCGCGCTTCTGGTCGATGGTCAGCGACATCCTGCGCTTCTACCGCGCCGCCCCCAGTTTGCTCGCGATCACGACAAATGAAAGCCTGGGGGACTGGCTGGCGCGCAACCGCTACAGCGCCGCCTTCATCGAAGACCATATCCTGCCGATGGGTGCTGCCATCTGGTCCGCCTCGGTGGACGGCATGCGCGCGTTCCCGGTGCGCCATTTCGCGCGGTTCTTCCAAAACCACGGCCTGCTGCAACTCACCAACCGCCCGGCCTGGCGCACCGTGGATGGCGGCTCGCGGCGTTACGTGGCGAAGATGATCACTGACCTCGCGGATCTGCGCCTTGGCCGCAAGGTGGTCTCGGTGGCACGCGACGGCCGCGGCGTCATCGTCCGCACCGAGGACGGGCAGACCGAGCGGTTCGACGCGGCGGTGCTCGCCTGTCATGCCGACCAGGGCCTCGCGATGATCGAGCAGCCCACCGCCGCCGAACAATCGGTCCTGGGCGCGTTCCGCTGCCAGAACAATCTCGCGATCCTGCACACCGATGCGAGTCTGATGCCGAAGCGCCGCGCGGTGTGGTCGGCGTGGAACTATCTCTCCAACGGCATGGGCGATCACGGCCAGGAGGTCAGCGTCACCTACTGGATGAACCGCCTCCAGTCGCTGGAGACGAAGCTGCCCTTGCTCGTCTCGCTCAACCCGCTGCGCGCGCCGGACACGGCCTCGGTGCTGGTCACGCGCCAATACCGCCATCCCCAGTTCGACGCGGCCGCGATGGATGCACAGGCACTGCTGCCGACCATCCAGGGCACCGACCGCCTGTATTTCGCCGGCGCCTGGAGCGGCTGGGGCTTTCATGAGGACGGCATCGCCTCGGCCGTGCGCGTCGCGGGGCTGCTCGGCATCAACGCGCCCTGGCAATCAGCCCCCATTCGCGCGGCCGCATGAGCGCCACGCTCCACAGCGGCTTCGTGTCCCACGTTCGGCATACGCCGTTCGTGCACCGCTTCCGCTACCGGATGTGGATGCTGTCGGTCGATCTGGACGAGGCTGCCAGCACAACCCTGTTCGCCCGCAACCGCCGCGCCGTGGTGTCGCTACACGACGCCGACCACGGCCCGCGCGACGGCACCGCGTTGCGCCCATGGGTCGAAGCGAGGCTCCACCAGGCCGGTCTTGGCGCATTCGCCCATCGCATCCGCTTCATGGCGATCCCCCGTGTGCTGGGCTTCGCCTTCAACCCGATCGCCTTCTACGCCTGCCATGACGCCACGGGCCGGCTCGGCGCCGTCATCCACCAGGTCAAGAACACGTTTGGCGATCAGACGGAATATGTGCTTCCTGTGATCGATTCGACCGCGATCCGCCAGGAGGCAGCCAAGCGCATGCATGTCTCACCGTTCTTCGACCTGCGCGGCGGCTATCGTTTCGCCTTCAGCGATCCGGGCGGCGACGCGTTCCACCTGACCATCCGCTACGGTGCGGACGACCAGCCGCGCATGACCGCCGCCATGGCGCTCAAGGCCGCCCCGCTCACCGACCGTGCCCTGCTGCGGCTGCTGATCGCCATGCCGCTGATGCCCGCCAAGGTGTTCGCCGCGATCCACTGGCAGGCCCTCCTGCTCAAGCTGCGCGGCGCCCGCTACCACCCAATTCCCGGGCCGGTTCCTGCCCCGGATCCGGCCCCTGGTCACACCGTCCCTCTTCACACTCACGACATTGGAACGCACGCATGAGCGGAAGCGACGCAGCCACGATGGACCGCAAGACCACGCCGCCGCTTGAAGGTCCGGCCAGGCGCGATCGCTGGTCCCGTCTCGCCCTGCACATCGCGGGCCTCATCCGCTGCGGCCACCTCACGATGGTCCTGCCGGACGGCACGCTCCATAGGATCGACGGCGGCGCCCCCGGCCCGTCCGCCCACGTCATCATCAAGGACAAGCGCGCCATCCGCCGCCTCGTGATGGGCGGCAGCCTTGGTTGGGCCGAAGCCTATATCGACGATCTGTGGGAAACACCGGACCTGCGCGCCGTGATGGCGCTGGCCGCCGCCAACGAGGCCGCGTTTGAGAAGATCCTTTACGGCAGCTTCTGGATGCGTCTGATCAGCAACATCTCCCACCGTCTGCGCCCCAACACCCGCGAAGGCGCCAAGCGCAACATCGTTGAGCATTACGACCTCGGCAACGAATTCTACGCCGAATGGCTCGACCCCTCGATGACCTACAGCTCGGCGCTGTTCACCTCGTCCGCCGACAGCCTTGAGCAGGCCCAGCTGCGCAAGATCCAGCGCCTGTGCGATGCGCTGGACCTCCGGCCCGGCATGCGCCTGCTCGAGATCGGCTGCGGCTGGGGCGCGTTTGCCGAAGTGGCGGCCCGCGACTACGGCTGCACCGTAGTGGGCATCACCCTCTCGCCCTCCCAGCTCGAATTCGCCCGTGCCCGCATCGAGCGCGCCGGCCTTGCCGACAAGGTCGAGTTCCGCCTGCAGGACTACCGTGACGTGCCGGAGCAGTTCGATCGCATCGCCTCCATCGAGATGTTCGAGGCGGTCGGCGAGAAGTTCTGGCCCGATTACTTCAACACGCTGCGCGAACGCCTTCTGCCCGGCGGGCTCGCCGGCCTGCAGACCATCACCATCGAGGACCGTCTGTTCCCCGCCTATCGCGCCAGTGCCGACTTCATCCAGCGCCACGTGTTCCCCGGCGGCATGCTCCCCTCCCCCAACCGCCTGCGCGAGGAGGTGGCAAAGGCCGGCCTTGCCTGGCGGGACGCGCATTGGTTCGGCCATGACTACGCCGAGACCCTGGCGCGCTGGAACGAGCGCTTCCAGTCGGTCTGGCCGCGCATCGCAGGCGGCACCCGCCTGTCGCGCATGCCGTGCGACGCGCGGTTCAAGCGGCTTTGGGAATACTACCTGCTCTATTGCGAGACCGGGTTCCGCGCCGGCTGGACCGATGTCGGCCAGATTCTGCTGGCCCGCCCGGCCGGATGACAGGTCCCAAGACCCCGTTCGGCGTGCTGCTCGCCTACGCAGCACCCGCTTTGCCGCTGGCGATCCTGGGGCTCCCGCTCAGCGTGCATCTGCCGGCGTTCTGGGCCGGGCCGATGGGCTTAAGGCTGGCCACGGTCGGCTTCGTGCTGACCCTGGTGCGGCTGATGGATGTGGTGTTCGACCCGTTCGTGGGCCGCCTGTCCGATCGCTGGCGCACCCGCATCGGAAGGCGCCGACCACCGATCATCATCGCGATTCCTGTGGGCCTGGTCGGCGGTGCCGCGTTGTTCTTCCCGCCGGAGGGCGCTGGCCCAGCCTGGCTGTTCATGGCCTACGCCATCCTCACCGCCGCCTGGAGCCTGATCGCATTGCCCTGACAGGCCTGGGGCGCGGAGCTGTCGGAGGATTACAGCGAGCGCACCCGCATCACGAGCTGGCGCGAGACCGGCACCCTTTTGGGCATCGTCCTGTCCGCGGTGCTGCCCGCAGTGCTCGGCCTCGCCGATCCGGCCGCCACGCTCCATGTGCTTGCCGCCCTCTGCGCAGCACTGACCCTGCCCGCGCTGTTGGGCCTGCTCACCCTGGTGCCGGAGCGTGACAGCCAGGACCGACGCCAGATGGCGCTGCTGCCCGCGTTGCAGACCGCCTGGGCCAACGCCCCGTTCCGCCTCCTGTTGGCCGCCTGGGCTGTGAACGGCATCGCCAACGGCCTGCCGGCCGTGCTGTTCCTGCTGCTGTGCCGCCATCTGCTCGCCGATCCGAACGCCGCCGGGCCGCTGCTATTGGCCTATTTAGCCGCCGGCAT
>CAIQQQ010000123.1 GCA_903873995.1 uncultured Rhodospirillales bacterium
AGGCCACCACCGTCGAGTTCGGCCGCAAGATCATCGTCGAAGGCTACCTCCCGCCCGAGGACCCGCGGCTGCTCAACTTCTCCGTCACCCCCGATCCCGGCGTGATCGAGGTCAACATCCACCCCATGACCAGTTGGGCCGAACAGGTCGAACGCACCGAGTTCCTCTATGAGCAGGCCCGTGCCACAGGCCTCACCACCGAGAAATTCATGCAGGACGGCCGCCATGTCGGCACCGGCGGCGGCAACCACGTCGTGATGGGAGCCGCCACCGCCACCGACAGCCCGTTCCTGCGCCGGCCGGACCTGCTGAAATCCCTGCTCGGCTTCTGGCACAACCATCCGAGCCTTTCGTTCCTGTTCTCCGGCGTGTTCATCGGCCCCACCAGCCAGCACCCCCGCATCGACGAGGCGCGGGACGACCAGACCAACGAGCTCGAGATCGCGTTCAGCCAGATCACGCCCTACCGCCAGACGCCGCCCTGGCTCACCGATCGCATCTTCCGCAACATCCTCGTGGACATGGCGGGCAACACCCACCGCACCGAGTTCTGCATCGACAAGATGTATGACCCGGCCAGCAGTTCCGGCCGCCGCGGCCTCGTCGAGTTCCGCGCCTTTGAGATGCCGCCGCACGCCCAGATGAGCGCCGCCCAGATGCTGCTGATGCGCGCCGCCGTGGCCGGCTTCTGGCAGCACCCCTACGAACGCCAGCTGGTCCGCTGGGGCACCCGCCTGCACGACGATTTCATGCTGCCGCATTACGTCGAGCAGGATTTCCGCGAGGCGCTGGACGAGCTCTCCGCCCTCGGCATGCCGATCGACCCCGCCTGGTTCGCCCCGCATCTGGCCTTCCGCTTCCCGCAGGTCGGCGAGATCGATGTGCGCGGCATGAACATCGAGCTGCGCACAGCCCTCGAACCCTGGCACGTCCTGGGCGAGGAGGCCGCACCGGGAGGCACCGTGCGCTATGTGGACAGCTCACTGGAACGCCTACAGGTGCGCGCCCAGGGCTTCACGCCGGAGCGCTACGTGCTCTCGGTCAATGGCGTGGGCCTGCCGATGCAGCGCACCGACCGGGTGGGAGAATATGTCGCAGGCGTGCGCTTCAAGGCCTGGCGCCCGCCCAACGCCTTGCATCCCACAATCCCGGCCCAGGCGCCTTTGGTGTTCGATGTCTATGACCGCTGGACTGGCCGCTCCATGGGCGGCATGGCCCACCACGTCTCCCATCCCGGCGGGCGCGCCTATGACGATTTCCCGGTCAACGCGAACTCGGCCGAGGCCCGCCGCCGCTCGCGCTTTTTCACGATCGGCCACAGCCACGGCCCGATGGTCGAACCACGGCAGGCAGTCGGCCGCGATCATCCCCGCACACTCGACCTGCGCAGGTTCAGCTAGTGCTGAATACCTTCGCGGTTTCGGCGGTCCTACTCTTCGTGCTGTGCCTGCCGACTAGAATCCTCCGGGGGTCGGTTTAGAAAGTGCAAAAGCATAGTGTGTAGGTCCCGG
>CAIQQQ010000124.1 GCA_903873995.1 uncultured Rhodospirillales bacterium
AAAAGTTTTTTGGTTCTTTTTTTCAAAAAAGAACTTCCACCACTTTCTCCGCTGCCCGCTGCCAGGTGAACGCCTCCAGGACCCGCTCCCGCCCCAAGGCCTGCGGCCGGAGCCCCTTCGCAAAGGCGGTCATGGCGCACACCAGATCGTCAAACACCGGCTCGACAAAGCGCAGGGTTTCCCCGCTCACCGGGTCTGTGCGGGTGCCGGGTGTGGTTTCGATCCGCCAGGCCACGTCATCGTTGCAGAAATCATCCGTGGCGCCGCCGCTGGAGGCGATCACCGGCAGGCCGCAGGCGATCGCCTCCAGCACCGGCAGGTTGAACCCCTCGGCGCGGTAGGGCGAGACGTAGCAGTCGGCGATGCCGAACAGCTGGCGCAGCTGCATCTGGCTGAGATTGCCGGGGATCACCGAGATCGCGGCGATCGTCGCGGGATCGGCCAGCTCCGGACAGCTGGCCACGAGGCTCTGCACCATCGCGTCCACGCCAATCCCGTAAACGTCCCGCTGGTCCTTCAGGATCAGCCGTGCCCGCAGCCCCTTGCGGCGCAGCTGGGCGAAGGCACGCAGAACCAGGTCGATCCCCTTGTTCCAGACAGCCACGCCCACATTGAGGAACACCGTCTCGTCCTCCTGGAACCCAAGATTGGCGCGGCCAGCGGCGCGCTCGTCCGGCGGTGTCGGAAAGAACGCCGCGCGATCGACGCCATGCGAGACGACATGCACCTGTGCCTCCGCAAACCCGTGCTCCACGATCCGCGCCCGCGCCCAGTGAGAGGTGGTGGCGATCACATTGCCGTCTCGCGTGTAGCTGTTCCGCTCCGGGCCGTCGAAGTTGCTTTGCGTTAGGCCGAGCTCGGTCGCCATGAAGGTCGCGGTGCGGATCGAGTCCGCAGGGGCACGATAGGGCGAGCAGATGCGGTAGATGGCATCCGGCGGCGCATCGTCCGGCGCCGGTAACCCTTCGATCACCCCGGCATCCTCCGCCGAAAATCCCGCGGAGTTGCGTGAAGCGGTCCAGTGGCCGAAGGCGAATGGCAGATCCAGATGCGACAGGCGCAGCCCCGGCATCCGTGCGAGGTGCAGAATCTGGTGCTGGTTCACCAGCGCGAAGGAATGATTGACCCCACGCCAGCCTTCGATGCGCAGGGAGTGTGTTTGGGACGGGGACATCGCTGCATTCTGCCCCCCAAACCCTGCCAACCAGTGAACAGCCGGCGTCAGGACCCGACGGCGTGGCTTTCCACGAGGCGGCAGGCAGCGATCTTCCAGGTGCCGTCCGGCTGCTTCTCCATGGAATACAGCGCCGTCCAGGCCGAGCCGTCCGGCCCGATCAGCTCGACCTTCTGGACCGGAACCCCGCCTTCCGAAACCAAGGCGCCGAACGCCACCTGCTGCGGTCGATACACCGGCGGATAGGCATGCGCGACCATGCCCAGGAAGAAACCGGGGGCAACGAATATTGCCTGGATACCGGGTGACGCGAAGGTAAAGGCCGCCTCCGCGTCGTCGTGGCGGAACGCATCCAATTGCTGGCTGATCACGTCCTGGATCGCTGCCTCATCCTTGGTCTCGGCGTAGGCTGGCAGGCTCAGCAACAAGAGAAGGGCAAGCACCAGGCGCATGTCACACATCCTCGGCCGGAGCACCCGACGCGGGCGCTCGCAGCCTTAGACGTGGAAGCTCTCGCCGCAGCCGCAACGGCCCTTTTCGTTCGGATTGATGAAAGTGAAGCCCGCGGACAGCGCCTTCACCTCGTAATCCATCGTCGTGCCGATCAGAAACAGCGTGGCCTTGCGATCCACCAGCACGGTCACGCCCTTGTCGGTGATCACCTCATCCGTCACGGCCGGCGTCTCGACCCAGGACATGTCGTAGCTCATGCCGGAGCAGCCTTTGGTGCTGACGGCGATGCGCAGGAGCATGCCCTCCTGGCCTTTGGCATAAAGCAAGCGCAGGCGATCGGCGGCAGCGTCGGACACCTGCATCAGCGGCGGCAGCGCGCGGCGGGCTTTGGGCTGTTGGATGGTGGTGGACATGGGGGGGTCTCTCCCTGCTCAGAACATGTTCAAGGACAGCCGCGCGTCCTCGGTCATCCGGCTCGGATCCCAGGCGGGCTCCCACACGACCTCGACGTCGCA
The DNA here is from genome assembly GCA_903873995.1 of uncultured Rhodospirillales bacterium. Taxonomy (GTDB): domain Bacteria; phylum Pseudomonadota; class Alphaproteobacteria; order Acetobacterales; family Acetobacteraceae; genus CAIQQQ01. Next base: position 2,143 of record CAIQQQ010000124.1, read on the forward strand.
GCTGTCAACGCCGTTCAGCGCCATGATCGCCTCGCGCACCTGCACCGGCAGCTCCTGGGCGGAGGGGCAACCCGGGGCAGTGAGGGACATCTCGACCTTCACGTTCCCGGCCTCGTCATGCTCGATCGCGTAGATCAGGCCGAGTTCGTAGATGTTCACCGGGATTTCCGGATCGTACACGCTGGCGCAGGCTGCGATCAGCATGTCCTCGGTCGGCCGCGCCTGGGTCTCGCCGTCCGGCGTCCAGGTGCCGATGGAAGGGGTGTCATTCACTGCTCGCCGTTCCTTCTCCAGCCAGGGCGGCCGCAAGGGCGACCCATGGCAGCATTGCGCACTTGATTCGTGACGGATAGGCCGCCACTCCGGCCATTGGGCGGAGCGTGGCCAGCGATTGTTCGTCGCCGAGGCCCGTTTTCGTCATTTTTTCGAAGCTGTTGCCGAGCGCCAGGGCCTCACTGTCTGAAAGGCCCGAGACGGCCTCGGCCATCAGGTCGGCCGCGGCCACGCTCACAGCACAGCCGCGGGCGGCAAAGCCCAGCTCCGCGATCCGCCCGGCCTCATGGCGCACGAAAACATGCACCCGGTCCCCGCACATCGGGTTGTCGCCCTTGGCCTCCGCGTCGAACACCGCGAGCTTCGTCCCGTTGCGCGGCTTGCGGCCGCGCTCAAGGATGACGCTGTCATACAGATCGCGGAGTTCGTCAAACATCACCCGAAGAACCCCCGAACGCGTTCCAGCGTGTCGGCCAGCACGTCGATCTCGCCCATGGTGGTATAAACACCGAACGAGGCGCGCGAGGTGCTGTCGAGCCCGAGGCGGCGGATCAGCGGCTCGGCGCAGTGAAATCCCGCGCGCACCGCGATGCCCTGCCGGTCCAGCAGGGTCGCCACGTCATGGGCGTGCGCGCCGTCCATGGTGAAGGAGATCACGCCGCCGCGGTCCTGTGCGCGGCCGACGATGGTAAGGCCCTCGATGTCGGACAGACGGGCCAGCGCGTGCTCGGTGAGCTGGCTTTCGTGCGCCGCGATCGCGTCATAGCCGATCGCCTCCACATATTCGATCGCGGCGCGAAGGCCGATGCCTTCCAGGATCGGCGGCGTGCCGGCCTCGAATTTGTGCGGCGCCTCGGCCCAGCTGCTGTGCTCGAAGGAGACCGAGCTGATCATGTCCCCGCCGCCCATGAACGGCGGCATCGCCTCCTGCAGCTCGCGCTTGGTATACAGAATACCGATGCCGGTCGGGCCATACAGCTTGTGGCCGGTCCAGGCGTAGAAATCGACGTCCAGCGCCTGCACATCGACGCGGCGATGCACGATGGCCTGCGATCCGTCCAACATCACCTTGGCGCCATAGGCATGGGCGAGCTTCACGATGCGCTCGACCGGCGTGTAGGTGCCCAGCACGTTGGACATGTGGGTGATCGAAACGAGGCCGACCTTGCCGTCGGCCAGCAGGGTTTCCAGACCGTCCATATCGAGCTCGCCGGCATCCGTGATCGGTGCCACGCGTAGCTCGATGCCATGCGCATCCCGCAGCATCTGCCACGGCACGATGTTGGCGTGGTGCTCCATCTGCGAGACCACCACCGCCTGGCCGGGCTTCAGCACGCCGCGGCCGAAGGAGTGGGCCACGAGGTTGAACGCCTCGGTGCTGCTGTGGGTAATGACGATCTCGCGCCGGTCCGAAGCATTCATCAGCCGCGCTGCCGCATCACGCGCCGCCTCATAGGCTTCCGTGGTACGTTCGCTCATCCAGTGCAGGCCGCGATGGACATTGGCATACTGGTGCTGCATGGCGTGCAGCATCGCCTCCATCACCACCACGGGCTTCTGGGCGGAGGCACCGCTGTCGAGAAACACCAGGTCCTTGCCGCGAATCTTCTCGGCCAGGATCGGGAAGTCGGCGCGGATCGCTTCGATGTCGAATGTGCGCGAAGCCACGCTCTTACTCATCGCGTTCATGCCTGTCTGTCCCACCAATGGGCGATGGCCGTCTCCATCGCGGCGCGCCCGGCCTCGTGCGTGATCGCCTCCAGCGCCTCATCGAGGAAGGCGCGCACCAGCATGGCGCGGGCCTCGGCTTCCGGCACGCCGCGGCTGCGCAGATAGAAGAGCTGTTCGGCGTCCAGCTCGCCCACGGTCGCGCCGTGGCTGCACTTCACGTCGTCCGCATAGATCTCCAGCTGCGGCTTGCTGTCCATCTCGGCATCGGGGCTCAGCAGCAGCGCCTGGTTCATCTGGTAGCCGTCGGTCTTTTGCGCCGCGCGGGCAACCTCGATCTTGCCCTGGAACACGCCGCGCGATTTCCCGGTCAGCACCGTCTTGACGGTCTGGCGCGAGGCGCAGTTCGGCGCGTCATGCGAGACGATGGTGGTGAAATCGGCGTGCTGCGAACCCGCCAGAAGCTGCGCCGCGTTCAGATGGGCGATCGCATTGGGGCCGCTCAGCGTGGCGTGGATCTCGGCGCGCGCCAGCCTGCCGCCGGTGGCGAGCTGGAAGCTGTCATACGTGCCGTCCGACGCGACATCGGCATAGACGGTGGACAGCACGAAGGCCTGCTCGCTTTCGGTCTGCAGACGCAGATGGGTCAGAGACGCGCCATGAGCGACGGACACGGTGACGACCGGGTTGTGGAAATAAACCCCGTCGCCGAGCCCGATTTCGATGAGGGTGAGCTTCGCGCCATCGGCAAGATTGACGCTGTGCCGCGGATGAAACGCGATCGCGCGGCCGTTCTGACCGGTGGCGAGGCTGGCCAGCACGATCGTGCCGCCATCGACATCGTGCGGCACTGAGATCGCTACGCCATCTTCGGCCAGCATGGTGTTGAGCGCCACCATCGGGTCGAAATCCGGCCGCGCGCCGCTGCCGAACGACGGTGCCCCGGTGCGGACCATGGACGACGCTGTGGAAAGATCCGCACGGAACCGCCCATCGACGAACACCAGATGCGGCGCTGCGATCTCCGGCAGACGCCCCAGCAGGGCCTGCGCATCGACATCAGCATGAAGTGGCGTCTCGAAGGTAACATCGGTCAGCGGGCGCAGCTGGGTGTAGCGCCAGGCTTCCTCACGGGGGCCCGGCAGGCCCTTGCTGCGAACCGTCGCGGCCGCACGCTCGCGCAGCGATTTATCGCCCGGTAGAGACGCCTTGATCCCGGCGAAGCGCGTCAGGAAAGCATCGGCCGTGGCCTGCAGCCGCGTGGTGGGAACCGAGGCGCTCATGCCGCGTCCGCCACCATGCCGGCATAGCCGTTCGCCTCGAGCTCCAACGCCAGCTCCGGCCCGCCCGAGCGGATGATCCGGCCGGAGACCAGAACATGCACGCGATCCGGCACGATGTATTCGAGCAGACGCTGGTAATGGGTGATGACCAGGGCCGAGAAATCCGGGCCGCGCAGGGCGTTCACGCCGTCCGCCACGATGCGCAGCGCGTCGATGTCCAGGCCCGAATCGGTCTCGTCCAGAATGGCGAGCTTCGGGCGCAGGATCGCCATCTGCAGCACCTCGTTGCGCTTCTTCTCACCGCCGGAGAACCCGACATTGACGTTGCGCTTCAGCATGTCGTCCGGCATCGAAAGCCGCTTCATCTCGGCGCGGGCGAGCTTGAGGAAGCCCGGCGCATCCATCTCCGCCTCGCCGCGAGCACGGCGGAGCGCGTTCAACGCGGTGCGCAGGAAGTTGGCGTTGCCCACGCCCGGCAGCTCCACCGGGTACTGGAACGCCAGGAACAAGCCAAGGGCGGCACGCTCCTCCGGCTCGATGTCCAGCAGGTCCGCACCGTTGAACGTGGCCAAGCCCGCGGTGGCCTCGTAGCCGGCGCGGCCGGACAGCACGTAGCCAAGCGTTGATTTGCCCGCTCCGTTCGGCCCCATCACGGCGTGCACCTCGCCCGACGGCACCACCAGGTCGATCCCGCGCAGGATCTGCTTGTCCCCGATGGACGCCTCAAGGCCCTTGATCTCAAGCATCTGTGGATTCCTTAACCAGTCGCGCCTCGAAGGCGCGCTTAACCAACCGAGCCTTCGAGGCTCACTGCCAGAAGCTTCTGGGCTTCGACGGCGAACTCCATCGGCAACTCCTTCAGCACGTCCCGGCAGAAGCCGTTGACGATCATGCCCACCGCATCTTCCTGGCTGAGCCCGCGCGAGCGGCAATAGAACAGCTGGTCGTCGCTGATCTTGCTCGTGGTCGCCTCGTGCTCGAGCTTCGCGGTCGGGTTGCGGCTTTCAATATACGGCACAGTGTGCGCGCCGCACTGGTCCCCGATCAGCAACGAGTCGCATTGCGTGAAATTCCGGGCGTTCTCAGCCCCCTTCAGAACGCTGACCTTGCCGCGATAGGTGTTGTTGGACTTGCCGGCGCTGATGCCCTTCGAGACGATCGTGCTGCGGGTGTTGCGCCCGATATGGATCATCTTGGTGCCGGTGTCGGCCTGCTGATGGTTGGTGGTCACTGCCACCGAATAGAACTCACCCACCGACCCATCACCCTGCAGGATGCAGGACGGATACTTCCAGGTGATCGCCGAACCGGTCTCCACCTGCGTCCAGCTGATCTTGCTGTTTGCCCCTTTGCAGATGCCGCGCTTGGTGACGAAGTTGTAGATACCGCCGCGCCCTTCGGCATCACCCGGATACCAATTCTGCACCGTCGAATACTTGATCGACGCATCGTTCATCGCAACCAGCTCGACCACCGCGGCATGCAGCTGGTTCTCGTCGCGCTGCGGCGCCGTGCAGCCTTCCAGATAGGAGACCGAGCCACCGTCCTCGACGATGATCAACGTCCGCTCGAACTGCCCGGTGTTGCGCGCATTGATGCGGAAATAAGTGGACAGCTCCATCGGGCAGCGCACGCCCTTGGGGATGAACACGAAGCTGCCATCGGTGAACACCGCGGAGTTCAGCGCCGCGAAATAATTGTCCCCGGCCGGGATCACCGAGCCGATATACTGGCGCACGAGTTCGGGATGGTCCCGCACCGCCTCGCTGATCGGGCAGAAGATCACGCCGGCCTTGGCCAAGGTTGCCTTGAACGTCGTTGCCACGGAAACGCTGTCGAACACCGCATCGATCGCAACCTGCGGCGCCTCACCCTCGGGCAGCTCCACGCCGGCCAGAATGGCGCGCTCCTTCAGCGGAATGCCGAGCTTCTCGTACATCTTCAAAAGCTCGGGATCGACCTCATCGAGGCTCTTCGGGCCGGCCTTCTTCTTGGGTGCTGCGTAATAATGGAGGTCCTGATAGTCGATCGGCGGGTGATGGATCATCGCCCAATGCGGCTCTTCCATTTTCAGCCAGGCGGCATAGGCCTTCAATCGCCAATCGAGCAGCCATTGCGGCTCCTCCTTGCGCGACGAGATCAGCCGGATGATGTCCTCGTTCAGCCCCTTGGGGGCCATGTCCATCTCGATCTCGGTCGAGAACCCCCATTTGTAGCCGCCTTCCGTTGCGGACTGGACGGCATCGAGTGTCTCGGCAACGGCGGTCATGCGCAAATCCTATTCGACAAATGGTTCGGCGAACGCAGGCGACTCGGCAAAAGCAGGTGCTTGCGCTCGAAACATCAAAGGGACGGAGGCCACGAACATATCCGCCACCGTGATGGCGCTGAGCGCCCGGCGGACCCCGTCGTTCACCGGATCCCACCGCCCCTTCACCGCACACATGGTGTGCACGTCGCACCCGCCCACCCCGCCATCGACGCACGCCGTCAGCGCGATCGGCCCTTCGATGGCCGCGATCACATCGGCGATCGTGATGCGGTCCAGCCCCTGCGCCAGCCGGTAACCGCCGCGTGCGCCGCGCTGCGACTGCACGAACCCGGCTGTGCCCAAGGCCTTCAGAACCTTCGCCACCGTCGGCTCCGGAACGCCCGTCAACTGGGAGATCGCAGGCGAGGTCATGACCTGCTCGCCCTCAGACAGGCGGGTCAGCACCACCACGGCATAATCGGTGAGCTTGGACACACGCAGCATCAGCAATGACCCTAATCGGACCCATCCGGTCCTGATTGAGGAGATGGCCCGTCGCAGCGGCGGCGTCAAGCGGGGTGGTGCGGAGAATCGCAGGCTGGAACGCGGCCCTGGTCTGTCTTCAAGCCGCAGCCGTTGTCATTTGCGTGGCGACCAGTTCCGCGAATTCGCCGCCTTTGGCCACCAGTTCGCGAAACGTGCCGCGTTCGGTCACGCGGCCGCCGGCGAACAGCAGGATCTCGTCGGCGTCGCGGATGGTGGAGAGCCGATGCGCGATGATGAAGGTGGTGCGCCCGGCCATCAGCGCCTTCAGCGCGCGGCTGACCCTGGCTTCGGTTGCGGCATCGAGCGCGCTGGTGGCCTCGTCCAGGATGAGGATCGGCGGGTCCTTCAACAGCGCGCGTGCAATCGCCAGGCGCTGGCGCTGCCCGCCCGAGAGCGTGACGCCGCGCTCGCCAACCATCGTGGCGTAGCCCTGCGGTTGGCGCAGAATGAAGTCATGCGCCTCGGCCAGGCGGCAGGATTTTTCGATCTCCGCGTCGGTGGCGCCGGGTTTGCCGACCAGCAGGTTCTCCCGGATCGTGCGATTGAGCAGCATGCTGTCCTGGAACACCACGCCGATGGCATGGCGCAGGCTGTCGATGGTGATGTCGCGCAGATCGTGCCCGTCAATCAGCACCTGGCCGGTGTCCGGGTCCCATAACCGCTGGAGCAGGGCCATGACGGTGGATTTGCCCGCACCCGTCTGGCCCACGAGGGCGGTGGAGGTGCCGGGATGGGCCACGAAATCCACGCCGTCCAGCACCACGGGGGCGCGCGGGTAGCCGAAGCGCACATCCTTGAACACGACCTCACCCGCCCCGCGCGGCAGCACGATGGCGCCAGGCCGCTCGGGCACGGTGCTCACGGTGTCCAGCACGCGGAAATATTCGGCGACGTTGGGCGCGTCGAAGAACAGCCTTGCGGCAAACGCCATGCCGCCGTCGAGCTTGCTGATCAGAAGTGTCGCGAGCCCCATGAAGCTCACGATCTCGCCCACCTCGGCGCGGCCGGAGGCATGCAGCCAGGTGCCGATGGCAACGATGGTGATGACGGCGATGGTGCTGGCCGCGCGGGTCATGACGTTGATCACCGCCCACCAATTCAGCACCGGGAACTGGTGCTCAATCACCTGCTGCACGATGTCACCGAACAGGCGCAGCTCCGCCTGCAGCCGGGAGAAGCTCTGCACCACCATCACATTGGCCAGCGCGTCCTGCGCGGTGCCGGCGAGGCGGCCCTGGAAGCTCTGCGCCCGGTTCTGGCCTTCCTCGGTGTGGCGGATCACCACGATGGTCAGCGTGCAGAACAGGATCACGAGTACCACGAGCGCCATGGCAAGGCGCCAGTTGAGGAAGATCGTCAACGGCAGCAGCACGAGGGTGGCGATATAGGTTGCGGCCTGCTCCCGAAAGAAGTTGAGCCACACGCCGAACATCGTGTCCGCCCCGGTCAGCATGACCTTCATCAGGCGTCCGGATTGCGAATCGCCATGAAACGCCGGCGGCAGGCCGAGCACATGGCCATAAAAGCGACTCATGGCGAGCAGGCGGTTGCGATGCGCCAGCCGTTCGCTGAACAGCGCCACGAGGATGTTGGCGCCGATGCCGATGATGCCGATGCCGCCCCAGATGCCAAGCACAACCACCGCCTGGTCCCAAAGTTGTCCCGGCAGCAGGGCGTTGGCATGAGACAGCAGCTCGATCATGCGGCCGAACAGGATCGGGTCGAGGAACTGCAGCGACGCCACGACAAGGTTCGCCCCGCCCAGCACCGAGGCCATGCGCAGATCGCGGCCGAGTGACATGACCACGCGGCCGTAGGTTTTCAGCAGGTTCATGGTGAACTCGATCGCGCTGCGTGGCGCGGGTGTAGCAGATCATCGCGCCCGATGGCGCATGCCTAACAGGTGAATGTGTCGAAGATCCGACTGGGCCGGACGAATTCTTCCTGCGCGGCAATGGTGAGCAGTTCGCGCGATCCGGCAGTCTGGGTGGCGCGCAGCAGGCCGTGGATGGACGAGCCGGCACGGGCCAGAGCCGGGGCGGCGTGGCCGAGGGCGATTCGGTGGAACAGGAACAGGGCGGCGATGGCGTCACCTGCGCCGTTGAAGCTCTGGGTCAGAGCGGGGGTGCGCAGGAGATGAAAGGCGCCGCCCTCAGCCGCGATCATGTCGATCTCGCCTGCCGGCGTCTCGTCGGTGCGCAGGCTCGTGACGAGCACGACCCTCGGGCCCATCTCCTGCAACCGCGTGATGGCGCGCTTCGTTTCGGCCAGGGTGGCAGTGGGCAGGCCGGTGAGGTGTTCGAGCTCAAAGCGATTGGGGGTTGCGATGTCGGCGAGTGCGATGGCGGTGTCGCGCAGGAAATCGGCGATTCCCGGGCGGACATAGATGCCGGGCCCGTCATCGCCGATGACGGGATCGCAGCAATAAAGCGCCTTTGGGTTGGCGGCCTTGGTTCGCGCGGCGGCGCCCACGATGGCGGCGCCGATCGCCGGATCGCCGAGATAGCCGGACAGCACAGCGTCGCACGAGCCCAGCACGCCGCGCTGTGCGATGCCATCGATCAGTGCCTCGATCTGCGCGCCGGTGAACACCTGGCCGGTGAAGCCGCCGTGGCCGGGGTGGTTGGAGAACTGCACGGTGTTGACAGCCCAGACCTCGGCGCCGAGGCGCTGCAGCGGGAACATCGCGCTCGCGTTGCCGACATGGCCGGTGCAGACCCAGGACTGAATGGAGAGAATGTTCATGGGCTGCGGTCACATGATTGATCTGGGTTGTCATTGGAGAGACACGCGCGGCTTCGCCGCGTCAACCCCTCGCCACCGGCGCGGCAGCGCGGCATAACGGCACGGCATCGCCGGAGATACGCCATGGCCAGAATCGTCAAGCTGTTCGAGCCCGTCACCTTCCGCTCGGTGACGGCGCGCAACCGGATCGTGGTGGCACCCATGTGCCAATACAGTGCGAATGACGGTCTGGGGGATGACTGGCATGTGCAGCATCTGGGTGCGCGGGCCGTGGGCGGCGCCGGGATCGTGTTTACCGAGGCCACCCATGTGTCCGCCCTCGGCCGCATCACGCCAGGCTGCCTCGGCCTGTGGAACGCCGATCACGCGGCCCTGCTGGCGCGACTCGCGCGGGTGATCGCGATGGGTGGGGCGGTGCCGGCGATCCAGATCTCGCATGCCGGGCGCAAGGCCAGTGTCTCCGCGCCCTGGCTCGGCAGCGGGCCGGTTGCGGCTGAAGATGGCGGCTGGCAGCCATGGGGGCCTTCTGAGATTGCGTTCGCTGCACCGAACCAGGTTCCGCACGCCATGACCGAGGCGGACATCGCCGAGGTGGTGGGCCAGTTCGCCGCCACCGCCCGCATGGCGCTTGAAGCCGGGTTCAAGATCGCCGAGATTCACGCCGCACACGGATATCTGCTGCATTCATTCCTCTCCGCCATATCCAACAGCCGCAACGACGGCTACGGCGGCGACCTCGCGGGGCGCTCGCGCATCCTGTTCGAGATCATCGACGCGGTCCGCGCCGTCTGGCCTGATGACATGCCGCTCTTTATCCGGCTGTCCTGCGTGGACTGGATGGAAGGCGGACTCACGATCGAGGAGACGGTGGAACTCGCCCGCCGCATCAAGGCCACCGGCAAGATCGACCTGATCGACTGTTCCTCCGGCGGGATCGCGGCGGTCGGGCCAGTCATCCCGTCGCTATACCCTGGCTATCAGGTGAAGTTCGCGGAGGCTGTGCGCACCGGTGCAGCCATCGCCACCGGGGCCGTGGGCCTGATCACAGCACCGGAGCAGGCGGCCGAGATCGTGGCGAACGACCGTGCAGACCTGGTGTTCGTGGCGCGCGCCATCCTCGCCGAGCCGACCTGGCCGCTGCGCGCCGCAGCCACGCTGGGAGCTGCGGTGCAGCTGCCGCCGCAATACCAGCGCGCGTCAGTCAGCCCGCGCTGAGACGGAGCATCGCCATGCGCCCCAGCGTCGCACTCGCGGGACTTCTGCTGCTGGGCGGCTGCTTGGCCAACACGCATCCAACGCCCGCCAGCGATCCGGGGGGCGAATTCAGCTCCTACCTCTTGCCGCGCTACGGCCTGGAGATTGGACGGCAGAAGAGCGTGGGCCTGCTCAACTGGGATCGCGAGTATCACGACCAGTATCGCATCCGCGGCCTGTCGGACAAACAGGCGGCGGCGGAGGCTGCGGCCAAAGGCTGGCAGGCGCTTGAGGCCGGCAAGGACAGCGAAGCAATGCGGCAGTTCAACCTCGCCTGGCTCGCTGACCCAGAGGCCAGCGCGTCCTATCATGGCTTCGCCATTGTCCTGCTGGCGCGCCGCAGTCCCCCGGACGCGGTATTGAAAGAATTCGAAGCCGCCCGCGGCCGCGCCGACACAACAACCGATGTCATCGTGGACGAGGCCAAATACCTCGCCTCGATCGATCGCCGCGAAGAGGCCTACACCATCCTGCAAGACGCGCTGGCCGAAAACCCCCGCGCCCACAACGTCGCGCGAACCCTCCAGTCCCTGTCCATCGACGCCGGCGACACCGCCGGCATCTGCCGCTGGGGCCGCCTTGCCCAACGCAACGGCGACGATCAGCCGTCAGGCACCGATTTCATGGAAACCAACTGCACGTAATTGGCGCGTCTGGTGGCAAGGCAGGCCAGAGCAGTGCCCCATGAGCGCGGATCGAAGGTCTTCGGCGCGGGGACAAGGCGGTAGAGGGCCGGCTGTGCAAGGCCGGAGAATGGCTGCAACACCTTTTCGAGTGCCTGCCGCCCGACATGAGCCCCAGACTATACAAGTGACCGGAGGCCAGCCTGAGACATTCTGGATTTTGCGTTCATGGGGCTCTGCCCCGGCCGTCCTCACGCCATTAGTTCATCATCAAACCAGTCGGGATCATCCGTCTGATAAAGATACTCGCCAAAACGAAGAGCTAGTGTCGTGATTCTGAAATTCGCAGGGCGAATTTCAGAATCAGTCGACACTA
>CAIQQQ010000125.1 GCA_903873995.1 uncultured Rhodospirillales bacterium
CGACAGTAGAGAAAATAGGTTAGTGGCCCGACTTTACCAGGAATTCGCCTTGCGAATTTCTGGTGCGGGACACTCGCGCAAAGGGGCCTCGCGCTTTACGTCGTCATATACGATCAGCACGATTAAATGTCACGACGGAAAATATCGTCGACCCCACCCTTCCCCCTCTCCCAGCAGAACGTCAGCTCGTGCTTGTTCTGCCACAGATGCATCACCCGCCCGCCGGGAAAGGCCTGGAACGCTGCCACCGCGTCATGATCCGTCTCGCCCTGCAGCTTGATCGTGCAGACGATGCGCGCAGCCAGGCCCGAGCCGATCCAGTTCTGCACCATCTCCAGCAGCGGGGCGGGGTAGGCGATCACATCGCTGAACACCCAGTCCACCGGCTCCGGCGCCACCGTGAACGCGCTGCCCTGGCGGAACGACACGCCCGGCATCGCGGCCACCTCGGGGGCCAGCGGCGCGCGGTCGATCGCTGTCACCTCGGCGCCGAGATTGGCGATCGCCCAGGTCCAGCCGCCGGGCGAGGCGCCGAGATCAAGGCACCGCTCGCCCGGTTGCGGCCAGGCGCCGATCCGCGTGCAGGCCTCCCATAATTTCAGATAGGCGCGTGACGGCGGGCCTGTGCGGTCCTCCACGAAATGGCATTCACCGGCCACGAACGGGCTGGTCTTGGTTGCACTGGCCAGCATCAGCTCGGGCGACAGCAACGTCCAGGCGCCGAGATGGCCGCTGGGCGCGGGCTCGGGAAACACCAAGGCGCGCGCCTTCACCGGCGGCAGGCGCTCGGTGATCAGCGCCATGCGGCGGTGATGGCCCGCGCCGTAGGCGCTCCAGTTGCGCTGGATGGCCCGCAAGGCGTCCGCCGCCGCCTTCACCGAGGCGATGGCGATCTCCTGCGGTGCGGTCCAGACGTCGAGGGCCCAGGCGGAGGCTACCGGCGGTTCCGGCGACAGCGCGAGACGGCCATGCCAGGCGGAGATGCTCACGCCGGCGCGCTTCAGCTCCTCCATCAGAACCTGTTCCAGCCCCTCCGGCGCCAGATACGCCGCCCCAATGCTCACCGGCGCAGCGCCGACAGTCCCAGCAGCAGCCAGCCGGACATCAGCACGAAGCCGCCGGTGGGTGCGAGCCGTGCCACGTTCATCCCGCCCAGCGTGTGCGCATAGACCGCGCCGCAGAACAGCACCGTCCCTCCCGCGAAGGCGAGCCCGGCAAGGTTTGCGAGCCTGCTGGACCGCCGCGCCCAGACCCCCGTGGCCACCAGCGCGAGTGCGTGCCAGCCCTGCATTTGCACCGCATCGCGCAGCCCCTGCACAGCGCCGGCCGGCAAATCCTGCGTGGCATGCGCCACATAGGCCGACATCGCCACCGACGTGAGGCCCGCGATCGCCCCAAGCCCCACCCAAAGCCGATCCATGCGCGCCACCCCTTCTCCCACCCCGAATCTGCCGTATAGAGTGCGGCATGCCCCGTGGTGATCTGTTTCCCGACATCGGACCGTTCGAGACCGGCTATCTGCCGCTGTCCCATCCTCATGTCATGTATTGGGAGCAGGTCGGCAACCCCGCAGGCCCCGCGGCGCTGTTCCTCCATGGCGGCCCCGGCGCCGGCGCGGGGGCGGTGCATCGGCGGTTCTTCGATCCCTCCCATTGGCGGCTGGTGATCTTTGACCAGCGCGGCGCCGGACGCTCCCGCCCGCTTGGCG
>CAIQQQ010000126.1 GCA_903873995.1 uncultured Rhodospirillales bacterium
GCCGCCCACAAGGAATGATGCCAGCTTGGCGGGGTCCATCTCGTCGAGCCAGGCACGCATCTCGCCCATCCCGCCATGGCCCAGGGCATCGGCCCCGCAGCGCCGGTCCAGCAGCCACGCGCGGGCGACGGGGTCGGCCATGGTCCCGGCCAGCATGGCGCCGAACTCATGCACCACCACGGAACGCTCGCGCAGCGCGTCCACGAACCCGTCATGCTCCTGGCGGGCCTTCTTGACCCACAGGACGTCGTCAAACAGGAGGTCGTGGCAGTTGGCGGGGGTGAGCCGCAGCAGTTCGAGGCCGGGGCGGTGCACCATCACCTCTCGCAGGTGGCCGGCCTCGGAATGCACGCCGAGCTTTTGGAACATGTGGGGCTCCGGTTGGTTGGTCAGGAGATCGTCACGATGCCGAGGGCGAACAGGACGATGCCGGCCGCGGCGGCTGCGAGGAGCAGCAGCACGGCTGCGATCTCGGCCGTGGTGAAGGCGGGCGCATTGGGGAAGCTCTCGCGCCTTGCCAGCCAGAACACCGGGATGCCGAGCGAGAAGATGATCGCCGACATCAGCACGAATTGCGGGCCGGCCGCATACAGCAGCCAGGCGCAGTAGATCGATCCGAGCACGCCGATCAGCAGCGCGGTGTTGCGCTTCATGCCGTGCGTGGTGTCGAACCCCGCGTCGTTGGCGTATTTCGTGAGGTAGAGCGTGCTGGCAAGGTAGGGCGGCAGGATCATCACGCCGGTGATGGTGATCAGCCACAGCCAGGCATTGTGGGCGAACAGCACCACGAACAGCATCGCCTGCTGGATGGCGCTTGACAGCAGCAGCGAGGCGATGGGGGCGCCGGCGCCGTTCTCACCGGCGAGGAATTTCGGGAAGACGCGGCCCTTGGCCCCCTCGTACGGCAGTTCGGCGACCAGGATCGTCCAGGCCAGCCAGGAGCTGGTGACGGAGCAGAGCAGCGCCACGTTGACGAAGACGGCGCCCCAGCGGCCCACGATCGCCTCCAGCACATAGGCGCTGGAGGGGTTGGCGAGGCCGCTCAGCGTGTCCTGGTGCATCGAGCCGAACGGCAGCAGGGACAGCGCCGAATACAGCACCGTGCAGACGCCGAGGCCGATGAAGGTTGCGGGGCCGATATCGGACATCTTTTGCGCGCGGTCGGACACCACCACGGCGGCCTCGATGCCGATGAACACCCACAGGGTGACCAGCATCGTGGTCTTGACCTGGTCGAACAGGCTGCCGAGCTTGAAGCCCTGGCCCCAGATGTCGAAGCTGAAATTGGCCTTGGTGGCGAACACCGCCATCACCACCAGCGCCACCGTGATCGTGGTCATGTTGAGCGCGCTGGCGATGGCGGAGAGCGATGCCATGCGCTTCACGCCGGAGGCGACGGCTGCGAACATCACCCATAGCAGCACCGAGGCGCCAATCAGCGAGGGCCAGTTCTGGCCGTTGCCGAACACGGGGAAGAAATAGCCCAGGATCTGCATCCACAGCACCGACAGCGCGACGTTGCCGAAGGCCGCGCTGAGCCAGTAGCCCCAGGCCATCTGAAATCCCGCCAGCGGGCCGAAGCCAGCCTGGGCGTAGGAGTAGATGCCGGCCTTCAGCTCAGGTCGCTTCGCCGCCAGGGTGCGCAGGCTGTTGGAGAGGAAGAACATGCCGACAAACGTCACGACCCATGCGATCGCGACCGCGGCGATGCCGGCCTTGCCCGCCATGTTGGCCGGCAGGTTGAACGCGCCGCCGCCGATCATGGAGCCGATGACGAGGCCGGACAGCGCGAGCAGGCCGAGCTTGCCGGCGCCCGGGTCGGCCGTGGACGGCGTCGCCGCTTTGCCGGGCGGAGCCGCTGGCGTCTGGTCGTCCATCATGCGATCCTTGGCTGCCGTGCCCAAGCACCCTAGGACCGCGCCGCCGGCCCGGCGGAGCATCGGATTCTACGTCACCTGCGGCCAGCGGAAGATCGGCGGCCTCGCAGCGTCCGGCACGACGGCGAACACCGGGCTCGTCAGCAGACGACAGGCCACGAGCCAGACCGTGATCGGCGCCATCACCCAGCCCGTGGTCGCCAGCACCGCCGCCGCCAGATCGACCGCCGAGAACGCACCCAGCCACACGCTGGGCCTAAGGCTCCACAGCCGCGGGCCGCCGCGCAGCAGGCACGGCGTGGCCTGGCTGCTGAACACCACCATCACACAGACCGAACTTTGTCCGCTCACGGGTCTGCGCCACCACCGCCCAGGCCCCCGCCTCGACCGGCAGCGACTCCCCGGTCAGCATCGACTGGTCGAGCAGCACATTGCCATGCGCAAGGCGGATACGACCGCGCCCAGCGACAGCCGGATCACATCGCCCGGCCCCAATGAAGCCGCCGGCAGCTCCCCCGTGTGCCATTCCGGCGGCCGTGAGCCGTCAGGCCTGGTATCGCTCGACATGCAAGGATCCGCCGGCGCAAGCCGAGCCTGGCCGGGCCGGATCAGGTCAGACAGGCTCGGCTTGTACACGGGGCGGTGTTCAGGCGGGGATGCGGTGCACGGCGCAGAGCTTGTTGCCGTCCGGATCGCGCAGATAGGCAAGGTAGAGCTGGCCTGCGGCGCCTTCACGGATGCCGGGCGCGTCTTCGATCGCGGTGCCGCCGTTCTCGACGCCGGCCTTGTGCCAGGCGGCGGCTTCGTCGGTGTTGTGCATGGCAAAGCCGACCGTGCCGCCGTTGGCGCCGCAGGCGGGCTCGCCGTTGATGGGGGGGGTGATCATCAGGCGGCCGCCGCGGTTCGAGTAGATCAGGCGGCCCTTGGCGTCCGTGATGCCGGGCGCGCCGCCCATGGCGCCGATGATGGCGTCATAGAATTTCTTCGAGCGCGCGATGTCGTTGCTGCCGAGCATGATGTGGCTGAACATCTGGTTTTCCTCTCTCGTTTCGGGGTCGATGGTTTTCGATTCGCATCAGCGCTGACTGAATAGGCGTACCGATCGCATCCCGCCAGACACGGGGTTGATCAGGCTTGCGGGGGTGCCGGCCGCAGCGACACGACGAGGGCGTAGCGCCGGTTGACCGCCTGCAGATGGGCGAGAAACGCCCGGCGATCCTGGGCTGTTCGAACCTTGTCCGCGCAGGTGTGCAGCCAGTGCACCAAAGCGGCGTTGTTGGCCTGGCGGATGGCGCGGGCGACCAGCGCCAGTGCCTCGGTGATCGTTGCGTTAAGCGTGGCGTCTGGCGCGAGCTGGCCGATCTGGACGATCGCGTCTGTGGTGAGGCCGAGTTCCTGGGGCGACAGTTCTCCTTGGCGAAGCTGGATCGTTGCTGCCGTGACATAGGCGCCTCTCAGCTCAGGCCATGGCGCCCCGGACGGGTCTTGATAGCCGCGGGCTTGATAGCCGCGGGCAAGATAGTGTTCCGGCGTCAGCGCCAGCAGATCGGCGTCGGTCTGGGGGTCACTCATCCGGGTGGCGGCTCCTGGTTCTGCGGCGGGGCCGGGGCTGGATCGGCCGGGGGTGGATTTTCGACGGGTGCGGGGGGCGGATCGGCCGGGGGCGGCGGCGCAGGCGGCTGGTCCGCTGGAGCCGGCTCGGGCTGTACGGGCGGTGGGGCGTCGGGCGGCGCAGCGTCGGGCGGCGCAGCGTCGGGCGGCGCAGCGTCGGGCGGCTGTGAGACTTGCGGAGGTGGGTAGGACGCGACGGGTTCGCCTGCGGTGGGGCCAGGAGGCTCGGGGGGCGGCGGTGGTGCGTCTGGGGGCGTTGCTGGGGGCGTTGCTGGGGGCTCAGCGTCTGGTGGCTGGGAGACCTCTGGGGGCGGATAGGACGCGACTGGATCGCCCGCCGGCGGCGGGGCGGGCGGACCCTGGTCCGGGGGTGGGCCCTGGTCCGGGGGTGGATCCGTGAACGCCGGCAGAAACACGAATCCGATCCGGTCAGACCTGCGGATCTTGAACTTTCCGGACCGGACGTCGTCATCGGTGAATTCGACGCGCGTGTTCTGGTACGGCTCGTGAACGCTGTAGCGGCGCGGCGGCCCGGGGTCGTAGCCATCGACCAGCACCGCATGCCGCGGGCCGTCCTTGTCGCTCAGCCCCAGCGGCGTATCCAGCCCCTGGTTGAACGGCGTGCCGATTTGGTCGAGCACGGCATCGACATTGCCAGGATTGACCGGGACCACGGTGTAGCTGACCCCTGAGGAACCGCTCGCGCCGTTCAACAGCGTCTGCATTTGCTCGGGCTTCAGTCCAGTGCCGGCAACGCCGCGATTGGTCACGGTGCCGCCGCCGTCGAGCAGCATCTTAGACTGTTCCTGCGCCGCCGGTGTCGCCCCCGTGGGGTCGACCGCTGCAAGGCCGGGGCTGCTGGTGCGCAGGCCGAGCGCGTAGACCGGATCGAGTTCGCCGCGCACCGCCTGGGCCGTGGTGGGACCGCAACTCATCTGCCAGTTCTGGATGATACCCTTGCCATTGGAATCGCCCACCAAATGCAGGTTGTCCTGCATCCATTGCGGATCCTTGCCTTTGATCGTGTCGTAGAAGGTCGTGAGCTCGGCGGCGGAATGGTTGGAGGCGAGCGCCTTGGTCAGGTAGTCGCGCTCGTTGTCATTGGCCTGCGACAGCAAGGCCGCCACCTGCTGCTGCTGATCGGGCGGCATCGCCTGCAGCAGCTTGTTCGCCCGCGTGGTCTGTCCTGTCCCGAGTGCTGGTGCCGGCAGCGCCGGCGGTGGCCCTGCCGGACTCTCGCCTGTACCCTTGCCGAACCCGGTGCCGTCGCCTGTGTCGTCGCCGGTCACATAGGTCTGCGGGTCGACCCCGAAGGCAATGGCAACCCAGATGTCGTGCGGCGTCGGCATCTTTGGACGACTTTCGGCAAGGTGGCGCTCACGTCACTTTGATCGAGCCCTAAAAAACCGGTCAAGCAATTAAACTGTTTGCGATGTCAGAGCTGCGCGATCGCGTCCATCACTGCCTTCGTATGGCCCTCGACCTTCACCTTGGGCCAAATCTTCGCGATCACGCCGGCCGCGTTGACCAGGAACGTGCTGCGCTCCAGGCCCATGTAGGTCTTGCCGTACATCGATTTCTCGACCCACACGCCATAGGCCTCGGCCACCGTCGTTTCGGCATCGGAGGCGAGCGGGAAGGCGAGTTTGTATTTCTCGGCGAATTTGTCGATCGGCTTCATCTTGTCCTTGGAGACGCCGATCACCTCGATGCCGAGGCTGCCGAGTTGGGGCAGCGCGTCCTGGAAGGCGCAGGCTTCCTTGGTGCAGCCGGGGGTATCGGCCTTGGGATAGAAATACAGGACGTAGGGCTTGCCCTTCAGCGCCTCGCTGGAGACCGTGCGGCCGTTGCTGGCCGGCATGGTGAACGCCGGCGCCAGATCACCCTCTGCCAGACTCATGCTCGATCTCTCCCACTGCAGAAACGAAGGCGGCGCGCACGTCACGCGCCAATAAATCCAATGTGCCGCGCAGACCGGGAAGGTCAACCGCCTCCAGGCCCGCGGCTTTGGCTGAGCGCAGCAGGGCGCGGGCCGAGGCATCGGAAAGGGACTCGGGGGGGCGGGCGCCGTCGGTGATGCGGAGCATGCCCTGGACGGTGCGCCAGGTGCGGTCGGCGCGGATCAGCAGGTCGGCAAGCGCGGGCGTCACGAGGCCCTCGGCGCGCAGCTTCTGCATGGCGATGCGCAGGGTGGGGGAGCGGGGGCCGTGGATGAGCTGGAGGACCTGGGCTGTGAACTCGACCTCCATCTGTCCGCCGGGGCGCAGCTTCACGTCCCATGGGCCGTCCGGCGGGAGCTGGGCTGCGAGGCGGGCGCGCATCGCGGTGGCGTCGGCGCGGATCTTCAGGGGGTCGCCGCCGTGGGTGGCGGCGCTGATCACCGCCTCGATCGCGGCGCGCAGCCGGGGGGGGCCGGCGACGACGCGGGCGCGGGTGAGGGCCATGCGCTCCCAGGTCCAGGCCTGGCCCGCCTTCGGGTCGTGATAGCGGGTGAACGCTGCGAGCGACACGGCGACGGGGCCTTTGTTGCCGGAGGGGCGCAGGCGCATGTCCACGGCATACATGCCGCCGCCGGCATCGGGTGCGGTGAGGGCGGCGACGAAGGCGTGCACGGCGCGGATGAACCATTGGCTGGCGGCCATCGGGCGCGCGCCGCCGCTTTGGGCCTCGCTCGCTGGATGGTCGTAGATCAGCATCAGGTCCAGATCGGAACCGGCCATCATCTCCCGTCCGCCGGCCTTGCCGAGCAGCAGGATGGCCATGGACCCGCCGCGCACCCGGCCGAAGCGGCTCTGAAAATCGGCGAGCACGCGCGCGAGCAGGGCGGACAGCGCCGCGTCCGCCAACGCGGACCGGCGCAGGCCAGCGTCGTTGGCGTCGAGCCGGCCTTCGAGGGTTGCGACGCTGAGGGCGAAATCCTGCTCGCGCACGGTGGTGCGGATGATGGCGATGGCGTCTTCCAGCATGCGCGCATCGGCGAGGCGGGTGCGCAGCAGGCGTGGGAACGGGGGTGTTGCCGCGGGGTTCAGCAGCCCCTCCAGCGCGTCGGGCGCGCGCGCCAGATGCTCGGACAGCATGGGGGCGGCGCCGAGCACGCTGGCCAGGCGGTCGATGAAGCCGACATTGCGCTGGAACAGCGACAGCAGCTGCACGCCGGCCGGCAGGCGTTCGAGAAAGCCTGCGAAGCGCATGAAGGCGATGTCCGGCTGCGGCTGGCGGGCGAGGCCGGACAGGAGCTGGGGCAGCATCTGACGCAGCAGGTCGCGCGCGCGCGGCGCCCGCAGCGCGCGCACCCGCCCGGCGTTCCAGCCCTGCACGGTGGCGGCGATGCGGTCGGGGTGGGCGAAGCCGAGCTCGCGCAAAAATTCGAGCGTGGCCGGCGGCGCCTCGATGCCGGTGAAATCCAGCGGTGCGGGCAACGGCGCGTCCGGCACTGCCTCGAACACCTCGCGGTAGCGCTGCATCACCCGTTCCAGATGGCGGAGCAGCACGGCGGCGAAGGCCTCGGTGCTGGCATACCCCATGAAGATCGCAAACCGGTCGAGCTGGTCCGGTCGCTCCGGCAGAGTGTGGGTCTGGCGATCGGCGACCATCTGGAGACGATGCTCGACGCCGCGCAGAAAGCGATAGGCGCTGCCGAGCTCGGCGGCAGCCCGCTTGCCGAGATGGCCGGCGCGCGCCAGCAGGCCGAGGGCTGTGAGGGTGCGCGGCTCGCGCAGCGCGGGATTGCGCCCGCCCCAGACGAGCTGGAGCGTCTGGGCCAGGAACTCGATCTCGCGGATGCCGCCCTGGCCGAGCTTGACGTTGTGGCCCAGGATCCGCGTCGCCGGATCGGACACGGCGGACAGCGTGGTCTGGCGATGGACGTCGATTCGCCGCTTCATGGCGTGGATGTCCGAGACGGCGGCGAAATCGAGATGCCGGCGCCAGACGAAGGGGCGGATGGCGTCGAGGAACGCAGCACCCATGGCCGTGTCGCCGGCGACGGGGCGGGCTTTCAGCATCGCGGCCCGCTCCCAGTTCTGACCCATGCTTTCATAATAGGTGATCGCCGCCTCGAGCTGGACGCAGGGCGGCGTGGCGGCGGGGTCCGGGCGCAGGCGCAGATCGGTGCGAAACACGTAACCGTCAGAGTCACGGGCATCCAAAAGCAACACAAGGTTACGCGACAGCCTGCTAAAGAATGCGCCAGGCTGGTCGCCGCGATAGACTCCCGCGCACGGATCATGGAGCAGCACGAGATCGATATCGCTGGAATAGTTCAGCTCTCCGGCGCCGAGCTTGCCCATGGCGAGGGCCGCGAAGCCGCACCCGATCTCCGGCTGGTCCGGATCGGGCAGGACGAGCTCGCCCGTCTCGTGGCCGGCGCGCAGGAGATGTGCCGTGGCGAGGCGCAGGCAGGTCTCGGCGAGGAGGCTGAGGGCGGCCACGACGTGGTCGAGCTTCCAGAGGCCGCCGATATCGGCGATGGCGATCACGAGGGCGGCCTGGCGCTTGGCCTTTCGCAGCAGGCTCGCGAGCGCCGGCCGGGCGATGGTGGGCTGGGTCGCGGCCAGATGGGCCATGATGCGCGCCATCACCAGGTCCGGCCCGTGGCGGCATGCAAGGCGCAGGGTGGATTGCTCGCGAAGCGCCAGATCGGCGAGAAAGGGGCTGTTGCCGCCGAGGGATTGCAGCAGCCCCAGGCCGGGACCGGCCGCGAACCGAGCGGGCGCCGCGCCCATCTCCGCCATGCGATCGATCAGCCGTGACGCCGCCCCAGGATCGGACGGGCGAGGCCATGTCTGGGGAAGACGGAACCGGGCCCCTGGCGCAGGGCCAGAAGCCGGATGGGGAGAGCGCTCGGGCATCGGTCAGCGTGGCCATCCTCGGCAGTGCCGGTCAAGCCGCCACGGGTTTTGCGATGATGTGCGGCAAAACCGTCCATCGCGTGGCCCAGTTCGCCCTGGCCCTTGTCATCATGGCCGCAGTTGCCGTGGTCTCGCTCGCCGTCCGGCTGTCCGAAGGGCCGTTGCAGCTGGACTGGCTGGCGCGGCGCATGACGGCCATGGCCAATGCCGGCGGCGGGCCGGAGACGCTCACCATCGCGACGGTGGCGCTGGCCTGGGAGGGCTGGGGCGGCGGTATCGACCAGCCGCTGGACCTGCTGGTGACGGGCGCGAGACTCAGCGATGCCGCGGGCAACCGCATCGCCGAGGTGCCGCGCGCCGCCATCTCGCTGTCCGCCACGGCGCTGCTGCGCGGCAGCCTGGCGCTTCGGGCGGTGGAGATTGATGGTGCCCGGCTGCGGGTCCGGCGGATGGCGGACGGCACCACGACGGTCGATCTGGGGACATTGTCCGATGAGGCCGATGCGAAGCCGGCCCCTGGCACGCCCCCGGCGCTGGCCGATATCGTCCGCTCCCTCGCGGCAGCCCCTTTGAAAGGGGGAGGACGATGGAGCGAGCTTCGCCGCCTGCGCCTGCGCGACGCCGCGGTGGTGGTGATGGACGATCAGCTCGGCGTCACATGGCGCGCGCCGACTGCGAATCTCGACCTTGTCCGCGCCGCACGGGGCGGGGCGTCCGGCACGGGAAACCTGACGCTTGCCCTTGGCGGGCAGGTGGTCCGTGCCGAGGTGCTGCTGGCGCTGCTGCCGGGGGGACAGGGGATCGCGGTCTCCGGCAGCCTGTCCCCGTTCGTGCCGGCCCGTCTGGCGTCCATCGCACCAGCACTGGCCCCGCTCGCGGCCCTGGATGCGAGCCTGGCGCTCACCGGCACGCTGGAGCTTGACGCGGCTTTGGGCCTGCGGCTTGCCACGCTCCATGCGACGGCGCAGGAGGGCATGGTGCATGCCGGGGCTGACGGCGTGATGCCGATCCGGCAGGCCGCGCTGTCCGCCGAGCTGCGGCCTGACGGGCTTTCGGCGTCGCTCGACCGCCTGGTGCTGCAGGCCCGCCCCGAGGCCGCCCCCACCACGATCACCGGAACGATCGCCGGCCGCCGCGACCACGGCATGCTGCTTGGCGACATCACCACGGATCTCGATCAGGTGCTGTTCGAGGACCTGCCGGCGCTGTGGCCGAAGGGGGTCGGCGGCCCCGGCACACGGCCCTGGATCACCCGCAACATCACCGCGGGGCGATTCGAGCATGGTCATGTGGCGCTCAGCGTCGAGCTTGCCGAGGATCTGTCGGACGGCCGCGTGACCCATATCGAGGGCGGCGGCGACGGCCACGACATAACCGGGCACTGGCTGCGGCCGGTGCCGCCGATCGAGCATGCGGACGCGACGGTGAGCTTCGTCGATCCCGACACGCTTGACGCCCGCGTGACATCGGGGGTGCAAAGCGGCACGCATCTGGCCGTGAAGTCCGCCCATGTCCGCCTGACCGGGCTTGCCGGGCACGACCAGTTCGTGGCCATCGACAGCCAGCTGGGTGGCCCGGTGGCGGACGGCATCGCACTGCTGAAGCATCCCAAGATCCATCTGCTGGACCGCCGGCCGATCGACATCCGCAACCCGCAGGGCCAGCTCACGACGCGGTTGACCGTCAGCCTGCCGCTCAAGAACGATCTGGACATCGACAACGTGGCGATCCACGCGGTGGGGCGCATGACCGGCCTGCATGCCGGCGGCACGGCGGCGGGGCGTGACATCGATCGCGGCGCGTTCGACTTCGATGTCGACAACAACGGGCTCAAGCTCGGTGGCAGCGCGGACATCGCCGGGATCACGTCTCAGATCCAGGCGGCGCTGGATTTCCGGGCGGGGCCGCAAAGTCAGGTGCTGACCCGGCTCTCGCTCTCGGCCGCCCCCGATGCGCGCCAGATCGCCACAGCCGGGCTCGATCTGCGCGGGATCATGACCGGCACGGCCGCGGTTGCGGTGAGCCTTGTGCAGCGCCGGGATGGCGGCGGCGAATTG
This sequence comes from uncultured Rhodospirillales bacterium, assembly GCA_903873995.1. Taxonomy (GTDB): domain Bacteria; phylum Pseudomonadota; class Alphaproteobacteria; order Acetobacterales; family Acetobacteraceae; genus CAIQQQ01. Next base: position 10,396 of record CAIQQQ010000126.1, read on the forward strand.
TCGGTGAAGGCCGATCTGATGCGGTCTGCGATCGATGGCGGGCGCCTGCGCTGGAGCAAGCCGCGGGGCCAGCCGGCGACGATCGACGCCGCCCTGACGCTGGCCAAGGATCGCCCGGTGGCGCTCACGGCGCTGCGTGCCGAGGCACGGGACCTGTCGGTTTCGGCGAGTGCGGAGATGACGGACGGGCGGCCGAGCCTGCTGCGCATCGCCAAACTGCAGATCGGCGAGGGCACAAAGCTGTCCGGCACGGTGCGCATGCCACCCGCCGCCGGCAAGCAGTATCAGGTCGTGCTGAACGGCGACAGCATCGACCTCTCCGGCGAGTTCGACCGCCACGCGCCCACGGCGGCGGGGCCCACCCCGCAGGCGCCCGATCAGCGTGGACCGGCGTTCACCGCCGATGTCAGGCTCGGCCAGGTGGTGCTGTCCCCCGGACACGCCATCACCGGCGTTTCCGCCACCATCGACAATGACGGGCTGTTGACCCGCACCGCCCGTCTTGCCGGCACAGCCGGCGACGGTGCCTTCTTGCTGTCTCTGACGCCGATTCCGGTCGGACGGCGGCTTGAGGGCCATGCAGCGGATGCTGGGGGGCTGTTGCGCGCGCTGGATGTGATGCAGGACATCAGCGGCGGCCGCATCACCCTGAGCGGGGTGTATGACGACACCAAGCCAGGCCATCCGCTCAGCGGCATCGCCGATATCCAGTCCTTGCGCCTGGCCAACGCGCCGGGCATCGCGCGGCTGCTCCAGGGGCTGTCGGTCTATGGGCTGCTGGAGGTGGCGGAAGGCCCTGGGCTGGGCATCGATCGCCTGCTGGCGCCGTTCACCCTTCGCGACCAGATTCTGACATTGTCCGACGCGCGGGCGTTCAGCGCATCGCTCGGCATGACCGCCAAGGGCACGATGGATCTCAACCGCCGCGTTGCCGAGATCGAGGGGACGGTAGTGCCGGTCTATGCGCTGAATGCCGCGCTTGGCCGCATTCCGCTGATTGGGCGGCTGTTCAGCCCGGAGGCCGGCGGCGGGTTGTTCGCGCTCGCCTACAGCATCCGCGGGCCGTTCGACGATCCGACGGTGTTGGTGAACCCGCTTTCGGCGATCACGCCGGGCTTTCTGCGCGGCTTCTTCGATATGTTCGACGCTCAGACCGGACCCGCGGCACCGCCGGCGCCGGATCGGCCGCGCCAGAACTGAGCGGGCCGAGAGGGAACGCCGTCAGCGGTCGGTCTGTTCGACAGGCAGATAGAGGCAGATCGACGTGCCGAAGCCCGGCTGGCTGTCGAGCGTGACCTGGCCGCCGGACTGGCGGACGAAGCCCATCACCATGCTCAGCCCCAGACCCGTTCCCTGCCCCACGCCCTTGGTGGTGAAGAACGGATCGAACACGCGCTGCTGGATGGACAGCGGAATGCCGCTTCCGGTGTCGGACATGGTGAGCGTGACATGCGGGCCTGGCTGCAATTCGCCGATCCGGCGCGCCTGGCTGGGCGAGACGATGGCAAGGCCGGTGCGGATCGTGATGGTGCCGCCGTGCTCCATGGCATCCCGGCTGTTGATCGCGAGGTTGAGGACCGCGTTCTCGAGCTTGGCCCGGTCCACGCGGCATTGCGGCAGGTCGTGGCGGAGATCGAGGCGGAGGGCGTGACGTTCGCCGAGCGAGCGGGCGGCGAGGCCTTGGAAATCCCGCAGCACCTGGTTGATGTCCAGCGGCTGCGGATTGAGCGGCTGGCGGCGGGCGAACGCCAGCAGGCTCGATGTCAGCTCCGCGCCGCTGGCCGCCGCCTGCAGTGCGGGCCCGATCAGCTCGGCTGCCGGGTGGCCGGGCTCCAGCAGCTCCGCGGCGATCTCCATGTTGACGGTGATCACGGTGAGAAGATTGTTGAAGTCATGCGCGATGCCGCCGGTCAGCTGGCCGATCGATTTGAGCTTCTCGGTCTGCAGCAGCATCGCCTCGACCTGGCGGCGCTCCGTCACATCCTGGCAGAAGCCGCTCACGGTCTCGATCTGCCCGTCCGCATCGAAGGTGGGCTGGCCTTCCATCCGGCAGTGACGCACGGGCGCGTTGCCGATGAGGGTGCGGAAATCGGCGGCGATGATGCCGCCGCGGACGAGCGGGGCTGCGATGCGCTCGCGCATAAGCGCCTGGTCGTCGGGATGGACGAGGTTCAGAAATTCCGACAGCGACGGTTTGACGCTGGCCGGATCGATATCGAAGATCCGGCAGATCTCCGGCGACCATTCCAGAGTCTTGGTGCGCGGCGTCCAGCGCCAGGTTCCCATGCGGGCGATACGGTTGGCGGTGAGCAGCTCCTCGGCCATGCGGCTGGCATTTGCGGCGGCGGCGCTCTCGGCCTTCTCGCGCGCCCGCCGTTTGGTGATGTCGCGCTGGACCGAGACCCAGTGGTCGATGCGTCCGGAGGCGTCGGCCAGCGGGCGGATCTCGATCTCCACCCAGTATTCGCTGCCGTCGCGCCGCCGGTTGAGCAGTTCGGCGCGCACCGGCTGGCGTTGCACGAGTGCTGCGCGCACCCGATCGAGCTCGGCGCGGTCGGTGCTGGGTGACTGCATGATGCGCGGCGTCTGCCCGATCACCTCTGCTGCCGGCCAGCCGGTCATCTGGGTGAAGCCCTCATTGACCAGGACGATGCGCGGTCCCGGGGGATCGATCGGCCCGGCCTCCGTGATGACGATGCCGTCATGGGTGACGGACAGGGCGGCACTGAGCAGGGCGAGGCGCTCGTCGTCCAGCTTGCGCTGGAGCATGGGGCGGATGGCCTGCTGCACACGCGTCAGCAGCTGGGTCACATCGGCGAGATCGGCGCGCGGTTCGTTGAAGTTAAGGCTCAGCGAGAAGCGTTGCTCACCCAGATGCAGGGAGATATGGGTCGAGCAGACGATCCCCATCTTGTGCATGAGGTCGCGGATTGGATACCGGCCCGCCTCGCCCGGCGCGGGGGCGTAGCAATGGATCTCGCGGGTGCTGAGATCGGCGTCGTAGGTGTCGCCCATAAAGAGAAGCGACGGCAAGATGGGCATGCCGGCCGACAGCTCCGGCACAAAATCCGGACCGACATGCGGGGCCACATCGGCCGCCACGAAATGGACCAGCCCGTCTGTCTGATCGAGCTTCGCAAGCGTGCAGATCATGGCACCGGTGGCCGCGCGCACCCGCTGCACCGTGGTTTCGATCGCGTCTGACAGACCGTCCGCCGTGGTCATTGAGCGCAGGATGTCGTTGATCAGGGCATGCTCGCGCGCTTCCGCGGTCTCGATGCGGAGATCGCGCGCGCGCTGCATGAGAAGCATGGGCAGGGTTGCGAGGTCAGCCAGCAGGGCGGCCTCTCCGGCTGCGAAGTCGGGACGCGGCTTTGTGTCCATCACGAGCAGGCAGCCGACCCGCTCGCCGTCCTCGCTCAGCAGCGGTGCGCCGGCGAAGAAGCGGGCGAACGGTGCCTGCGTGACGGCGCGGGCCTGGCGGGCGCCCTTGTCGGCCAACGTGTCGTGGATCACCACGGGGCCGTCGCTGTGCAGCACGAGTTCGCTCAGCGCCTCCTGGCGAAGGGTCTCTTGAAGATCGCAGCCGATCAGTGCCTTGCACCAGGCGCGCGTGCCGTCGATCAGGACGATGGCCGCGATCGGGGTTGTGAACATGCTGCTGGCGAGCCGGGCGATGCGGTCGCAATCGGGACAGGCCTCGGTGTGTAGCGCGCCGAGGCGGGACAGCGCGGCCAGACGCCGTTCCTCGCGCTGGGACGCGGTGGCGCGGGACGGGATAGGCTCTGGTGTCGTCACCCGTGCACCTCTTCAAGCGTTCGTGATTCCGTCGATCGTGGGACGACAGTCGACAGTCATAGGCGTGTTGCGGAGATGGCGACGGCATGAGCCAGGGCAATGATTGTGACACCAGCAAAGGTTGGCAAGGCAGATGCCACGGCTGTGGACCGGTGGCCGAACACGCGCGATGATTGTGATCATTTGCTGACAGGGGTTTTGCGTGACCGTCCTGCTCGACCAGACCTTGGCCTCCACGCTTGATGCGCTTGTCGAGCGTCTGGGCCGGCTTGCGCGCGGCACCGCGGTTGAGGCCTGGACGTTTGACGATGCGGCGGCGCGCAGGACGGCCGAGATGCGGCTTGCCAGGGCGGGCATCGCGGCGAGCCTCCGCAGCGCCTGCAAGCCGCTGGTGCATGCGCTGCTGGACGAGATGGGGGCGGCACCTGGCACGGTGGTGAAGCTGCCGTGCCATCCGGCGGCGACGGACGCGCGCTGGCGGCTTGAGGCGTATCCGGCCGCGGCCCTGATGCCGGATATCGCGTTCGCGCCGGGCGAGCTTGAGCTGCATTACACGGTCTGCCGCGACGGCGTGGAGACCAGGGTTTTCGCCCCGAACGTTCTGCGCGCCGACCATCTTGGCGCGGGCAGCCTGATTCCGTGCGGCTGGTTGCGGGTGAGGGCGCCGGACGGGGCGGTGATCGAGGATCGGCGGATTGAGACCGCGCTGGAGCAAGTGTTTGCCGCGGTGATGGGCGCGGTTGCGGCCCATGCCTGGCCGGCTGAGCCGCCGTTCTTTAACACGTTGCTGATCGAGGCGACGGTGCCGGGGATCGAGCGCGCGCTGGCCTATGGGGACGAGGTGATCAGCACCACCGAGGCGCTGCATGAGGATCTGTATTTTTCCATTCTCGAATGGTTCAAGCAGCGGGCGGGGCTGGGGCCTGGCGACCGCACGCTGAAGCCGGGCTGCATTCTGCCGGATATCCGGCTTGGTGGCGGGGCGGCGCATGTTCGGCTGACGGTGCTGGACGCGCCGCCTTCGATCACGCTGCTGCCTGGGCCGGACTCGTTGGAGGAGGCAGACCGGCCGCTGGCGCCGGAGCAGATCGAGGCGATGCTGGCGGAGCTGGGTGGGGCGGGGTTCTGCTTCCCATCGGTTCATGGGCGGAATGTAGGCGGGACGATCGTCGCTGGGCCGCATTCGGCGGTCGTGATCACGGCCGGGCAGCATGCCAACGAGACGGCGAGCGTGGTGGGCGGGCTGCGGGCGATGCGCCGGCTGGTTGAGGCGGGCTTGGGCGGGGTTGGGTTCGTGCCGATGGAGAATCCGGACGGGCATGCGTTGCACCACACGCTACGTGCCCAGAACCCGCGGCATATGGCGCATGCGGCGCGCTACACGGCGCTTGGCAGCGATCTGGAGTTCACCGCAGGGCCGCCCTGGCATGAGGCTGCGGCGCGGCGCCATGCCTTGGCCGAGACCGGCGCGCGGCTGCATATCAGCCTGCATGGCTATCCGGCGCATGAATGGAGCCGTCCGCTGTCCGGCTATCTGCCGCGCGGGTTCGAGCTTTGGACGATTCCCAAGGGGTTCTTTCTGATCATCCGCCACCGGCCCGGGCTTGCAGCGCGGGCGCATGATTTTGCCGAGCGGCTGGCGCGGGAGGTGGCGGAGGATGGGCTGCTGCGGGCGTTCAACGAGCGGCAGCTGGCGGTGTGGCAGGCCCATGCCGGCGTGTTCACGTTTCCGGTGCACCACGCCATTCCCTGCCTGATCTCGGAGAACGCGGCGCAGGTGACGGATTTGACGCTGATCACGGAATATCCGGACGAGACGATCTACGGCGACGCGTTCCGGCTGGCGCACGAGACGCAGATGCGCACCGTGCTGGCGGCCGTTTCGCTGTATCGGGCGGGCTGAGCTGCGTCAGATTTCGATCTGGCGGCCGATTTCGACGACGCCTTCGCGCGGCAGGCGGAAGAAGCCGGCGGTCTGGGCGGAGTTGCGCAGCATGAAGGCGACGATGACCACGCGCCACAGCATCACCTGCGGGGTGTCTGCCGTGGTGCGGGTCAGGAACACGGCGGTGCCGGGGACGCGGGGGATGTTGTCGCGGTGGATTGACTCCAGCAACTCGGTCACGGGCGCGGTGCGGACGCGCAGCGCCTGGCCGACGGCAACGACGACACCGCGATGTCAGGTGGCCATCAAGCCGAACACGATGGCCGGCGTCGTTCCGCCCGCAAGGTCGAGCACGGTTTTTAGGGTGTAGAGCGGGCTGGTGCCGAGATCGCCGAAGACGACGCCGAGGGCGCCGAGGGTGAGGGCGGACATCACAGGCTTGGGGGGCGCCGGCGTGTGGGTCATGGCGTCGCTCAAGGGAGATCTCCGGTCTGATCGGCGGGTCAGAAGGGGGCGGATACGCGAAACGATCCTCGACGGTCGGACCATGCTTCGCGCGTGCCGGTCAAGCGACCGTTCGATCACGTCTCAATTGACACTCCGCTGCCGGGCGTGCCGAGATACATGGGGAGACGGAGCCGGATCAACGGCGGGAGACACCGATGCCGCATGGCACGCTTCGCCGGCGCCAGCTTTTGGCGAGCACCTCCGCCGTTCTGCTGGCCGGCTGCTCCGTTCGCGCGCGCACCATCAGCGACACGCGGCCGTGGTCGGCCGGCGCGGGCGAGCCCCCTATTGCGATCACGCCGGGCCCTTGGGTGTTCTTCTCACCCGAGGAAGGGGCCACCGTCGATGCGCTGGTCGAGCGGCTGATTCCGCATGACGCGCTGTCCGTGTCGGGGCGCGAGGCCGGGTGCTCCGTGTTCATCGATCGCCAGCTGGCCGGCGCGTACGGCTCGTCCGAGCGACTTTACATGCGCCCGCCGTTCATGGCCGGCACGCCGATGCAGGGGATGCAGAGCGCGCTCACGCCGGCTGCGCAATATCGCCAGGGGCTGGCGGCGCTGCATGCCTATTGCCGCGTCGCCTATGTCGGCCGGCTGCCGCATGAGATGACCGCGGAGCAGCGTGACGCGCTGCTGAAGGGGCTCGAATCTCGCCAGGTGAAGCTTGACGGTGCCGACGGGCACGGTTTCTTCGAGCTGCTGCTGACCAACACCATGGAAGGGTTCTTCGCCGACCCGCTCTATGGCGGCAACCAGGGCTTCGCCGGCTGGAAGATGATCGGGTTTCCCGGCGCGCGCTATGACTACCGCGACGAGATCGCGCATCGGAATCAGGTGATCGACGTGGCCACCGTGGGCATCACCGGCCGCCCCGACTGGACCCGGAAAGGGACCTGAGCCATGGCACGCAAACTTCCTGGCGTTGATGCGGTGATCGTGGGGCTGGGCTGGACCGGGGCGATCCTGGCCGAGCGGCTGACGGCGGCCGGGTTGAAGGTGGTGGCGATCGAGCGCGGGCCGTGGCGCGACACCGCGACCGACTTCCCGCCGAGCTACGCGCCGGACGAGCTGCGCTATGCCATCCGCCAGGACCTGTTCCTGCGCCCGGCGCAGGAGACCGTGACCTTCCGCAACAAGACCAGCGAGACCGCGCTGCCGATCCGCAGCTTTGGCAGCTTCCTGCCCGGCAACGGCGTGGGCGGCGCCGGGACGCATTGGAACGGCCAGACCTGGCGGTTCCTGGAGAAGGATTTCGTGGTCAAGAGCCACGTCACCGAGCGCTACGGCAAGTCGGCGATCCCGGAGGGCATGACCATCCAGGACTGGGGCGTGACTTACGCCGATCTCGAAAAATCCTACGATTCGTTCGAATGGACCGCCGGCGTCTCCGGCCGCGCCGGCAACATCGCGGGCACACGCCAGCAGGGCGGGAACCCGTTCGAGGGACCGCGCTCACGCGATTTTCCGCTGCCGCCGCTCGAGCTGTCCCATGCCTCCAGCCTGTTCGCCAAAGCCGCGCGCGAGCTTGGCCACAGCCCGTTCCCCTGTCCCGCCGCCAACGCGTCGCGCGCCTACACCAACCCGCTCGGTGTCACGTTGGGGCCGTGCACCTATTGCGGGTTCTGCGAGCGGTTCGGCTGCGGCAACTACTCCAAGGGCAGTCCACAGACCACGATCCTGCCGGTGCTGATGCGCAGGCCCAATTTCGAGGCGCGCACCAATGCCGAGGTGCTGAAGGTGCTGACCGACAGGTCCGGCACGCGGGCCACCGGCGTCACCTATGTCGATGCGCAGGGCGAGGAATTGGAGCAGCCGGCCGAGCTGGTGCTGCTCTGCGCCTATCAGTTCTGCAACGTTCGCCTGATGCTGCTGTCCGGCATCGGCACGCCCTACGATCCCGCCGCCGGCACCGGTGTGGTCGGCCGCAACTACTGCTATCAGACCGGCGCCGGCGCGCAGCTGTTCTTCGAGAACACGCGGATGAACCCGTTCATCGGCTCGGGCGCGCTGCAGCAGGTGATCGACGACTTCAACGGCGACAATTTCGACCACACCGGGCTGGGCTTCATCGGCGGCGGCAGCATCTCGTGTGGTCAGACCAATGGCCGCCCGATCCTGTACCGCCCGACCGAGCCGGGATCGCCGCGCTGGGGCAGCGCCTGGAAGCAGGCGACCGTCGCCGGGTATCAGAACGCCGCCTCGGTCGGCAGCCAGGGCAGTTCCTATGCCTATCGCGACAGCTATCTCGATCTTGACCCGACCTACACCGACCGCTTCGGCCGCCCGCTGCTGCGCATGACGTTCGACTGGCACGACAACGAGCACAAGGCGGCCGCCTACGCCACGCAGCGCTGCATGGAGATCGGCCGTGCGATGGGGGCGAAACAGGTGCTGGCCCGCAATCTGTCCGAGCACTATTCCATCGTGCCCTACCAAAGCACCCACACGGTTGGAGGGGCTGCGATGGGGGCGGATCCCAAGACCTCGGCGGTAAAACGTTATCTGCAGAGCTGGGACGTGCCCAACGTGTTCGCCGTCGGCGCGCACGCCTTTCCGCAGAACCACGGCTACAATCCCACTGGCACCGTGGGTGCGCTGGCCTATTGGGCGGCCGAGGCGATCACGTCGCAATATCTGAAATCCCCCGGCGCCCTGGTGCCAACATGAGGATGCCAGCATGAGGGTGCCCGCATGAGGATCATCCTGGCGATCATCGCCGCTCTGCTCGCGGCCCCGGCCATCGCCCCACCGGCCATCGCCGCCTCGCCGTCCTTCGAGGTCGTGCAGCGTGGCCAGGCGCTGGCTATCGCTGGTGACTGTGTCGCGTGTCACACCGTCCCGGGCGGCACACCGTTTGCCGGCGGGCGCGCGATCGAGACGCCGTTCGGCAACGTGCTCACCCCCAACCTCACGCCTGACCGCGAAACCGGCATCGGCGACTGGTCGGACGAGGTGTTCCTGCGCGCCATGCAGACCGGCATCGGCCATGACGGGGAGCATCTCTACCCGGCCTTCCCCTATCCGTATTACACCCATGTCGGGCGCGAGGACCTGCTGGCGATCCGCTCCTGGCTCGCGACGCTTGAGCCGGTGCGCAATGTGGTGGCGCGCAACGAGGCGGTTCGCAACCAGCTGAGTTTCCCGTTCGACATCCGCCTCTCCATGGCCGCCTGGAACGCGCTGTTCTTCGAGAACGGCTTGTTCCGCCCGATGCCGAGCAAATCGGCCGAATGGAACCGCGGCGCCTATCTCGTGGAAGGCCTTGGCCATTGCGGCGCCTGCCACACGCCCAAGAACAGTCTGGGCGGGGATCGCACCAGCGCCACCCTGCAGGGCGGCGCGATCCAGGACTGGTTTGCCCCGGCCCTGGGCTCCGATCTGCGCACCGGCCTGGGCGGCTGGAGCGTGGACGACGTGGTGGAGTACCTGCGCGCCGGCCGCAACGCCAAATCCGCAGCCTCCGGCCCGATGGGCGAGGTGGTGAGCTACTCCACCTCCCACATGCCGTTGGCCGATCTGCAGGCCATCGCCGTGTATCTGAAGGACCAGCCGGCCGTGCCGCGTGACGCGATCCCCCCCCTGCCCGCCTCTGACGCTGGCATGCAGGCCGGACGCGCGATCTATCTGGACAATTGCGCCGCCTGCCACACCGCCACCGGCGCGGGCATCCCCCGCCTGTTCCCGACGCTTTCCGGCAGCGCCGTTGTGCAGTCTCCCGATCCCGTCACCCTCGCCCGCGTCGTGCTGATCGGCGCGCAGGCGGTGGCGACCGCCGAAGCCCCGACCGGCCCGGCCATGCCTGCCTTCGGCTGGAAACTCAGCGACGCGCAGACGGCGTCCGTGCTCACCTATATCCGCAACGCCTGGGGCAACGTGGCGCCCGCGGTTGATGCCGGCACCGTGGCGTCCACACGGCGGCATCTGGCGCAGCGCGCCGGGAATTAGGGTCGACAGAACGGTCTACCCAACGTCCTGCCCGCCTCTTTTCAGCCCCCCTTGGCGTGTGAGACGCTGAACCCTCGACAAGGGGGATTTGTGATGGCCGAGACCGACATCTGGCGTATGTCTGCGAGCGACCTGGCACGTGCGGTGCACACGCGGACGATTTCGGCGCGTGAGGCGGCGCTGTCCGCGCTGGCGCGGCTGGATGCGGTCAATCCGCGGCTCAACGCCGTGGTGGAGCATCGGCCGGAGGAGGTTCTGGCCGCCGCGGACGCGATCGACCGGCGCCTTGCGGCCGGGGAGGATCCGGGGCCGCTGGCGGGCGTGCCGGTGACGATCAAGGTCAACACCGATCAGGCTGGCTATGCCACCACCAACGGGCTCCGGCTGCAGCAGAACCAGATGGCAACCCAGGACAGCCCGGTGGTGGCCAATCTGCGCGCGGCCGGCGCAATTCTGCTGGGGCGGACCAACACGCCGGCGTTCTCGCTGCGATGGTTCACCACCAACCAGTTGCATGGCGACACGAAGAACCCGCGCGATGCCGGGATCACGCCGGGCGGGTCGTCCGGCGGCGCCGCATCCGCCGTGGCTTCGGGCATCGGGCATATCGGGCACGGCACGGATATCGGCGGCTCGGTGCGCTATCCGGCCTATGCCTGCGGCGTGCACGGCATAAGGCCGAGCCTGGGGCGGGTGCCGGCGTGGAACGCGTCCGGACCGGAGCGGGCGATCGGCGCGCAGGTGATGGCCGTCTCTGGCCCAATCGCGCGCACGATCGCCGATGTCCGGCTCGGGCTGCATGCGATGGCGCGGCCGGACGCGCGCGATCCCTGGTACATCCCTGCCCCGCTCACCGGCCCCGAACTGCCGCGCATGGTTGCGATGTGCGTGAGGCCCAACGGAATGGCGGTCGCACCTGAGGTTGAGGCGGCGCTGCGGGATGCGGCGCGCCGGCTGGTGGCCGCCGGCTACACCGTGACGGAGATCGACGACACGCCATCGTTCCGCGAGGCGACGACCTTGCAGGTGCAGCTGTGGATCGGCGACGGGTTTGCCGGGTTCCTCGCCGCGGTGGAGCGGGAGGGCGATCCGGCGGCGCTGACCATCGTGGCCGGCCTGCGCGAGGTGGCAGGCGTGCTGCCGGCCGACATCGTCGCCCGCGCCATGGTGGCGCGTGCCACCCTCACCCGCCAGTGGCAGCTGTTCCTGGCACAGCATCCCGTGCTGCTGCTGCCGGTCTCGGGCGAGCTGCCGTTCGCCGACGGCGAGGACCAGCGCGGCCCCGATGCGCTCGCGCGCGTGCTGGAGGCGCAGATCATCCAGACCGGCCTGCCGCTGATGGGACTGCCCGGCCTGGTCGTCTCGACCGGCATGGTCGGCACAGTCCCGGTTGGCGTGCAGCTCATCGGCCAGCGCTGGCGCGAAGACCTGCTGCTGGCCGCTGGCGAAGCCATCGAAGCCGGCGGCACGCCCCCCGCGCCGATCGATCCGATCGGCGGGTGAAGGCAAGCAAGGTCGGGCTCTGCCCGAACCCGCGTCGTGCGTTAGTGTCGTGATTCTGAAATTCGCAGGGCGA
>CAIQQQ010000127.1 GCA_903873995.1 uncultured Rhodospirillales bacterium
CCCTCACCCCACCAAAGCCATCGCCTTGTCAACGGCTGCGCGCAGCTTGCGCCCGGTGGGTTCGTCGTTGCTGCCGAACGTGCCGGCGATGCGGCCGTCCCGCCCGATCGACATCAGCAGCTTCGGCACGGTGCGCACGTCGTTGCCGTCGGTGAGCAGATAGGCAAGGCCGAGCGCCGCCCCCATCGAGCCGAGCGTGGTGATAAGGGCGGAGACGCGCAGCCTCGCGATGCAGACGCCGTTGAACACGCCCCAGGCGATGCCGGACAGCATCGCCGCGATCGTCCCCGCGATCAGCACGCCTACGCCCTCGCCACCCAGTGTCTCCATCGTCTTTGCGGCGGCGACGCCTGAGAACACCAGGACCGAGCCGATCGACAGGTCGAACCCGCCGGCGATCATCACGAACGTCATGCCGGTGGCCAGGATGAGCAGGCCCGAGGCGTCGAGGAAGATGTTGCGGATGTTGAACACGCTCGCGAAGGTGTCCGGCCGCATGGCGGTGAAGAATGCCAGCAACAGCAGCAGGATCAGCCCCATCAGCGCCGGCGATGACGTCATCGCGCGGCGCAGGCGCCGCACGATGCTGGGCGGCGCATGCAACGGCTGCGCCGCGACGTCGGCGATCATCGCAGTGTCGGTCATATCGCCTCGATCTCCGCTGCGACCGTTTCCTCGGGCACATCGAGCGCCCCTGTCATGGCGCCCACCAGGTCCTGGATGGTCACGCCGTCATTGCCCAGCCGGGCGATGCGGCGGCCGAGGCGCAGTACCTCGATGCTGTCGGCCACCTCGATCACATCGCGCATGTTGTGGCTCACCAGCACGACGGCGACCCCGGTGTCGCGGATGCGACGGATCAGCTCCAGGGTGCGGCGGGTCTGCACCACGCCGAGCGCTGCCGTCGGTTCGTCCATGAACACCACGCGTTTGGCCCACATGATCGCGCGACAGATCGCTACACTTTGGCGCTGCCCGCCGGACAGGCTGGAGATCGGCGTGTCCATGTCCTTGAGGCTGACCTTCAGGCGCTGGAACGCCTCGGCGCTGGCGGTCCGCATGCGCGCATTGTCGAGAAACCCAAGGCGCCCGAGCAGGCCGGGCCGCAGGATCTCGCGGCCCATGAACATGTTGTCGGATGGCGTCATGTCCGGCGCCACCGAAAGGTCCTGGTAGACGGTCTCGATGCCCTTGGCATGGGCATCGCTGGGCGAGCTGAAGCTGACCTCCCGCCCATCGAGCACGATGCTGCCCGAATTCGCCTGGTAGACCCCGGACAGAATCTTCACCAGCGTGCTCTTACCGGCGCCGTTGTCGCCGATCAGCGCCGTCACCTCGCCGGGGTAGGCCGCGAAATCCGCGCCGCGCAGGGCCTCGACATGGCCGAAACGCTTGACGATGCCGCGCGCTTCAAGGATCGGGGCGGTGCCGTGAGAAGCCGGTTGCGGCGTGCGTGACGACATCGGCATCTTCCTGTTTGCTCGCTGTGGCGGATCTCGAGATCAGGCCTGTTATACCGGAACCCTTGACGAAGCATTCGAATGCACACCCGGAGCGTCGCGCGGCGGGAGGAATTATGTCAATCGATTAATTCGTCTTGGAACGTCCATGCCGGCACGCGGACTGCCGCATGTTTAGGCGAGGCGAGCGGAGCCACGGCGGATCAGCGTGGCCGGCACCATCACGCGCTGCGACGCGGCACCGGGATCGATCAGGCGGCGCAGCAGCAGATCCACGGCCGCATGGGCGATCTCAACCGAACTCTGTCGCAGTGTGGTCAGCTCGTAGGTCGGGCGGGAGCCTTCCGCCACGTCGTCAAACCCCACCACCGAGACGTCCTGCGGCACGCGCAGCCGAAGATCGAAGCGCAGCGCGTCCATTGCGCCAAGGGCCAGCTGGTCATTGGCGCAGAACACCGCATCCGGCGCCGGGGCCTCGCGCAGATGCGCGAGGATCGCATCATGGCCGCCGGCATAGGAATAATCGGCGTGCCGCACGTCCGGCGCAGCCAGACCGGCGGTTGCCAGTCCGGCCACGAAGCCCTCGATGCGCTCGCGGCTGACCGGCGCCTCGATCGGCCCGGCGATGCACAGAAACCGCCGATGCCCCGCTGCCACCAGGCGCTCCGCCACATCACGCGCCGCCGCCGCGTTGTCCGTCTTGATCCAGTCGATCTGCGGCATAGTCACGCTGCGGTTGAGGAACACGACCGAGACGCCGCGCTGTTGAATGCGCCGCACCAGGCCGTCCTCGATCATCGCGCAGGAGATCAGCCCGTCCAGCGGGTATTCCAATGCGCCGCGCAGGCTCGCGGCTTCCGGCCAGTCGTTCTCGACCACCAGCAGCAGCAGGCTTTTGCCGGCACCCGACAGCGAGGCGCCCAGCGCATGGATCAGGTCCGGGTTGCCGCGCAGCGTGAATCGTGTGGCGATCACGCCCACCATGTCCGAACGCCGCGTGATCAGCGAGCGCGCCATCGCGTTGGGCACATAGCCAATCCGTTCGGCCACGGCGAACACCTTGGCCCGCGTGTCCGGCGAGATGTTGCTGCCGTCGCGAAAGCAGCGCGACACGGTGGATTGCGCAACGCCCGCGGCAATCGCCACATCGTAGGATGTGGCCCGCCGCCGCACCGGTCCCTGTATCATGCCGCCGGGCGGTGATGCGGCCCTGGCAGCAGGCGGAGCGGCGCCACATAGCCGGCGTGATCCACGCCCACGTCGGCGCGTGCCGCCTGGGTCATGATGTCCTCTTGCCAGACCGGATGCTTCTTGTGGTCGCCGGTGATGACCAGGATCATTTCGGCCACCGTATCGCCGGTGTTGGCGATGGTCCGCCATGCATCCTCCGGCACGGAGAACACCTCCTGTGCTGCGACATCCATCGGCGCCGCGTCGTCCACTGCCACGGTGATGGCACCGGAGAACACGATCAGCACCTGCCGCTCGGCCAGACGGAACGGACCCACTGCGTTGCCGGGTAGGATCTGCAGCCATTCCACCGAGAAGCCATGCGGATTGGTGATCTTCGGCCGGTGGGACAGGTCCTGGCTCATGCCGTGGCCGATCACCGGGGCAAGTGCTGCTGCATGTCCGGGCAGCGTGCTGTCGAGCAGAGCATGGGACGACCACGCCCGTTCGCCGCGCGCCACCGTGCGAGTGGCCATGTCCGCGACGCTGAACCGGCGCAGGCCGTTGATGGTGTCGCGATCGAGAGGAGATCGGAAAGCGTCGTGTAGGGAAAGAGTGTC
>CAIQQQ010000128.1 GCA_903873995.1 uncultured Rhodospirillales bacterium
CCAGGCTTCCTGCAGCTCGCCGGCTTTATGGCGATGAACATCGACCGCCATATGGACGCGCATTGGAAGATGTTCATGCACCTGGTGGAAGGCGACGAGGAAACGCTGGCCAGCCGGCGGGCCTTCTACACCGAGTATCGCTCGGTGATGGACCTCTCGGCCGAGTTCTACCTCCAGACCATCGAGGCGGTGTTCCTGGAGCATTCCCTCCCCCGCGGCATCTTCCTCCATCACGACGTCCGCGTGACACCGGAGGCCATCACCCGCACAGCACTGCAAACGATCGAGGGCGAACGGGACGACATCTCCGGCATCGGCCAGACGAAGGCCGCCCACAAGCTCGCCCACCGTCTCCCCGAGGCGATGCGCGACCATCTCGAACAGCCTGGCGTCGGCCATTACGGCCTGTTCAACGGCCGCCGCTTCACCGCCGAGATCGCCCCGCGCATCAAGGGCTTCATTCAGTCCCATCGTTGATTGGGCTCATCGCTGATCTGGTAACGCCTTCATTGTGTGCGTAATCTCCCCGTCACACCGGCTTCGAAATGCCGGGTGACAGGGAGTGCGCGATGTTCGGACTGATGCAGGATCGGCCGCTGATGATCTCGCAGATCATCACCTACGCGGCCCGCAACCATCCGCGCGCCGCCGTGATCTCCAAGACCGTCGAAGGCGATATTCACCGCACCGACTACGCCGGCATCGAGCGCCGCGCCCGCGGCCTGGCCCGCGTGCTGCAGAGGCTTGGCATCGGCGATGCCGACCGGGTCGCAACCCTGGGCTGGAACGGCTTTCGCCACCTGGAGCTCTATTACGGTGTCTCCGGCATGGGAGCGATCTGCCACACCGTCAATCCGCGCCTCGGTGCGCCTGACATCACGTTCATCATCAACGACGCGGCCGACAGCGTGCTGTTCTGCGAAACCAGCTTCGCTGGCCTGGTCGAGACCATCGCCCCCGAGACGAAGCTGCGCGCCGTGGTGATGATGTGCGCGCCTGAGCACATGCCCGCGATCACCCTGCCCCCCGGCATGGACCTGCTCTGCTACGAAACCCTGATGGCAGCGGCGGACGAGACCTATGCCTGGCCCGAGTTCGACGAGCGCAAAGCGGCGCTGCTCTGCTACACCTCCGGCACGACGGGCAAGCCCAAGGGCGTGCTCTACTCACACCGCTCCACCATCCTGCACGCGATGGCGATCAACGCGGCGGACGTGTTCGGTCTGCGCGCCACCGACCGCATCCTGCCGGTGGTGCCGATGTTCCACGTCAACGCCTGGGGTATCCCCTATGCCGCCCCCGCCGCAGGCGCAGCCCTGATCTTCCCCGGCCGCCATCTGGACGGCGCCAGCCTCACCAAGCTTATGAACGACGAAAAGGTCACGCGCTCCGCCGGCGTCCCCACCATCTGGCTCGGCCTGCTCAACCACCTTCGCGCCTCGGGCGAGCGCCTGCACACCGTCAAGCGCCTGGTGATCGGCGGCTCCGCCTGCCCCCGCATGATGATCGAGGCGTTTGAGGGCGAGTATAACATCCAGATCGACCACGCCTGGGGCATGACCGAAACCAGCCCGCTGGGCACCTTCAACGCCCCCCTGCCCGAAACGGACGCCCTTTCCGGCGAGGCCCGCCTGCGCCACCTTGAAAAACAAGGCCGCGGCATCTTCGGCATCGACATGAAGATCGCCAACGACGCCGGCGAAAGCCTGCCGTGGGACGGCGTGGCCCAAGGCAACCTCATGGTCCGCGGCGCCTGGGTGGCCAACGCCTATTGGGGCCAGGAACCCGACAGCGCGTGTGACACGGCTGGCTGGTTCGCCACCGGCGACGTCGCCACCATCGACGAAACCGGCACGATGGAGATCACCGACCGGTCGAAGGACGTGATCAAATCCGGCGGCGAATGGATCAGTTCCATCACCCTGGAAAATATCGCCATGTCCCATCCAGACGTGCTGGAAGCCGCGATTGTGGCCGCCAGCCACTCCAAATGGGCCGAACGCCCGTTGCTCATCGTGGTCCCCCGCCCGGACCGCGAGCTGACGCGCGAGGGCGTGCTGGCAATCTACAAGGACAAGGTCCCAACCTGGTGGCTGCCGGACGACGTGGTGATGGTCGACGAACTCCCCCACACCGCCACCGGCAAGATCCACAAGCTCACCTTGCGCAATCGCTACCGCGAGCATTTGACGCGTGCGGGGCGATAAAGCCCGCACGGTCCCTTCACATCGTCGTTCAGCCTCGTCCGACCTGACAGGATCAGCCGTCGGATAAAGATGCTCGCCAAAACCAAGAGCTAGTGTCCCGCACCAGAAATTCGCAAGGCGAATTCCTGGTAAAGCGGGCCACTAACCTATTGTTTCTAGTGTCGACTGATTCTGAAATTCGCCCGGCGAATTTTAGAATCACGACACTGGAGCCGGGGCCGAGCACCTGTCAGATCGGCTCTGGCGCTCGTCACGATGGCGTCTGCAACCGGCAGCGGTTGGCCGGAAGCTGACCGGAACGTTTCGGTCAGCCGAGGGTTCGTCGGGCATCGAAGGGTTGCGGTTTGGGAGGCAAGGATTGTTCGATGAAAGTCGAATGTTACATCAGAGTTA
>CAIQQQ010000129.1 GCA_903873995.1 uncultured Rhodospirillales bacterium
AGGATCACGCCGATGGCGAGCCCCACGAACAGCGGACCATGGGTGGGGAAGGTGCCGGAGGACGCGGCCAGCGTCTTTTTGGACGCGAGCGAGCCCGCCACCGCCAGCGCCGGGATCACCATGAAGAACCGCCCGATCATCATCGCGAGGCCAAGCGTGGTGTTCCAGAACGGCGTGTTGGCGGACAGGCCGGCGAAGGCGCTGCCGTTGTTGCCGGTGGCGGAGGTGTAGGCGTAGAGCGCCTCCGAAAACCCGTGCGGACCTGCCGCCTGCAACGCCGCCAGCGGCCCGGGCAGCACCACAGCGATGGCGGTGAAGCCGAGGATGGACAGCGGCAGGCACAGGATCGCGAGCATCGTCATCTTGATCTCGCGCGCCTCGAGCTTCTTGCCGAGATATTCGGGCGTGCGGCCGACCATCAGCCCGGCCACGAACACGGCGATGATGGCGAACAGCAGGAAGCCATAGATGCCGGAGCCGACGCCGCCGAAGATGATCTCGCCGAGCATGATGTTGATCATCGGGATCATGCCGCCCAGCGGCAGGAAGCTGTCGAACATGGCGTTCACCGCGCCGCAGGACGCATCCGTCGTGACGGTTGCGAACAAGGCGGAGCCGGGGATGCCGAAGCGCAGCTCCTTGCCTTCCATGTTGCCCATGGACGGATCAGCGCCCAGCGCGGTCAGCACCGGGTTGGCGTGGCCCTCGGACCAGTAGACGACCGTGACACCGACGAGGAAGAGGATCCCCATGGCGGCAAACACCGCCCAGCCCTGCCGCTCGTCGCGCACCAGGCGGCCGAACAGGTTGGTCAGCGCCGCGCCGAGCGAGAAGATCGCGAACACCTGCAACAGGTTGGTCAGCGCCGTCGGGTTCTCGAACGGGTGGGCGGAGTTGGCGTTGAAGAAGCCGCCGCCGTTGGTGCCGAGCATCTTGATCGCCTCCTGCGAGGCGACAGGCCCGATGGCGATGGACTGGGCGGCGCCTTCAAGCGTGGTGGCCTCGATATGGCCGCCCAGGGTCTGCGGCACGCCCTGCCAGATGAGCACAAGGGCGATGACGACTGAGATCGGGATCAGCACATAGTAGGTGACCCGCGTGATATCGACCCAGAAATTGCCAACACCTTTTGCGCTACGCCGCGAGAAGCCGCGGATGACGGCGACCGCCATGGCAATGCCGGCGGCGGCGGAGGCGAAGTTCTGCACCGTGAGCGCCATCATCTGCACCAGGTAGCTGACGGTGGATTCGCCACCGTAAGACTGCCAGTTGGTGTTGGTGAGGAAGCTGACGGCGGTGTTGTAGGCGAGGTCCGGCGTGATCGGGCCCTGTCCGTCAGGATTAAGCGGCAGTTCGGTCTGCAGGCGCTGCAGGCCATACGCCAGCAGAAAGCCCGCCACCTTGAAGACCAGCATGGCGATGGCGTAGCCGACCCAGGATTGGTCGGTGCGCCAATCGACGCCCATCAGGCGGTAGGTGCCGCGCTCGAGCGCACAGAGCGGGGCCTGACCCTCGCCGTAGATTTTGGCCAACGCGCCGCCGAGGGGGCGCGTGATGGCGATGATGAGCGCGCAGAACAGCGCGATCTGGATCCATCCGATCGTTGTCATGACTTGAGCCTCAGAATGGG
>CAIQQQ010000130.1 GCA_903873995.1 uncultured Rhodospirillales bacterium
CATTTCGATCGGGCGGGCCGTGGCGCTGGAACGCCAGCGGACCGCATCGAATTTCAAACTGACGGCGCGGCTCATGCCGGCACCATCTGGCGCTGCGGCAGCACCGTGGCCAGGCGCGCGGCCGAGACGTGCTCCTCCAGCGCCACACGCGTGGCGCGTTCAGCCGTCTCGCGCATGCGTTTGGCCGCCGAGATGCGCACCAGATACGGCTCGGTCTCGACATAGTCGTCGAGCAGGGCCAGCGCGTCCTCGTCCCATTTCATCGGCGCCGAGTTCTCGGCGCGCGACAGCGTGGGCTCCACGCGGTCCATGTCCGTGCCGAGCGGCAGGATCATGAACAGGGCGTCAAACAGGGCGTTGCAGTATTCCTGCAGGATATACGTCGCACCCGAGTAACCCATGAACGGCGTGCCCACTGCGCGTCGGATGATGGCACCTGGGAACGAGGCCGGCACGAACATCGAACGGTTGCCAAGCTCGGCCAGATACATCCGTTCGTTGAACGAGCCGAACAGCACCAGCGGCGTCTTGGCGCGCAGATCCTCGCGCACCTTCGCGTTGTCCGGCTTGGTGCCGGCTGTGCGCGAATGGGCAAACGCGCACGGGATGCCAAGATCGTCTTCGAGGAAGCGACGCACACCCACGGCGTAGGTGTCGGTCGCCACGATCGCGAAGCTGCCGGTGGCAAAGAAATCCTGCGTCACCGACCGCCACAGATCCCATAGCGGCTTGATCGTGGTGTGCTTCTCGGCCGCGATGAACGGCTCCGGATCGACGCCCACCACCTCGGCGAGCTTGCGCAAGAACCGTGTGGTGGAATGCAGGCCGATCGGCGCCATGAGATAGGGCTTGCCCAGCTCCTCGCACAGCTTTCGGCCGAACTCGCGGTAGAGGCAGACGTTCACCTCGGCATCGGCGAGGCGGGGGATGTCCTCGATATGGGCGCCGAGCGGGAACACCATGTTGACCTCGCAGCCGATGCCCTCCACCAAGCGGCGCATCTCGTGCAGGTCGGACGGCATGTTGAACGTGCCGTAGATCGGACCGATGAGGTTGACCAGCGGCTTCGCACCCTCCGGGCGCTTCGGCGCGCGGCGGGATTTGGCGGCTTTCACACCGAATTCGTGCCACATCCACACCATGGCGCGGTCGGCCGCCTGCCACTGGTCCTCGTCGATGGTGCGCGGGATGAAGCGCATCAGGCCAGAGCCTTCGGGCGTGACACCGCCGCCGATCATCTCAGCGATCGAGCCTGTGACGACCACGGCCGGCATGTCCCGGTCCTGGGTGTCGTTGGCGCGCTTCATCGATTCTTCGGTGCCGGTCGAGGACAGCTGTTCCTCGGCCAGGCCCGTCACCACCACCGGCAACTCATGCGGCGGCAGCGCATCGGTGTAGTGCAGCACGGCGGTGACGGGCAGGTTCTCGCAGCCCACCGGGCCGTCGATCACCACCCGCAGGCCGCGCACCGCGCAGAAGGCATAGACCGCACCCCAATAGCCGCCGGCGCGATCGTGATCGAGAACCAGCATCGCCTAGCTCCCCATCGACTGGTTGGCGAGCGTCTTCTCGCGGGCGAGACGCTGCTTGCGGTATTTCTCGCGGAACTGCGGATGCGCCTCGGGCGTGCCCTGCCAGCCATAGCCGGTGTTGTCGCCAGTCCCGACGCCGTCAAAGAACGCCACCATGCCGGCGAAACGCTCAGGCGACTTCGTTTGCGCCTTCACGATCGCGGCCATCGCACCGATGCCGGGAATGCCGAGCAGCGGGCGGGCGGAGACCATGTTGGTGAAGTAGATCGCCGGCGTGCCGAGCTCCTTGGCCTTCTGTACCAAGGGCGTGGTGCCGATGGCGAGGTCCGGTTTGACCTCCAGCATCGCCGCCACGTCCTGCTCCAGCGAGGCACGATACTGCACGTGGCAGCCATGGGCGTTGAGCCATTCGCGGTCGAGGTCCGACCAGGGGGTGCGCGGGCAGGCGGTGCCGACATAGGGCACCTCGCAGCCAAGCTCGATCATCAGGCGGGCCACCAGCAGCTCCGAACCTTCATAGCCGGACACGGTGACGCGGGATTTCATCCGCATGCCCGCGAGTGCGCCGCGCATGGGGTTGAGCGTGCGGGCCTTGGCGGCGTCGATCTCGGCAGCGCCGACATTGGCCGCGGCGCCGATAGCACTGAGCCAGGCATCGGTGCCTTCAACGCCGACCGGGCCAGAGCCCACGATCGGGCGGCCGGCGGCCTGAAACTCACGGATCGAGGCCGTGTAGAACGGGTGCACAGCGGCAACCACGCGGCTGTCCAGCGCTGCGTAGAGATCACGCCATTCGCGCGACGGCAGCTGCGGGGCGACCGCAAGACCCATCGGGGCCAGCATCGCGCCGACACCGACCGGATCAGCCGGGAACAGCTCGCCGACCAGCGTCACCGTCGGCATCTCCTGCACCACGCGCGGACGCTGGACGGGGCCGGCCTCGGCCTCGGTGCGAGCGTAGCGCAGCATCGCGCCGGCCAGCACATCCTTCGCCTCGGCATGGGTCGGAACCCCGAAGCCCGGCACGTCGATCCCGATGATGCGCACGCCGTTGATCGACTTCGGCAGCAGATCGAGCGGCACGCCGGACGCGGTCGGCACGCAGAGATTAATGATGACGACGGTGTCGTATTCTTCCGGCTTGGCCATGTCGTGCACGGCGGTGCGGATGTCCTCGAAGAGCTGCCCGCGCACCAGGCTTTCGGAGTTGAACGGCACGTAGCCCACCGTCCGCTTGGCGCCGTAGAAATGCGAGGTAAAGGTCAGGCCATAGACGCAGCAGGCCGAGCCCGAGAGGATCGTGGCGGTGCGCCGCATGCGCAGGCCGACGCGGAGCGAGCCGAAGGCGGGGCACATCGATTGCGGCTGGTCATGCGGGCCGCGCGGATAGTCCTTGGCGAGGCCGGCCAGCATCTCGGTCTTGCCGGCCGCGCGTGCGGCCTCCAGCATCGTCTCCCGGCCGCCGTGGCAGTCGGTCGCCTGTGTTGGAGCGGCGGCTGTCCCGTCCATGCTCACACCGCCTCGTAGACGATTTCGAGGGACGGCTTCACGATGGTTTCTTTGCCGCACATGTCTTCCATGCTTGCCGGCATCAGGGTCACGCCGCGGCCGACCGCATCACCCTTGAACAGGTTGAGCAGATTCTCGTGGGACAGCGGGGTGGGGCGAACCGGGGGTGCGATGGCGACCTGTTCGGCCAGCATCTCGAACATCGGCGCCCACTCGCTGCCGGGGCGGCCGATGATTTCGTAATTGGCTGATTTGCGGCGGATGTCCTCGTTGGCGGGGATCGCGGCGAGCACCGGAATACCGACCGAGTCCGCAAAGGCCTGCGCCTCGCCGGTGCCGTCATCCTTGTTGATGACCATGCCGGCCACGCCGACATTGCCGCCGAGCTTGCGGAAATAATCCACCGCGGAGCAGACGTTGTTGGCGACGTAAAGGGACTGCAGGTCGTTCGAGCCGACCACGATCACCTTCTGGCACATGTCGCGCGCGATCGGCAGGCCGAAGCCACCGCAGACCACGTCGCCAAGGAAGTCGAGCAGGACATAGTCGAAGCCCCAATCGTGGAAGCCCAGCTTCTCCAGCAGCTCGAAGCCGTGGATGATGCCGCGGCCACCGCAGCCGCGGCCAACTTCCGGGCCGCCCAGTTCCATGGCGAACACGCCATCGCGCTTGAAGCACACATCGCCGATCTGCACGGCCTCGCCGGCCAGCTTCTTCTTGGACGACGTCTCGATGATGGTGGGGCATGACCGTCCACCGAACAGCAGCGAGGTCGTGTCCGACTTCGGATCGCAACCGATCAGCAGCACGCGCTTGCCCTGCTGGGCCATCATGTAGCTGAGATTGGCCAGCGTGAACGACTTGCCGATGCCGCCCTTGCCGTAGATCGCAATGATCTGGGTTTCTTTCTTCACCGGGCCGGGGGCGACAGCATCGGGCTCGATCGCGGCTTCGGCGCGAAGGTCGGCCTGCATCTGCGTCACGGCTTCGTCGAGTGGGGCGGTCATGCGCTGTGGCTCCAATCAAGGATCATTTTCAGGCAGGCAGCATCAGAAAAGGCTTTGCGATACGCCGCGTCGGCGTCCGACGCCGGCGCGCGGTGGGTGATCAGGCCATCGAGGGACAGGCGCCCCTCTTCGATCAGCCGCAGCGACGCGAGCTGGTCAGATTCGAGAAACTGGGCGGCGATGCGGATGCGTGCCTCGCGCATGAAGGCGGGCGCGAAGTTGAACGACAGCGGATCGGTGTAGAACCCGGCCAGCACGATCTCCCCGCCCGGCGCCATGCGCGCCACAAGCTTGTCGATGATCGTGGGATCGCCGCTCATATCGCAGATATGGCGGTAGTTGCGGACCGGATCGGCGTCCGGATGCACCACCTGGTAGCCCTCGGCGCCTGCCATCCGGTCCGGGTTGATTTCCCAGACCGTGGGCGTGGCCCCGGCGGCAACGGCAAGCCGCGCCATCAGCCGGCCGAGCACCCCGTGGCCCACGATCAGATCGGGCTGCGGGCCGCCATGGGGATAGGCGTGATAGGCGGTGGCGGTCAGTGCCAGGAGCACGCCGCGCTCGCCCAGGGTCGTATCGATCCGCATCACGCGGGCCTGCGGCACCACCACACGCTGCGCAGCCCCGCCGAACAGGCCGCGCACGTCGCCGTAGCACTTGGCACCCGGCACAAACACATGATCGCCGATTTTGCCGGTCGCTTCTGGTCCGACATGCGAGACGATGCCGACTGATTCGTAGCCCGGCACCAGCGGATATCCCATGCCCGGAAACATCGGCATCTTGCCGGTCCAGAGCAGCTTCTCCGTGCCCGTGCTGATGCCGCTGTGCTGGATCTCGACGACAAGATCGGCCGGCCCCGGCGCCGTCAGCGCCAGTCGGCTGAGGGTCAGCCTTTCCGGCTCCTGCATCACGACGGCCAGCGTTTCCATCAATCTTGTCTCCCGCGCTTCGAAGTCCGCCTCACGACGGTAGGTTTCCGGGCGCATGTGTAACTCTAGCCTGACACGCCGCGATGTCAATCAAGTCTTACGTCCACTTCACGTGACATTCAGGTGGACGCCGGCTCGGCCACGATGATGCGGGCCATGACCGGCAGACGCGTAGCGATGCGGCGGGGGCGGGTGAAACCTGCCTGGGCGAGGAGCGCTTCGATGGCCTGTGGCGTGCGGCTGCGGCCTCGGCCCATGGCCACGAGGTAAAAGCCGAAATACGCGTCGCCGATCGGCTCGGCGCCCGGGGTGCCGGACATGGGTTCGGCGATCATGAGCGTGCCACCCGGCGCCAGTGCAGTGCGGGCCTGGCGCAGCATGGCGAGGACGCTTTTGTCATCGTGGTCGTGGATGACGCGGACGAAGGAGATCAGATCGGCGCCTCCCGGCAACGGACCGGTTTTCGCGTCGCCGCCATGAGCGCTGGCCTGGGTGAGGCCTGTGCGTTCGAAACGCTGGCGGGCGCGGTCGGCCACCGGGGGGAGGTCGAACACCATCACCTTCAGGCCTGGCGTGGCGCGGGCGACGGCTTCGACGAAGGTGCCATCGCCGCCGCCGACATCGAGCAGGCAACGATGCCGGTCGAACCGGATCGCGGCCAGAATCTCCTCGGCGACGAAGGGCTGCGAGGCGGACATCAGCTGGGTGTAGGGGCTGATCTGCGCATCGTCCTGCGGGACTGTGCCGTCAGCGTAGGACCAGTAGCTGTGCAGCCCGTCCTGGCGCCGCTCGCCGCGCAGCAGGGCCACAGGGTCGACGAGATCACCATAGACCAAAGCGTGGTGCTCGATCATCGCGGTCAGGCCGGGATTGCCGATCAGCGCTGCGCCGAGTTCGCCGAGGCCGTAGCGGCCCCGCCGGCGGGAGAGCAGCTTCAGCGAGACTGCGGCATCCAGCAGGATATCGGCCGATTCGGATGGTAAATTGAGCCTCGCGGCCAGCGAAGCGGCCGATTGGGGCCCGGCGCGCAGGATCTCGAACACGCCGAGCCGCACGCAGGACAGCAGCACCTGGGTGTAGACGAACCCCGCGCACAGATCGAACAGCGCGCGGGCGCGTCTGCGTGCGATCGGGCGGGTCAAGGGGAAGTCTGCGGCCCAGCGGCGGAATCGGGCGCTGGTCAGCAAGCCGTCGCGCCAGGCATACGCCCGGTCCAGCCAGGAGCCGGTTGGACCAGGCAGTGTCACGGAAAGTATCATATGGTCAGGCGGCGCGGCGCGCCAGCTCCTTGGGCAGCAGGCGCATCGTCTCGCTGAGAATATGGGCGCGCAGGTCGGCCCCACCGCGACAATCCGGCACCGATGCGGCAGCGGCCTCTGCCAGAGCGTCGAGGCGGGCGATGGCGCCGTCCAGACCCAGGAGCTTCACGGCGTTCGGGCGGCCATGCGCCTCGTCCTGGCCAATCGGTTTGCCCAGCTCCTCGGGCGTACAGACCACGTCGCGCAGATCGTCGGCGACCTGGTAGGCCTCACCCAGCAGCTCGCCGAGCCTGCGCCACGGCTCGGCATCGGTGCCCGCGGCGGCGGCACCCATCACGGTCGCGGCCGAGAACAGCGCGCCGGTCTTGGATTGCTGGTAATGCGCGAGATCGATCTCGTCCTCGCACTCCCAGGCCTGGCCGGCGCAGATGCCCAGGGGGGCGCCCACGGCGCGGCCGAGGGTCTGGAGGATGGTGGCCATCCGCTGGGGGTTGCGCATGCCGGCACGGATCACGGTCTGGAAGGACAGCACGATCAACGCGTCGCCGGCCAGAACGGCCAGCGGCTCGCCGTGGGTGACATGGACGGTGGGCTTGCCGCGCCGGGTGGCGGCGTCATCGAAGCAGGGCAGATCGTCATGCACCAGCGATGCACAGTGCATCAGCTCGATCGAGGCGGCCGCGGCGTCGGTGAGCGCCGGGCTGTCTTCGCCACAGGCCGCGGCGACCGCCATGCACAGGCGCGGGCGGATGCGGGCGCCGCGGGGGAACACGCTGTCATGCATCGCGGCCGCAAGACGCGGCGGACCGCCGGGAAGGCTGCATTGTCCGATCGCCTTGGCCAGTGCACGCTCGATCCGCGACATGACGTCCATCGTTGCCCCTCCCAGCTGGTTGCTGCTTGCGGGCGTTGACGCTGTGAGTGTCAAGTCCGCTTGTCAGTTCTGAGTGTCATGTTATCTTGACACCTACGTCAATCAGAAAAATCAGCAATCGGAAAAGACGTGTCGGAGCAAAGAACGTGATGCGGGCACGCAAGGCCGTGGTGGTGGGGGCTGGGATCGCAGGCCTGGTTGCGGCAGTGGAGCTTGCCTCGGCGGGAGTCGAGGTCGTGGTGGTCGACCGCGCGCCGGCACCTGGCGGGAAGCTGCGTCAGATCGCGATCGGGGATGCGCGGATCGATGCGGGACCCACGGTGTTCACCATGCGCTTCGTGTTCGATGCGGTGTTCGCCGCCGCCGGCACCACCCTGGAGCAGCATCTGACCTTGATCCCGGCCGAGATTTTGGCGCGGCATGCCTGGGACGAAACGCAACGGCTCGATCTGTTTGCCGACATCAAGCGCTCTGCCGACGCGATCGGCCGGTTCGCCGGCGCCGCGGAGGCGCGGGGGTATCTCGCGTTCTGCGCGCGGGCGGCGAAGATCTACAAGACCTTGGAGAAGCCGTTCATGACGGCGCCGCAGCCGGGAAGCGCGTTCAACCTGGCGCGGCGTGTGGGGTTGCTCGCCCCGAACGAGCTTCTGGGCATGAGTCCGTTCGCCACGATGTGGAAGGGCCTTGCCGAGCATTTCCGCGATCTGCGGCTGC
This sequence comes from uncultured Rhodospirillales bacterium, assembly GCA_903873995.1. Classification (GTDB taxonomy): domain Bacteria; phylum Pseudomonadota; class Alphaproteobacteria; order Acetobacterales; family Acetobacteraceae; genus CAIQQQ01. The sequence continues at coordinate 7,828 of CAIQQQ010000130.1, forward strand.
TGCAGTTGTTCGGCCGCTATGCGACCTATTGTGGCTCCTCGCCCTGGCTGGCGCCGGCCACCTTGATGCTGGTCGCGCATGTCGAGCAGGCGGGCGTGTGGATGGTGGAGGGCGGCATGCACCGGATCGCCCGCGCGTTCGAGGCGCTGGCCACCGACAAGGGCGCCAAATTCCAGTATGACAGCGAGGTGGCCGAGGTGCTGACGGCCGATGGACGGGCATCGGGTGTGCGTCTGGCCTCGGGCGAGCGGATCATGGCCGATTGCGTTGTGTTCAACGGCGATGCGGCGGCTCTGTCGTCGGGTCTGCTGGGGCCGTCCGCGCGCCGCGCGGTGCCGCCGCCGGACGGGGTGCGCTCGCTGTCGGCCCTCACCTGGACGATGACCGCCAAGACCGCAGGGTTTCCGCTGGTGCGCCACAATGTGTTCTTTTCAGACGATTATCGCGCCGAGTTTAACGACATCTTCACCCGCCGCCGCCTGCCGCAGGGGCCGACGGTCTATGTCTGCGCCCAGGACCGTCAGGACGCGGACACCGGGCAGATCGGCCCGGAGCGCCTGCTGGTGCTGGCGAACGCGCCGGCGATCGGGGACAAACATGACTTCACCGGAGCAGAGATCGCGCAATGCGAGACCAGGACCTTCACCCTGCTGGAACGATGCGGCCTGACAGTGACACGGGCGCCGGAGCGGACGGTGATCACCTCGCCAACGCAGTGGAACAGCCTGTTCCCGGCGACGGGGGGCGCGCTGTACGGCCTCGCCTCTCACGGCTCGATGGCCCCGTTCCGCCGTCCGGCCTCCCGGAGCAGGATCCCGGGACTATATCTGGCGGGGGGGAGCGCCCATCCGGGGCCCGGGGTGCCGATGGCCGCGCTGTCGGGGCGGCTGGCGGCGGCGGCGATCCTGGGGCGATAGGTCTGCTGCGTTTCGACCGCGCGGTGCCGGCGGATGGCTATGCGTGGTGGTATATCGATGCGATCAGCAGCGATGGCGCGTATGGCCTGACGGTGATCGCCTTCATCGGCAGCGTGTTCTCGCCGTACTATGCCGGCGCGCGCCGCAAAGGGCCGGCCGATCCATTCCAGCATTGTGCGCTCAATGTGGCGCTGTACGGCACGCCGGGCCGCTGGGCGATGACCGAGCGCGGGCGCGGCGACATCTCCATCACGCCGGAGCGGTTCCAGATCGGCCCCAGCAGCATCGCGTGGGAGGATGACTGCCTCATCATCCTCATCGACGAGCGCACGATGCCCGATCTGCGGCCGCTGCGCGGCGAGATCCGGGTGCGGCCCCATGCGCTGGTCGATCACGAGGTGACGCTGGATGCCAACCGGCGGCATCGCTGGCACCCGATCGCACCGCGCGCCGAGGTGAGCGTGGCACTTTCCAGGCCGGAGCTGTCCTGGTCCGGCACCGGCTATCTCGACAGCAACGAAGGCAGCGAGCCAATCGAGCGTGGATTTTCCGACTGGTCGTGGTCGCGCGCCAGCCAGGGGGAGGACACGCTGGTGCTGTATGACGCCACACGGCGGGACGGCAGCGTGCACAGCACGGCGCGGCTGTTCGGTCCGGAGGGCATCAGGGACGTCCCTGCCCCGCCCCGGGCGCAGATGCCTGGCGGTCTGTGGCGCGTGGCGCGGCCGACGCGGGCCGATAGGGGCACGACGCCGCGGCTGATCCGCCGGTTCGAGGATGCGCCGTTCTACACGCGCTCGGAATTTGCGGCCTCGCTGCTGGGCCAGGAGGCGCATGGCGTGCATGAGAGCCTCGATCTCGACCGGTTCTCGGCGCGCTGGGTGCAGACCCTGCTGCCGTTCCGCATGCCCCGCATCGCACGGCGCTGATGCTCTACCGCCCACCCGCCCCCACCCCGCGCGCGCCGCTGCCGGGGTTGATCCACGCCATGCTGTCCGGCGAGCGCGATCTTCTAAGCCTGCTGCCGGACATCGCCTACACCACCAGGGTGGGTGAGCTCGGCCGCAGCCGGCGCGGCATCATGCTGGTGAACGATCCGGCCTGGGTGGCGCGCGTGCTGGCCGATCCGGAGGGGGTGTTTCCCAAGAACGACCTGATGGTGGGCGCGCTGGAGGGGCTGGTCGGGCAGTCCTTGTTCGTGACCAGCGGTGAGACCTGGCGGCGGCAGCGGCGGATGATCGATCCCGCCTTCTCGCATATGCGCGTCAACCGCAGCTTCGAGGCGATGCAGGCGGGGATCGACACCTATGAGGCGGTGCTGGATGTGCATGCCGACAGCGGCACGACGTTCTCGCTCGATGCGGCGATGAGTGCGCTGACCGCGGATATCATCTGCCGCACGATCTTCACCCAAAGCCTGGCCTCCCAGACGGCGCGGGACGTGTTCGCCTCGTTCGGCCAGTTTGAGCGGCACGTGGCGAACACCGAGATCCGCCGCCTGCTGTTTGGCCGGCCATTCGCGCCCATTCCGCAGTCCCGCGCGGTGCTGGACGCCTGCGCCCGCATCCGCGGCCATATCGACGATCTGCTGTCCCCCCGCCTGGAACCCGGCGCACCCGCGATCGACGACATCGTGGGCGCCGTGATCGCCGCCACCGATCCAGACACGGGCGCGCCCTTCACACGAAGCGAGCTGATCGACCAGATCGGCGTGTTCTTCCTCGCCGGCCACGAAACGACCGCAAGCGTTCTCACCTGGCTGTTCTTCATCCTCGCACAGCTTCCGCAGATCGCCGGGCGGATCCGCGCCGAGATCGACGCCGTGGCCGGGGACGGCCCGATCCTGCTGGAGCACACCAAGCAGCTTGCGTTCACCCGCAACGTGTTTCGCGAGGGCATGCGGCTGTATCCGCCGATCACCTTCATTCCTCGCGTGGCCCAGCGCGACACCGAGATCGCGGGCAAGAAGCTTCGGCGCGGCATGATGGTGATGATTGCGCCGTGGCTTGTGCATCGCAGTCCGGCCAACTGGCGCGACGCCGACCGGTTCGATCCGGACCGCTTCACCCGAGACGGCGAGATCACGCCGGGCAGCTATATTCCGTTTGGCCTCGGCCCGCGCATCTGTGTGGGCGCCGCGTTCGCCACGATCGAGAGCACCTTGATCCTGGCGCGGCTGGTGCGGCGCTACGATTTCTCGCTGCTGAACCCTGACAAGGTTCGCCCGGTGGCGCGGCTCACCACGAAGCCGGCCGATGAGATCCTGTGCCGGATCGCGTTACGCCCGGACTGAGGCGCTAGTGTCGTGATTCTGAAATTCGCAGGGCGAATTTCAGAATCAGTCGACACTAGAAACAATAGGTTAGTGGCCCGCTTTACCAGGAATTCGCCTTGCGAATTTCTGGTGCGGGACACTAGGCGGTGTGGACGGATAGGAGAAAGTTGAAGG
>CAIQQQ010000131.1 GCA_903873995.1 uncultured Rhodospirillales bacterium
GGCTGCGGCAAGACCACCACAGCCCGCATGCTGCTCCGCCTCGAAGACCCGACCTCCGGCACCATCCGGTTCGACGGCACAGACGTCACGGCCCTTCACGGCAACTCGCTCCGCCCCTTCCGCGCCCGCGCCCAGCTCGTCTTCCAAAACCCGTTCGACGCGCTGAACCCCCGCTTCTCCATCCGCCGCTCGCTCACCGAGCCCCTGCGCAATTTCGGCATTCCCGCCCGCGAACACCGCGACCGGATCGACGCCGTGCTCAACCGTGTCCGCCTCACCCCCCCGAACGCCTGGCTCGACCGCCACCCCCACGAGCTCTCCGGCGGCCAGCTGCAGCGCGTCGTCCTCGCCCGCGCCCTCATCGCCGAACCAAGCCTGATCGTGGCGGACGAGCCGGTGTCCATGCTCGATGTGTCTGTCCGCGCCGGCATCCTCAACCTGCTGCGCGAGGCGCGCGACAGCCTCGGCCTCGCCGCCATCTACATCAGCCATGACCTCGCGCTGATCCGGTACGTCTGCGAACGCACCATCGTCATGTATCTCGGCCGCATCGTGGAAGAAGGCCCCACCGCCGAGCTGATCGCCATCCCCGCCCATCCCTACACCCGCGCTCTGGTCGCAGCCGTCCCCGTCGCCCATGTCGATCAGGACCGCGCCGCCCTGCCGATCCGCGGCAATCTGTCGGACGCGCCGCGCACCGGCGAAGGCTGCCCCTTCGCCGACCGCTGCCCCCACACCATGCCCCGCTGCACGCAGGAAACACCGCTCCTCCGCGCCGTCTCCCCCACAAGATCCGCCGCCTGTCACCTCGATGGAGCAATCCCGTGAGCCTCTGCGATCCCGTCACCCTCGAGATCATCCGCGGCGCCATCCGCGCCGCCCAGTCGGAGATGGAGGCGCTGCTGGAGCGCACCGCCATCTCCGCCTTCATCCGTGAGAAAAAGGACTTTTATACCGCGCTCTTCGACGCGAACGGCGTGATGGCCGTCGGCTCCAACGTGCCGATCTTCGGTGACATCTGCGGCCCGGTCTTCGAGCATTTCCCCATCGACACGATCAGGCCAGACGATCTCTACTGGTACAACGATTGCTACGGCAGCCGCGGCGCCGTCTCCCACTCCAATGACCAGGTGTTCCTGGCCCCCGTCTTCCACGACGGCCGCCGCTGCGCCTTCGTCATGGGCTGGGCTCATTTCTCCGATATCGGCGGCCTCCGCCCCGGCTCCATCTCGCCGGACGCGACGGACATCTTCCAGGAAGGCATCATCATCCCGCCCACCAAACTGATCGACCAGGGCGCCACCAACCATGCCTGCCTCGAAATTTTCTACCGCAACTCTCGCTACCCCGACACCTGCCGCGGCGACACCCGCGCGCTCATGGCCAGCGTCGAACTCGGCGTGAGGCGCATGGCCGAGATCGCCGAGCGTTTCTCGCCCGACAGGCTGGACGACGCGCTCGCCCAGCTCCTCGCCCGCACCGAAATCCTGGTCCGCCGCAAGCTGCGCGAAACCTTCCCCGTCGGCACCCACCGCTTCAGCGACGCGATCGACAGCGACGGCCATGGCACCGGCCCGATCCATATCCGCCTCGCCCTCACCCGCACGCCGGACGACCGCTTCATCTTCGACGCGAGCGAGACGGACGATCAGACCAAAGGCCCGGTCAACTACCTGATGAACCGCGACGTCCCCGGCACCGCCTTCGCGCTGTATTTCCTCGGCGGCGACCCGTCCCAGGTCTGCAACGCCGGCGGCGCCCGCGCGTTCGACGAGGTGATCCTGCGCGAAGGCTCCCTGCTGCGCCCGCGCTTCCCCGCCCCGCTCGGCATGCGCGGCATGACCATGATGCGCGTGCTCGCCACCCTCAACGGCCTGATCAACGTCGCCGGCACCAAGGCCCCCGCCTCGCACGCTGCCTACGTGATCCTGTTGATCCGCGGCATGGCCGACGGCGCGCCGTTCCTCCTGTCGGACGGTCTGGGCGTCGGATACGGCGCCCGCCCCGCGGCAGACGGCATCGACGCCGTCTATTTCGTCGCCCAGGAGAACTACCCCGTCGAATTCCTCGAGCTCGGCTACCCGGTCCGCCTCAACGCCTACGGCATCCACCGCGACAGCGGCGGCGCCGGCCAATACCGCGGCGGCTGCGGCGTGGTGCGCGAGTTCGAGATCCTCGCCGATGACGGCCAGCTGCTCGTCCGCATCGACGGCGTCACCAACCCGCCCTGGGGCACCGATGGCGGCCGCAGCGGCGGCCTGCCAACCGCCGTCGTCAACCCCGGCCGCAACAGCGAACGCATCCTCAACCCGCTGTCGGACGGCAACTGGCTTCGCAAAGGCGACGTCCTGCGCATCGAAACCGGCGGCGGCGGCGGCCGCGGCCACCCCTATGACCGCGACCCCGCCTTGGTCCTGCGCGATGTCCTGGAAGGCTACGTCTCGCCCGAGGCTGCCCTGCGCGACTACGGCGTCGTGATTGAAAACAGCGCGCTCGATCCCGCCGCCACCGCCCATCTGCGCGCCGACCGTCCGGAGACCAAAGCGTTCCACCGCCTGGAGTATGTCGATGCCCTCAACTAGCCGGCCCTACGCCGTCGCCATCGACATCGGCGGCACCTTCACCGACGTCACGGTGCAGGACCCCGCCACCGGCCGCGCCTGGCGCGCGAAAACCCCATCCAATCCCGCCGATCCCAGCCTCGCCTTCATCGAAGGCATGCGCCTCGCCCTCGCCCAGGCGGGCGCCAAAACACAGGACATCGGCCGCGTCCTGCACGGCACCACCGTCGCCACCAACCTCATCCTCGAAGGCAAAGGCGCCGTCACAGCCCTGGTCACCACGAAGGGCTTCCGCCACGTCCTCGACATCGGCCGCCAGGACATCCCCCGCAGAGCCAATCTCTACGCCTGGATCAAACCCCGCCGCCCGGTCCCCGCCTCGCGCATCTTCGAGATCACCGAGCGCATCGCCGCCGGTGGCGCCGTCCACCTGCCGCTCGACGAAACCAGCGTCACCGAGGCCGCCGAGGCCTGCCGCAGGCTCGGCGTCGAGGCCATCGCCGTCTGCCTGCTGCACAGCTTCGCCAATCCGGACCATGAACGCCGGGTCGCCGCCCTGCTGCGCGACGCCTTGCCGGGCGTGGCGGTCACCGCCTCGATCGACGTCCTGCCCGTCGTCCGTGAATACGAACGCACGCTCGCAACGATCCTCAACGCCTCGGTCATGCCGGCCGTCGCCACCTATGTCGCCCGCCTCGCCGAGCGCCTCACCGAAGCCGGCGTGTCCGCGCCATTGCTGCTCATGCAGTCCAACGGCGGCGTCGCAGGCGTTGCCACCATCCGGCGGGCCCCCGCCGTCACTGCCCTGTCCGGCCCCGCCGCAGGCGTGGTCGGCGCGCGAGACGTGGCGCGCGCCGCCGGCATCACGGATCTCATCACCGTCGATATCGGCGGCACCAGCGCCGATATCTGCCTCATCAAGAACGGTCGCATCGGCCTCACCCAGCAAGGCCATGTCGGCGCCTGGCCACTGCCGCTGCCGATGGTGGACATGGTGACCGTCGGCGCCGGCGGCGGCTCGATTGCGGCAATCACGGATGGCGCTCTGTCCGTGGGCCCCGCCAGCGCCGGCGCCGTGCCCGGCCCCGCCTGCTACGGCCGCGGCGGCACAGCAGCGACGGTGACGGACGCCCATATCGTCCTCGGCCATCTCCCCCCCGTCTTGCTCGGCGGCCGCATGCACCTCGATCCCGCCTTGGCCGAGGCCGCAATCCTGCGCGAGGTCGCCGAACCACTCGGCATGACCCTGCACAACGCAGCCCGCGGCATCCTCGCCATCGCCGACAGCAACATGGTGGGCGCCATCCGCGTGGTCTCCATCGAACGCGGCCACGACCCGCGTGACTTCACTCTGGTCCCGTTCGGCGGCGCCGGCCCGTTGCACGGCGTGGCCCTGGCCGACCTGCTTGGCATCTCCCGCGTGCTGATCCCCCCCGCCCCCGGCGTCCTTTGCGCCGAAGGACTGCTGGCCGCCGACCTCAAGGCCGAGTTCCACCGCACTTTGCCCCGCGCAGGCCAGCCCGACGCCAAGGCAGCCAACGCGCTGGAGGCATCATTACGCGCGGAAGCCTCCGCCTGGTTCGACCTGGAGCAGGTCGCCGAACCGGATCGCGTCCTCGAAACAATGGCCCTGATGCGCTACGAAGGCCAAGGCGGCGAGATCCCGGTGCCCTGGACCGGCACGGCAGACGCCGCCATCGCCGCGTTCCACGAAGCCCACCAGGCGCTCTACGGCTTCACCATGGCCACCCCGGTCGAACTGGTCACATTGCGGGTCGAGGCCACTGGCCGCATGCCGCAACCGGTCATGCCCCATCTCGCCCCCGCCCCGTCGCCGCAACCGGAGGAGCAACGCCGCGTCCATTTCGCCACAGGCTCAACCCTCACCCCGGTGTTCGCGCGGGAGCATCTGGGGGCAGGGGCCACACTCAACGGCCCCGCGATCATCACGCAACTGGATGCCACCACGCTGATCCCCCCCGGCTGGCGTGCCGAGGCGCATCCCTCCGGCTCGATCCTGCTGACCCGCTCTCAGCCCTGAGCGATCCCCATGCTCATCGGCAACCCCAACGCCTGCCCAGCCTTCAGCAACCCCTTGTCCAGCGTGTAGACCGCCCTCGCCAGATTGTTCCGCGCGATCGCCAGGTGCAGCGCATCCCCGCCACGCAGTCCGGTCAGAAACATCCCGAGGAGCTGCGTGGCCAAGGTGAAGTCAGGCACCGCCGGGCTCAAGACCGTGAACGAAGCGCCGAGCAGCTTCTCGAACCGGCTCAACGCCGCCCCGGCCGCATCCTTCGACACGCCACCCATCCGCACATCACGTGCCAGAATCGAAGCGAACTCGACCTTCGTCCAATGACTGACCACCAGCTCATCGTCCGGCAAGATCGCCATGAACCGCCGGACGGCATCGCTGGTCGCCTCGTCCCGGATCAGCGGCGTGAGGAAGCTCGTATCGAAATACAGCATCAATAGCCTTCGTCACGCATCTCACGGATCAGCTCAGCGCTGTTCTTAGGCCAAGGCGGCATCGTCGCCCGAAACGCCTCAAGCGACTCGAAATCGATCGGCTGCCGTTTCGGCACCACCGCCGCCAGCCGCGCCACTGGATGGCCATGACGGGTGATCGTCACCTCCTCGCCGGCCTCCACCTTGTCCAACAGCTCACTGAGCTGCGCCTTCGCCTGCGCCAGATTGATCGTCAGCATGACCCTCTCCTTCTGACCACAAATATAGTCATCCAAAGCACCGCCGCCAACCAAAATTCCGCTCACGCCCGGCCGGTCAGCTCCGCAAAATGCGCCAGCATCCGCCCCGCATCCGGCATCCGCCCGGTGAACAGCCGAAACGCCTCCACCGCCTGAAACACCGCCATCCCCCCGCCATCGAGCGTCCGGCACCCCAGCCCCCGCGCCATGCGCAACATCTCCGTCTCCATCGGAAAATAGATGATGTCCGCCACCCACAGCCGCGCATGCAGCAGGGCAGGGGCCACCGGAGACCCCGGATATTTCGCCATCCCCACCGGCGTCGTGTTGATCAGCCCGTCCGCCGCCGCGATCTCGCCCGCAAGGTCCACGCTCACCCGCGCCGCATGCCCCGCCGCCACCAGCCGCGCCACCGTCTCGACCGCCCGCGCCGGATCGATGTCGTGAATGATCACCTCGCCCACCCCGGCCCGAAACGCCGCATGCGCCACCGCCCCGCCCGCCCCGCCGGCGCCCAGCTGCACCACCCGCCCCATCGCCACCCCCGGCAGTCCGCGGCGAAAACTCTCGGCAAATCCGAACCAATCGGTATTGTGCCCGATCCGCCGCCCCTCCCGGAACAGCACCGTGTTCACCGCCCCCAACGCCGCGGCATCGCCCGACAGCTCATCGAGCAGCGGGATCACCGCCTGCTTGCAAGGATGGGTGATGTTCAACCCGTTGAACCCCATAAGCTGCGCCCCCGCCACCAACTCGGCCAATGCCTCCACACCCAGGCCAAGGGCTGCAAGATCGACGATCTGATAAAGCGCCAGCAATCCCTGCGCCGCCCCCTCGCGCTCATGCATCGCAGGCGTCAGCGAGGCCTGGATGCCGCTGCCGATCAGCCCGGCCAGCAGCCGCCTGGCTGATCCGCCCTGGGCCATCACAGCACCGCCAGCCGAACCCCAAGCCGCCCGGCATCGCGCCGCTGCGCCTGCACCGCCATGCGAACCCCGGCATTGGCCGCGCCAAACCCCGCATAGCCGTCCCGCTGCACGATCTCGAAGAAAAACCGGTCATCGAACGTCTCGGTGAACCCGTGCACGAAATCGCCCAGCTCATCGCGATCGAACAACAGATTATCCGCCTGCAGCCGCGCCAGCAGCGCCTCATCCAGCCCATGCCGCGCCGCCAGATCGTCGTAATAATTCGGCGGGATCGGCAGCAGTTCGCACCCGGCCGCCCGCATCGCCTGCACGGTCGCAAAGATATCCGGCGTCGCAAACGCGATATGCTGCACCCCCGCCCCGGCAAACGCCGACACGAACCGCCCCGTCCCCGTCTCCCGGCTTTCGGAGATGTTGAGCGGCAGGCGCAGGCTGTCATCCGCACTCACCATCGCCCGGCTGCGGATCAGCCCATAAGGATCGGGCAGCTCGAACGTCGCCTGCGCCGAAAACCCGAACACCGCGCTGTAGAACAGCACATAGCTGTCCATCCGGCCCGCCGGCAGCGCCTGTGCGATATGATCGATCCCCATCGCCAAGCCAGCCTCGTGCTCCGCCGCCTCCAGCACGAAATCATCCTCGAAAATGCTCCGTCCCGCGCCGGACGGTGCACCCAGCCCCGCGCCGGACGGCTCCACCAGATAGATCAACGTCCCGTCCGGCGCCCGCAGCGCCGGGATCTGCCGCTCACCGCTGCCGGTCCGCTCCTGCCAGTCCGGACACAGCAGCGCCCGCGCCCGCGCCAGCGCGCGTCCCGCATCGTCCACCCGCAGTGCCACCGCGCAGACCGACGGGCCATGCAGCAGAAAATGCTCAGCCGCCGCCGTGTCCTGCTCGGCGTTCAGCACCAGGTTGAGCTGCCCCTGCCGCCACAGCTCCACGTTCTTTGATCGATGCGTGCCCACACGGCAAAACCCCATCGGTGCCACGAACGCCGCCAAAGCCTCCCGCGCCGCCTCATCCAGCGCGAACTCGATGAACTCCACCCCGTCAAACACCGGTGCTGCAGGCAACACGCTCTCCCCCGCCGCCGCCCCCAGCGCCACCAGGCTGCGCAGCCCGTCCCGCGCCGTGATGCGCGCCGGCAAAGCCCGAAAATCGTCGTTGAAGATCTCCAGCGACACCGGCCCGGCATACCCGGCATCGAGCACAGACCGCAGAAACCCAGCCACATCGAGCTGCCCCTGGCCGGGAAAATTCCGGTGATGCCGGCTCCAGGACAGCACGTCCTGGCTCAGCATCGGCGCGTCCGCGAGCTGCAGGAACACGATCTTCTCCGCCGGCACCGCCTCCAGACCCACCAGATCGTCACCCAGCGCCAGCGTGTGAAAACTGTCCAGGATCATCCCCAGCGCTGGGTGATCGGCCCTTTGCACGATGTCCCACACCTGTCGCCAGGTCCGAGTGTGCCGTCCCCAGGCCAGTGCCTCGTACCCCACGCGCAGACCCCGCCGCGCCGCCCGCTCCGCCATCTCCGCCAGATCCGCCGCCGCCCGTGCCGGATCGTCAATCGTCGCCGCCTGCGTGTTGCTGCACACCAGCACCAGATCGGTGCCAAGCGCCTCCATCAGATCAAACTTCCGCTCGGCGCGCGCCATGTTGCGAGACCGCGCCGGTTCCGGCAGCGCCTCGAAATCGCGAAACGGCTGGAACAGCACGATCGCAAGCCCCAGATCCGCGGCCAGCCGCCGGATATCCGAAGGCGTCCCGTCAAACGTCAGCAGATCGTTCTCGAACAGCTCCACCGCCTCGAACCCGATCTGCGCCACAGCCTCCAGCTTCTCCGGCAGGCTGCCGCTGAGCGAGACGGTGGCGATGCTGGTGAGGTTGGCAAACGGACGGCTGGGACGCATCGCAGGTCTCCGGTGGCAGACCGCACCACAATGGTCGCGATCCCATCAGAAGGCCATGCAGCACGCATCACCCATGGCCCACCGCGGCAGCCCGGCAATCACGGCTTGGTCTGCGCCTTCGTGCCAGCCGGCGCCGCATCGCAATCCGGCACCGTCAGCGTCTGCTCGAAGTTCTGCGCCAGCGCATACTGCACCAGCTCGTCCCCATTCTTCAGCGCCATCACCTGATCGAACATCGGCAGCGCTGCCGTGCAGAACGCGGTGCCCTTGCGCAGCCCGACCTGCGACGTCTGATTGATCTGCGTCGTTGAGTAGTCATCCTGCTGAGACACCGCCTGACGGCCATAGGCCCGGCTGAAGAACCCGCCCAGCGTCTTCTCCTGCGCCACCAGATTTGGCCGGAACCGCAGGATCGCGGCGTTGTAGCGGTCGTGCTGCTGGCACGAGATCGCCGTCACCACCAGCTGCGTCTTCAGCGCCGCGATCGCGAACGCCGCCTTCTCCGCCGGACGCCCGCAGATCGGCGCGATCGTCGGCGGCGTGGATGGCGGGGGCGGCGCGGCCACAGCAACCGGCACAGGCGGCGGCGGCGGCGGCGGCGCGTCCGCACAGCCGGTAAGCCCGGCTGCAACCAGGGAAGCGAGCAGAGGGGCAAGCATGATCCGCATGAAAAACTCCGGAGGGACAGACACAGCATCAGCCAGGCGCATGGTGGCTCTGTAGAACGCGGGACGTGTCGCCAAGGCAAGCCCCCATCGCATGCCCTCCGCACGTTGTGCGATCAGCACGCGATCCCCCCACAAGCGCTACAGATTCCGCCCCGGCCGCGGATCCGTGCAGCAGGCGCATCAGCAGGGGTTGCAAATGGCGCCTAGCTGCTATGCTCTTATCCCCAGACAAGTTCGGCCGCTTACCAAGGACGCAATTCGTGCAAATGCAGTCGAGCCAGGGTGCCCTTCAAGGTGCCCTCCCACCGCTCTCCAGACGGTCAGACCCGTTCCACGCCTACGATCCCGGCCGCTATTTCTGCGAGCTCACCCGGCCCCGCGACGATGGCGGCGCAGCCGCGCAAATTCGCGCGCGCCTCGGCGATATCGGCCTGCAGGCGCTCCACGCCCGCGCCGCCGCCGCCGAGAACGACCTCATCGATCTCGGCATCACCTTCACCGTCTATTCCGATGCCACAGCGATCGACCGCATCCTGCCGTTCGACTGCATCCCCCGCATCCTCACCGCCCCTGAATGGCGCGAGATCGAAGCCGGCGTGAAACAGCGCGTCGCCGCCCTCAACGCCTTCCTCCACGACATCTACCACAGCCGCCACATCACCAACGATGGCGTGGTCCCGCCCGATCTCGTCTACGGCAACGCCAACTACCGCCCCGAGATGGAAGGCTTTCCCATCCGCTTCGGCACCTACGTCCATATCTGCGGCACCGACATCGTGCGCGACGAGCACGGCCGCTTCCTGGTGTTGGAAGACAACGCCCGCACCCCCTCCGGCGTCTCCTACGTCGTCGAGAACCGCCACCTCATGCAGCGCGCCTTCCCCGATCTCCTGGCGGGCATGCACATCCGCCCGGTGGATGATTACGGCCGCCGCCTGCTCGAAGCCATGTGCGACATCGCCCCCGAAGGCGTGGACGACCCGCAGGTCGTCCTGCTCAGCCCCGGCATCTACAACTCCGCCTATTTCGAGCACGTCTTCCTCTCCCGCGAGATGGGCGTGCCCCTGGTGGAGGGCGCGGATCTCATGGTCGAGAACGATCGCGTCTTCATGCGCACCACCGCCGGCCCCAAGGCCGTCCACACCATCTACCGCCGCATCGGTGACGACTTCCTGGATCCCACGGTCTTCCGCCCCGACAGCATGCTCGGCGTCCCCGGCCTCATCGCCGCCTGGCGCCGCGGCAACGTCACCCTCGCCAACGCCTTCGGCACCGTCGTATCAGACGACAAGGCGATCTATGCCTACATGCCCCGTATCATCAAATACTACCTCGGCGAGGAGGCGATCCTCTCCAACGTCCAGACCCATATCTGCCGCGAACAGCAAGGCCTGTCCTACACGCTCGACAATCTGGAACACCTCGTCGTCAAGCCCGTCGGCGAATCAGGCGGCTACGGCATCACCATCGGCCCCCGCGCCACCAGGGCCGAAATCGAGACCGCCCGCGCCTCGCTCCTCGCCGACCCGTCCAACTGGATCAGCCAGCCGGTGATCAACCTCTCCGTCGCCCCCACCCTCACCGAGCAGGGCATCCGCCCCCGCCATCTGGACCTGCGCCCCTTCGCCGTCACCGGCCGCTCCACCTGGGTCCTGCCCGGCGGCCTGTCCCGCGTCGCCATGAAGGAAGGCAGCCTCGTCGTGAACTCCTCCCAGGGCGGCGGCTCCAAAGACACCTGGGTGCTCGAAGATGAGGCCACGCCATGACCCGCGACCCCGCCCTCCTCGCGCGCTACGCCGAAAGCCTGTTCTGGATGGCCCGCTATCTCGAGCGCGTCGAAAACCTCGCCCGCCTGCTGGACGTCACGCAGTCCTTCGAAAGCCCCGGCCGCGAAGCCGAATCCTGGTTCGCCATGATCCGCATCAACGCCGACGAGGAAGGCTTCGCCAAGCTCGGCCTCGCCGCCACAGCGGACAACGTCAAGCGCTTCTACCTGCTCGACCGCACCAACCCCACCGGCATCCCCGCCAGCCTCGATGCCGCCCGCACCAACGCCCGCACCCTGCGCCCGCTGATCTCCACCGAAATGTGGATGCAGATCAACGTCTTCCACCGCGACATGCTGAACATCCAGCAAACCGAACTCCAAGGCGACCAACTCTCCCGCCTCTGCGGCCGCATCAAGCAAGGCGTCCAGGCCCATACCGGCATCACCGAAGGCACCTTCTTTCGCGACCAGGGCTGGGATTTCTACCAGCTCGGCCGCCTCATCGAACGCGCCGACCAAACCACCCGCCTGCTGGACATCCGCTACCACCTCCTCGTCCCCCAAGGTGCGGAACAACAACGCGCCACCGAACTCACCCAATGGGGCGGAGTCCTCCGCGCCGCCGCCGGCTACCACGCCTTCCGACGCATAGCCCCCCCCGGCTTCACCGCCGAAGACGTCGTCACCTTCCTTCTCTGCGACACCGCCTTCCCCCGCAGCGTCACCCTCTGCGTGGACCAGATGGAAGCCCATCTCACCCAGCTCCGCCGCCGCTACAGCCTGCGCGGCACCGTCGCCGCCCTCGAACGCGCCGAAGAACTCAAAGCCGGCCTCAAGGGCCGCCCCGTCGAAACCATCATCGCCCAAGGCCTCCACCACTTTCTCGACGGCGTCCAAAAAGACCTGATCCTCCTCGCCGCCGAAATCGGCACAGCGTTCTTCCGCGACTGGCGACCCTTGGCGGTGGCGAGCTGATAGGAGGCAAGGAAGGCCAGGGCTCCGCCCTGGACCCGCCAA
>CAIQQQ010000132.1 GCA_903873995.1 uncultured Rhodospirillales bacterium
CCCTGGCGGGTCCAGGGCAGGGCCCTGGCCTTCCTTCCTTTCTCACCCTCAAGCTAATGCACACTCAACCAGGTGGGCGCCGATGGCGCGGGGGGGTGGCGTGTCCTGGCTGCAGGTGGGTTGGGCGATGCGGCAGCGGGGGTGGAAGCGGCATCCTTTCGGGATGTTGGCGGGGTCTGGGTAGAGATCACCGAGGCCTGTGTCTGGGATGCCTAGGCTCGGTTCCGGGGTGAGGACGGAGGCGAGCAGGGCTTTGGTGTAGGGGTGGGTGGGGCCGGCGAAAAGGTTGTCGGTTTCGGCCTGTTCGACCATGCGGCCGAGATACATGACGGCGACGCGGTCGCTGATATGTTCAACCACGGCGAGGTTGTGGCTGATGAAGAGGTAGGTGAGGCCGAGCTCGCGTTGCAGGTCGGCGAGGAGGTTGAGGATCTGGGCCTGGACCGAGACGTCCAGCGCGGAGGTGGGTTCGTCGCACACCACGATGCGGGGGCGCAGGACGAGGGCGCGGGCAATGGCGACGCGCTGGCGCTGGCCGCCGGAGAGCTGGGCGGGGAGGCGGTCGGCGATGGCGCCGGGGAGGCCTACGCGGGCGAGCATGTCCTCGACGCGGGTGGTCTGCTCGCGGCCGGTGATGCCCTGGGCCTGGAGCGGGAGGGCCACGATGTCGCGGATGCGGTGACGGGGGTTGAGGGAGGAGAACGGATCCTGGAACACCGGCTGGATGAGGCGGGCGCGGGCCTTGCGGTCGAGATCGGCGAGGCGCTGGCCTTCGATGAGGATGTCGCCGGAGGTGGTGGGCAGGAGGCCGAGGATGAGGCGGGCGAGGGTGGATTTGCCGCAGCCGGATTCACCGACGATGCCGAGGCAAGAGCCGGATTCGACGGAGAAGGACACGCCGTCCACCGCGCGGATCATGCGGGCGGTGGAGAAGGCGCCGGTGCCCTGGCGGAAGATGCGGGCGGCGTTGCGGACCTCGATCGCGGCGGTCATGCGGCGGACATGAGGCGGTCAGGAGGCTGTGGGGGGGCTTCGAGGCGGCAGAGATGGCGGTGGCCTTGTCCGTCGTCGTGCTGCGGGATCGTTTCGGCACAGGCCTGAGCAGCGTGGGGGCAGCGGTCGCGAAAGCCACAGCCGGTGAAGCCGGGGGCGATGCGGGGCACGGTGCCTGGGATGCTGCCGAGGGGATCGCCGCGGCGGATCTTGCCGGGGATGGGGACGCAGGCGAGCAGGCCTTGGGTGTAGGGGTGGCGCGGGGCGGCGAAGAGGGCTTCGGCCGTCGCACTTTCCACGACCTCGCCGGCATACATCACGCTGACCTTGTGGGCGATGCGGGCGACGACGCCGAGATCGTGGGTGATGAGCAGGATGGCGAGACCGAGCTCGCGCTGCAGGCCTTGCAGCAGGCGCAGGATCTGGGCCTGGACTGTGACATCCAGCGCCGTGGTGGGTTCGTCGGCGATCAGCAACTCCGGCTCGCACATCAGCGCCATGGCGATCATGACACGCTGGCGCAGGCCGCCGGAGAGCTGGTGGGGGTATTGGGCGAGGCGCATGGCAGGGGCGGTGATGCCGACCTTGGCGAGGAGCTCGGCGGCGCGGTCCAGCGCCTGGGCGCGGGTGACGCGGCGGTGGCGGGTGAGGACCTCGGCCATCTGCGAGCCGATGGTATAGGCGGGGTTGAGGCTGGTCATCGGCTCCTGGAAGATCATTGCCATCCGGTCCCCGCGCAGCCGTTCGAGGCCGCGGCCGGAGAGGTTGGTGATGTCCTGACCGTCGAAGCGCAGATGGGTGGCCTCGCGCGTGGCGCCGCGGGCGAGCAGGCCCATGATGGCAAGTGCCGAGACGGATTTGCCGCAGCCGGATTCGCCCACCACACAATGGGTCTCGCCACGCTCCACGGCGAGCGAGACGCCACGAACCGCTTCGACGCCGGCGCTGAAGCGGACGCGCAGGCCGGATACGTCCAGCAATGGTTCAGGCATCGCGCGCGGCTCCCAGCCGGTCACGCAGCCCGTCGCCCAGCAGGTTGATGCCGAGGACAAGTACAAACAGGGCGGCGCCCGGCACCATGATCACCCAGGGGCTGAAATACATGTAGTCCTTGGCCTCCGCGATCATCAGGCCCCAGGAGGGCAGCGGGGGCGGCACGCCGAGGCCGAGGAAGGACAGGGCGGCCTCCAGCAGGATGGCCAGCGCCATCTCCAACGTGGCGACCACGATCAGATGATGCGCGATGTTGGGCAGCACCTCGCGCAGGAGGATGTGGGCGCGCGAGCTGCCGGCGGCCCAGGCGGCGGCGATGTAGTCGAGCGTGCGGACCTGCATCGTTGTGGTGCGCGCGACCACGGCGAAGCGCTCCCACAGCAGCAGGCCCAACGTGAGCACGACCACCGTCAGAGAGCTGCCGACGAAGGCGACCACCGTCAGCGCCACCAGGATCAGCGGCAAGGACAGCCGGCAGGTGATGATGAACATCACAATGTTGTCGATCCGTCCGCCGAAGAAGCCGCCCATCACGCCCAGGGTCGTGCCAATCAGGCCGGAGCACACCACCACCAGCAGGCCGATCAACATCGAGATGCGCGCGCCGTAGATCAGGCGGGAGAAATAGTCTCGCCCAAGCTGGTCCGTGCCCAGCAGATGGTCCGGCTGTCCGCCTTCGAACCAGCTCGGCGGGATCATCCGGCCCTCCAGGTTCTGCAGGAACGGATCATGCGGCGTGATCCACGGCGCCAGGATCGCCACGGCTGCAATCCCGAACACGATCGCAAAGCCCAGCCACAGGGCGAGCCGGCGCAAGGACAGCCGCATCACGACACCCGCAACCGCGGATCGAGCAGGGCGTTCAACATGTCCGCCAGCAAGGTCAGGGCGATGTAGATGGTGGCGAGGAACAGCACGACCGCCTGCACCACCGGGAAGTCGTTCTTGCTGATCGACTCCCACGCCAGATACCCCACGCCGTTCAGCGCGAACACGCTCTCGATCACCACCGAGCCGCCGAGCATGAAACCGAGCTGCACGGCGGCCACCGCCACCACCGGCATCGCCGCGTTGCGCAGCGCGTGCTTCAGCACAACACTCCAACGCGCCAGACCCTTGGCCCGCGCCGTGCGCACATAGTCCGACGCCAGCGCATCGACCATGCCGCCGCGCGTCAGACGCATCAGCGCCGGCACCGCGGAGAACGCCAGCACCACGCCTGGCAGAACATACCCATCCCACGTGTCCACGCCCGAGATCGGCAGCAGCTGCAGCTTCACGCCCAGCCAGATCACCAGCACCAGACCAAGCCAAAAACTCGGCATCGCCTGCCCCACCACCGCCACCATCATGATCGCGCGATCGAGCAACCGCCCCTCGTTCATCGCAGCCAGAATCCCCAGCGGCAATGCCAATCCCAAGGCAATCACCAGCCCCGTCAGCCCCAGTGTCAGCGTGATCGGCAGGCGCGCCCGGATCAGCTCCGCCACCGGCGCGTGATACAGATAAGACCGCCCCAGATCCCCGGTCGCTACGCCACCCACCCACGCCACAAACTGAACCGTCAGGGGCCGATCGAGCCCATAGGCCTTGCGAATGGTCTGAATGTCCTCCTGCGACGCCTGCGGACCCGCCATGGAGACCGCAACGTCCCCAGACAGGCGCGTGAGCGTGAAGCTGATGGTCAAAACCGTCAGCATCACCAAAATCGCCAAAACCAAACGCCGGAACAGGAATGTCAACACAGCTCTACGCTACGCACATGGCTCCGAAGATGCAACGTGCATGGCGAGCGGGGTGCGTGGTGGATGGGAGGAAGGAAGGCCAGGGCGCTGCCCTGGACCCGCCAAGGGGCCGAGCCTCTTGGATCCTCAATCGATTTAGAAAGTCCTGAAGACAGGGGGCATGCCCGACGGGTCTGAGAACCGTCGGGTA
>CAIQQQ010000133.1 GCA_903873995.1 uncultured Rhodospirillales bacterium
CCATAGGCGCGCAGGCCGATGCCTTGGCGGAGATGGTCCAGCGCCAGCAGATGCTCCTTCCAAACCTGGTCCAGCATCTGCAGCAGCATCGACTTCTCGATGTAGCGCATCAGATCCGGGCCGAGATTGGCGGCCTTGGCGGCCATCGCCTGGTCGGCGGCGCGCTGGACGCGGATCAGGATCTCCTCCTCGTCGATCCCCTCCTCGCGCGCCCAGTCCTCGATCGGCAGTTCGAGGCCGATCAGGCGCTGAATGTCGGTCGCGAGCTCGGCTGACTCCCATTGCTCGGCATAGGCGCGCTCGGGGATACGACGCGCCACCATGGCCTGCAGCAGCTCGGTGCGCATCTCAGCCACGGTGTCGCTGACATCGGCGGCCATCATGTATTCGCGGCGTTGAGCGTAGACCTCGCGGCGCTGCGCGTTCATCACATCGTCATATTTCAGCACGTTCTTGCGGGTGTCGAAGTTGCGCGCCTCGACCTTTTTCTGCGCCTTCTCCAGCGCCTTGTTGATCCAGGGATGCACGATCGCCTCGCCGGGCTTCAGGCCAAGGCGGGTCAGCATGCCGCCCATCCGCTCCGAGCCGAAGATGCGCATCAGATCGTCCTCGAGCGAGAGGAAGAAGCGGCTTGCTCCCGGGTCGCCCTGCCGGCCGGAGCGGCCGCGCAGCTGGTTGTCGATACGGCGGCTCTCGTGCCGCTCGGTGCCAATGACGTAAAGGCCACCCGAAGCCTTCACGAGATCATGGTTCACTGCGATTTCGGCCTTGATCGCAGCCGCGCGGGCGGCAGCGGCGTCCGGATCGTTGATTCCCTCAAGCTCGATCTTCAGCCGCATGTCGAGGTTGCCGCCGAGTTTGATGTCGGTGCCGCGGCCGGCCATGTTGGTGGCGATCGTGACGGCTCCCGGGGCGCCGGCCTGGCTCACGATCATTGCCTCCTGCTCATGGAAGCGTGCGTTCAGCACCGCGTGTGGCACCTTCTTCTGGGTCAGCAGCTCTGAGATGACCTCGCTTTTCTCGATGCTGGTGGTGCCGACCAGCACCGGCTGACCACGGCCGCGTGCCTCGTCGATGAGGGTGGCGACGGCCTGGTACTTCTCCTCGGCGGTGCGATACACCTCGTCGTCGCTGTCCTTGCGGACGACATCGACGTTGGTGGGGATCTCCACCACTTCGAGCCGGTAGATCTCGGCGAACTCCTCCGCTTCCGTCATCGCCGTGCCGGTCATGCCGGACAGCTTGGGGTAGAGGCGGAAATAGTTCTGGAAGGTGATCGAGGCCATCGTCTGGTTCTCGGGCTGGATGGTGACGAACTCCTTCGCCTCCAGCGCCTGGTGCAGGCCTTCCGAGTAGCGGCGGCCATCCATCTTGCGGCCGGTGAACTCGTCGATGATCACAACCTTGTCACGCTCGACGATGTAGTCGACGTCGCGGGTGAACAGGGTGTGGGCGCGCAGCGACTGCTGGACATGATGCACCACTGAAATGTTGAACACGTCATAGAGGTTGCCCTCGGTGACGATGCCGGCCTGGCGCAGCATCTCCTCAACTCGCTCGCTGCCCGGCTCGGTCATGGAGACGGTGCGGCTGCGCTCGTCCTTTTCGTAGTTGGACGGGTCCTTCGCGAGTTCGACCACCACGGCGTTGACGGTGCGATACAGGTCCGAGCTGTCCTCGGCTGCACCCGAGATGATCAGCGGCGTGCGCGCCTCGTCGATCAGGATGCTGTCCACCTCATCGACGATGGCAAACGCGAAGTCGCGCTGGGCCATGTCCTCGAGGCGATACTTCATATTGTCGCGCAGATAGTCGAAGCCGAACTCGTTGTTGGTGCCGTAGGTGATGTCGCAGGCATAGGCATCGTGGCGCTGCTGGTCATCCAGCCCCGAGACGATCACGCCGGTGGTGAGGCCGAGATAGGCATAAAGCTGGCCCATCCACTCGGAGTCGCGCCGGGCGAGGTAGTCATTCACCGTGACGACATGGACGCCCTTGCCGGTCAGCGCGTTGAGGTAGCATGGCAGGGTTGCCACGAGGGTTTTGCCCTCGCCGGTCTTCATCTCGGCGATTTTGCCGTCATGCAGCACCATGCCGCCGATCATCTGCACGTCGAAATGGCGCATGCCGAGACAGCGCTGGGCGGCCTCGCGAACGGTCGCGAACGCCTCTGGCAGCAGGCTGTCCAGCGTTTCGCCGGCCGCGAGACGGGCGCGAAGCGCCTGGGTCTGGCCGCGCAGCGCGTCGTCGGACAGCGCCTTCATAGCGGGTTCCAGCGCGTTGATCTGGGGCACGCGCTTCTGGTAGCTTTTCAGCACGCGATCATTGGCGGTGCCAAACAGGGCGCGGGCGATGGCTGCGAACATGACGGGCCTCGGCAATTCAGACCGCTCAGATAGGACCGCGCCCCGGCCGGGTCAATTCAAGGCGAAAGGTCTACGGCCACACCTTAGGGATTTGCTGGGGCTATCGAGGGTGGCGTCCTTGTGATCGGCAAAGGCTTCAGCCTATATCCGGCATCTTCCGAACAAGGGTCCCTCGATGCGGTTGTTTCGTCTTGCGGTGGCGTCTGCCACTCTCGCCTGCCTTCCGGGTTTGGCCTTTATACCGTCTGCCGCCCTGGCCCAGACCGGCAGCGCGCCCGCGAAGCCGGCCACTGCCGCAAAGCCCGCCGATGCCAAGCCGGTCGACAGCCTGCTGGCGAAGGTCAACGGCGCTGAGATCCATCTGTCCGACCTGTCGGCGCTGGCGCAGACGCTGCCGGAAGAGGCGCGCAGCATGCCGCCGCAGCAGCTGATGCCGATGCTGCTGGAGCAGGCGGTGGACGGCAAGTCACTTGTGGCGATGGCCCGCAAACAGAACCTCGATCGCGATCCGCTGGTCGCGCGCAGCATGGCGATCGCGTCTGAGCGCGCGCTGCAATCCGCCCTGGTGTCGCGCGAGGTCGGCCCCACGGTGAACGATGCTGCGATCCATGCGCGCTATGACGCCGAAGTGGCCGGCAAGCCGGGCGAAGAAGAAGTGCGCGCGCGGCACATCCTGGTCGATTCCGAGGAAAAGGCGAAGAAGCTGATCGCCGAGCTCAAGGCCGGTGCCGATTTCGCAACCGTCGCGAAGGCCAACTCAACCGATCCGGGCGCGGCCCAGGGCGGCGATCTCGGGTTCTTCAAGGCCACGGACATGCTTCCGGAATTCTCCACCGCGGCCTTCGCGTTGAAGGTCGGCGAGATCACCGAGACCCCGGTGCAGACCCGTTACGGCTGGCACGTCATCAAGCTTGAGGAGCGGCGCCGCTCGCCGGCGCCGACCTATGAGCAGGCCTACCCGGAGCTGCGCCAGGCGATGATCTCCGAAGGTATCGACAAGGTGCTCAAGCAGGCCCGCGCGATGGTCAAGGTCGAGCGCTTCAACCAGGATGGCAGCCTTGTGAAGGCGACCGACACGGCCACGCCGCCCGCCAAGAAGTAACTGTCCGACCGGAGTCCCCGACATGGCCATCCCAACCTCGCCGCTTGCTCTCCCGCTGCCCCAGATGCCGCCGGTGGCGGGGATGCGCCTGGGGGCCGCGGCGGCCGGGATCCGCTACAAGGGGCGCACCGATCTGGTGATGGCGGAGTTCACGCCGGACACCTCTGTGGCCGGCGTGTTCACCCGCAATCTGGGCCCGGGCGCGCCCGTTGACTGGTGCAGGATGGCACTGGTGGGTGGGCAGGCGCGGGCGCTGGTGGTGAATGCCGGCAACGCCAACGTGTTCACCGGCCGCGCCGGTGCGGCTGCGTGCCGCCACACGGCCGAGGCGGCGGCGGCACTTGCCGGTTGCGAGGCGGAGCAGGTGTTCGTTGCGAGCACTGGCGTGATCGGTGAGCCGCTCCCGTATGAGCGGATCACGGCCGCCCTGCCCGCCTTGCACTCGGCACTCACCGCCGATGGCTGGGCGGATGCGGCGCGTGGCATCATGACGACCGACACCTTCCCCAAGGCGGTGACGGTCGGGTTTCAGATCGGCGGGGTCTCGCTCCGCCTCAACGGCATCGCCAAAGGCAGCGGCATGGTGGCGCCGGACATGGCGACGATGCTGTGCTTCATCGCAACCGACGCGGCCCTGCCCGCAACGGTGCTGCAGCAGGCGCTGTCGGACGGCGTGTTGACGAGCTTCAACTGCACCACGGTGGACAGCGACACCTCGACCTCGGACACCGTGCTGCTGTTCGCCACCGGTGCCACGGCGCATCCGGCGGCGGATGACGCCGGGATCGCGGCGTTTCGCGCGGCGTTGCACCAGGTGCTGCATGACCTGGCGCTGATGGTGGTGCGCGACGGCGAAGGTGCGCAAAAGCTGGTGCAGATCGATGTGTCGGGCGCGGTCAGCGCTGCCTCTGCGCACCGGGTGGGCATGGCGATCGCGAACTCGCCGCTGGTCAAGACCGCCATCGCCGGTGAGGACGCCAATTGGGGCCGCATCGTGATGGCGGTGGGCAAGGCCGGCGAACCGGCGGACCGCGACAGCCTGTCCATCGGCGTCGGCGGCGTGTGGATGGCGCGTGAGGGCACGGTGGTGGCGGGCTATGACGAGACGCCGGTGGTGGCCCACATGAAGGGCCGCGAGATCACCA
>CAIQQQ010000134.1 GCA_903873995.1 uncultured Rhodospirillales bacterium
CATGCGCGCGGCGCAATTCCGCATTGCGTGTTTTTCGCTAGGTCGATCGGCACTTTTGGAACGCGTTGGAGTTGGACGAATGGTTTGTTCCGGGGCGTACGGAGGCGGCTTTCTCTGCCCCGTCGTTCACGGTCCTGCCGGTTGTAAGACGGCGGCCAGATCTCGGAATAGTCCAGCCTGAGGACAGGCGGTGGCCAGCGCAAGCTTGATCCGGCTTGCTGTCTCGACGATGCGCGCGCCTATCTTCAGAAGTTTTTCGCGCAAGGTTACAAATTCGGCGGTGGCGAGCGGATGGGTTTTGGGGATAGCGTCGCGCAGTTCCAGCATCAGCCAATAGGCGGCGGTATGCAGAATAAGCCGCATCTGATTAGCGAGCGGCGCCCGACAGGAAGTACGATCCGACGCCAGCTGGCTCTTATGCAATTTGATCAGATTTTCCATCTGTCCGCGCGCGCAATAGAGCGTGTCGTAGATATGTTCGGGCGAGCCATTGATGATGTTTGTGACCACGTAGCGGATATCCAGTCCCAGCTCCGTTGCTTCGATGCGAGTGCAGACGCGGCGCTCGACCTTCCAGGATTTAGCGGCGTAATTCGTTTGCGCATAGCCGCGCAGGACGAGCATCTGGTCCAGCGCGCGACGGGTGCGTATGTCGTCAGCCTTGTCTTCGACGGCGGCGGCGAGAAGCTTGTTGCCGGGCAGTCCGAAAACGTAATTGAGATCGTTGTCCTCGCACCAATCCATCACCTCGCGGCGTCCATAATGGCCATCGCCTCGGATGGTGATCTTGGTTGTCGGCCAGTGCGCGCGGATGCGCCGGACGATCCGGCGCAAATGGCCGCGCACTTCCTTGCCGGACGGCGTCTTGCCCGGACGCAGAATGATTGCGACGGGGCGTCCCGTGGCGGTGTCGTAAACATGGATAGGAAGAAAACAGCGCTCATCATAATGCGCATTGAACAGCGACAGTTGCTGATGACCATGCGCGACATCGCAGGTGTCGTCGATATCGAGCGTCACGGCTTCCGGAGGCGCGGCGTAGCTGGCGCAATAAAGATCGATGAGCACACCGCTCAGTTTCACGATTTCGCGCAAGGTCGGCGCGTTCTCCCAACGCGACATGGTGGGCTGCGAACACAGGTCGGTTCCCGTATCGGGCAATCGCCCGCAGGCAAGCTTGAAGGCAGGATCCTTGCGCAGATGATCGAGGTCGTCCGCATCCTCATAGCCGCAGGCGATGGCGAGAATGCGAGCGCGAAATATGCTGCCGAGCGAATGGGTGATCAGCAAGGGATTGCGCGGATCGGCGATGACGGCGGCGAGTTTGTCCGCCACTCCGAGCCGGCGTTCGGCTTGCCCCAGCAACATCACGCCAGCATCCGAAGTGATGCGCCCACCGTCGAAAGCGGCGGCGATCTTCTTGCGGCAAACGGCTGGAAACGAGAACGGGAGAAGGCTATCTTCGATCATGGCGGGTGTGGCTTTGATGCGATGGCGTGAAGGATCAGTCTCAGCAACTAATCTGTACACGAAATCAATATCTTACGCTACATCCGCCAGCCCAAAATCAACTCCTGGGTGAATAAGACGGGCTAGGACTCGTGCCCGCTCTTGGTCTGGAATTTCTTCAGCGTAAAAATCGTCATGTGCGCTAATCTCATTCAAATCTCAGCTGGCGAGACGGCTATTAGAGTAGAGCTCGAGGCATTTC
>CAIQQQ010000135.1 GCA_903873995.1 uncultured Rhodospirillales bacterium
ATCAGCACGATGGTGGAGAGCAGGCGTGGGGTTTCGCCCTTGGGGGACGGCCATTCGCCGTAGCTGTCGCGCGCGGCCATGAACTGGCCGACGATCTCGGGGGCGCCGAGGTTGCGGACGAGCGTTTGGGTGCCGGTGTGGCAGAAGCGGCAGGAGAGGGTGCAGCCGACCTGCGAGGAGATGCAGACGGCGCCGCGATCCTCGGTGCGATCGGGGATATAGACGGTCTCGGCTTCCTGGCCGTCGCGGAAGCGGAACAGGAATTTGCGGGTTTCGTCGCTGCTGGTCTGCACCACAGTGGCTGCGGGGCGGCCGATGATGAAGCGCTCGGCGAGTTTTTCCTGCAGCGGGCGGGCGATGGATGACATCAGCGTGAAGTCGGTGGCGCCCTGGTAATAGATCCAATGCCAGAGCTGCTTGGCGCGGAACGGTTTTTCGCCGATCGCGTCGAGCTCGGCGATCAGTTCGTCGCGATCCAGGCCTACGATGTCGCGGCGGCCATCCGCGGTGGTGATCGGCGGCGGGTTGAAACGCGCAGTTTTCGCAAGGATGCGGGTGCGTTCGGCCTCGGTGAGCAGGAGGGCGGCGCTCATTTGGCGGGGCAGGCCTTGTTGATGGCGTCGTAAGCCTTGTTGAAGCCTTTGAGGCTGAACTGGTCGGTGATTGTGCCGCCCTTGGGGTTGGGCTCGCGCGCCAGAACCTGTGGCGCCTTCAGGAAGGCCTGCACGGCGGCCTTGCCGTCACGCGCGAAGGCGGAGCGCTGAGCGGTGTAGAAGTCAAGGGACGTCTTGTCGGCCTGGACGGCGACGGTGGCGTTGGCGGCGTAGGTGAGGCCGGCGCTGATCGCCACCTGGTCGCGCCCGGTGGGTGGGCGCTAGGTGATGGTGAGGGTGACGGTGCCGCGGCCGGTGGTGGCGGGCACCGAGGAGGTGGCGTTGGTGAACGCGTAGCAGACGGTCTGCCCGGCCTCCACATGGGTGGCGGCGCGCCAGTCATCGAACTTGCCGATGAGCTTGGGTCCTGCCGTGGTTGCGGCTGGTTTGGCCTTGGTCTGCGCCTGTGCCGCATGTAGCGAGGCGCCCCAGGGGAGGCAAAGGAGCAGGCAGAGGAGCAGGATCGATTTCATGGGCGAGAGATACGGTGCGTCGGGCACTTCAACAAGCGCGGCCTCCTCATGTCTCGCCAGCGTCGTCTCCCGGTTTCTGGGCCATCCAGGCCGGGCGGGTGCGCCGGAAGCGGGGGTCGCCGTGGCCTTCGGCGGCCGGGGCCTCGCCGCCGCCACCGCTTTTCACCGGCCGGTCGGCGAAGCGGCCGTGCTGGAGCAGGCGGTCGTAAAGCACGAGCGCGCCGGCGACGGCGAGGTTGAGTGAGAAGCGGGTCGGGATGCGCACCACGTGGCGGCATTGTGCCAGGATGGCTGGGGACAGGCTGGAGCGTTCCGGGCCGAGCACATAGGCGGCGTTGAGCGGATGGCGGAAGGACGGCAACTCGGCGGCGTCCTCCGCCATCTCGATCCCCACCAGAACGCAGCCATAGGGCAGGCGAAGCATCTCGTCGGACCGGTAGCGGTAGAGCGGTACATGCAGCGCGGTGTCGGAGGTATCGGCGCTGCGGGCGGCGCGGGCG
>CAIQQQ010000136.1 GCA_903873995.1 uncultured Rhodospirillales bacterium
CGAATTCCTGGTAAAGCGGGCCACTAACCTATTGATCCTAGTGTCGACTGATTCCGAAATTCGCCCTGCGAATTTCAGAATCACGACACTAGAGTCGAATCCGAACCGATAGGCGTCCGGTTTCGACTCTCGCTCTCTGTTTGGCGAGCGTCTTTATCCGACTGGTGATTCCGTCCGGTCGGATGATGCTCTAAGGCCGCACCCCGATCGCCGGCGCGATCGCGGCCAGGATTTCCGCATCCGGCCGCGTGAAATCAACCTGATGCAATGGCCGTCCCGGCACGCGACGCGCGAGGGGTTGGGCCGCCATGACATCCGGCACCACGATCTGATCCGCCGCCAGCATCGCCATCATCGCCAGCGCGTCCTCCTGCCCGGTCATGGGCAGACCTGGCAGGATAGCAACGATCCGGGCGCGCGGCTGGTGCAGCCGTGTCACCAGGCCATAGGATGCCGCCTGCATAAATCCGCACAGCACGACGCAGCGATACAGCCCCGCCTCAAGCCGCAGCAGATCCTCGACCGAAAACACCAGCGGCGCGCCATGCACCGCAACCCCCAATGTCGCCAGGTTATCAGAACCGTCCGAAGCCAGGCTCGCGCTGCCGATCGCCGCCACCCGATGCCCGCCGGTCTGCAACGCCCGCACCAAGGCCAGCGCGTCCGGCGTCTGTGGCAACCCAGCATTGATGACAAGCGCCCAAGGCCGCTGGTCAGGCGCTGGCGTTGGCTCAGGTGCTGACCCGCCCAGCGTGTCGTTCCACCGCCTGCGAAAGCGATCCCGCTGCATCACCCCGTTGGCAAGCTCGGCATTGGCCTGCAGCAACCGATCGACCTGGGTGAGCAGCAGAGTGGCCGTGGGCATCAGATCGCCCGACCCGGTCGCCGCTTCGATCTGGGCTGCCATCAGCCCCTCGAACCACGCCTGCGCATCGGGGCTGGACAGCGGCGCTCGCTCCAGCAGCCGTGGCGCGCTGAACAGCAACCGCTCGTCGCTTTCGCGCCGCACCGTGATCTCGTGCGGCCGCGTTGGATCGAGCGGGCTGGGCATGCTGAGATTGAAGCCATAGCGCCCGGTGCCGATGCCGAGCCGCTGCAGGTCAGGGCGGAGCAGATTCGCAAGGAAGCGCACCGGCTTCCGGTCATCGATCACGCATTCGAGCCACAGCGGCTTGTCGGGCTCGGCGGGGTTGTAGGCCCAGCCGGTGATCGCCCGCCAATCCGCGGTGTCCAGATAGCCCTCCAGCGGCGCATCGCTCATGCCGAACGCCCGATCCCTGCCGCGTGCTGTCCAGCAAGGCGCCCCAGCGCCACCGCGGACAGCAGGCCGTTGCCCGAAAGATACCCCCATACCGCCGGGCCGGAGACCCCGCGCGCCGCCCCGCCGCCGGCAAAGAGATTGGGCAGCCGCGACCCATCCCCGCGCAACACCCGTGCCTCGCGATCCACGACCAGTCCACCCTGCGTGTGGAACAGCGCGCCGGTGACACGCACGGCGTAGAACGGCGCAGCGAACCGGGGACTGGCGAACACCCGTCCGAACCGGTCGGTGGCGCCGCGGTCCGCAAGGCCCGCAACCTCGGCAAGGGTTGCGGCCACCGCCGGCTCGGGCGCCTGCATCAGCGTGGCGAGGGCTGCTTCATCCTCCGCCACCCGAATTGCGCCGATCGCGTGGGCCTGCCGGTAATCCTCAAAGGTCATCCCCAGCGCATGCAGCCGCGCATCGAACACGCACCAGGCCATCCCGCCCGGCTGCGCCAGCACGGCCGTCGCCGCCTCCGAATACCCCTCATGCTCGTTCCAGAATCGCTGGCCTGCGCCATTGATCTGGACGCCGCCCTCCATCATCAGCGCCCAGGTGATCAGCACGCCGTGCGGATGCGCCACCGAGCCATGGCCTTGATAGGCGCCGAGATCGTCGGACGCGGCCCCCACGGCGGCCCCCCACTTCAGCGCATCACCCTGGTTGCCAGCATGGCCGAAATACAGGGCGTCCGCCATCTCCGGGATATGGCGGCGCAGAAGCATGGGCGCGCCGCCATAGCCGTTGCAGGCAAGCACCAAAGCGTGACAGCCGACATCCTCTTCTGTGCCATCTGGCCGGATCACGCGCACGCCGCGAATGCGCCCGTCACCGTCGGCAAACAGCGCTTCGGCCCGGGCATCGC
>CAIQQQ010000137.1 GCA_903873995.1 uncultured Rhodospirillales bacterium
TACCCGACGGATCGATCGATCCGTCGGGTATGCCCCCTCTCGATGACCACTGAAGCTCTTAACTCATGAGGTTCCAAGGGGCTCGGCCCCTTGGCGGGTCCAGGGCAGAGCCCTGGCCTTCCTTGCTACGCAGCCACACTCATCTCCCCAAGATATGCCTGGCGGATATCTTCGTTTTCGCGGAGTTCGGCTGCGGTTCCGGAGAGGACGACGACGCCGGTTTGCAGGACGTAGGCGCGGTGGGCGATTTGCAGGGCCATGGCGGCATTTTGCTCGACCATGAAGATGCTGGTGCCTTGTTTGTTGATGGTTTGGATGATGTCGAACACCTGTTCGACGTAGAGGGGGGAGAGGCCCATGGAGGGTTCGTCCATGCAGATGAGGCGGGGTCGGGCCATGAGGGCTCGGCCGATGGCGACCATTTGCTGTTCGCCGCCGGAGAGGGTGCCGGCGATCTGGTTGCGGCGTTCCTTGACGCGGGGGAAGAGGCTGTAGACGCGTTCGAGGTCTTCGTTGAACTGGGCGCCGCGTTTTTGGGTGTAGGCGCCCATTTCGAGGTTTTCGAAGATGGTCATGCGCGGGAACAGGCGGCGGGCTTCGAGGACGGGGGCGATGCCGCGGGCGACGCGGGCGGAGGTTTCGAGTTTTTCGATGGGTTGGCCGTCGAACAGAACCGTGCCGGTGGTGGGGCGGACCACGCCCATGATGGTTTTCATGGTGGTGGATTTGCCACAGGCGTTGCCGCCGAGGAGGGAGACGATCTCGCCTGGTTTGATGATGTAGTTGACGTCCTTCAGGACATGGAGGTCGCCGTAATGGGTGTTGATGTTGCGGAATTCGAGCAGGAGGTCAGACGGCATCGACGGTCTCCTGCACGGCGGCGCGGGCGGCGCGGCCGAGATAGGCGGTGAGGACGTGTTCGTCGCGGCGGACGTGATCGGGGGTGCCTTCGGCGATCTTCTCGCCGTGGTCGAGCACGATGACGTTGCTGGCGAGTTTGGTGACGACGTCGAGCTTGTGTTCGATGATGAGGATGGTGAGGCCGAGCTCGTGGAGGGATTTGATCTGATCGGCGAGTTCGAGGGTTTCGGCGGGGTTCATGCCGGCGGTTGGTTCGTCGAGCAGGAGGATGCCCGGGCGTGAGGCCAGCGCGCGGGCGATTTCGACGCGGCGGCGATTGGCGTAGCTGAGGCCGCTCACGGTCTGGCGCAGGCGGGGGGTGAGGCGGTTGCCGAACATGGCGATGATGTTGTCCACCGCGTGGCGGGCGCCGCGTTCCTCGGTGACGTTGCCGGGCGTGTGAAGGACTGCGCTGACGGGGTTGCTGCGCAGGCGGGCGTGCCGGCCGATCATCACGTTCTCCAGCACGGTGAGGTTGGAGAACAGGCGGATGTTCTGGAAGGTGCGGGCCACGCCGAGCTTGAGGATGTCGTGGGGCTTGAGGCCGAGGAGTTCGCGGCCGTTGTATTTGATGGAGCCGCCATCGGAATGGACGAGGCCGGTGATGACGTTGAAGAGGGTGGATTTGCCGGAGCCGTTGGGGCCGATGACGGCGACGACGCCGCCGGCGGGCACTGTGATGTCAATGCCGTTCAGCGCCACGAGGCCGCCGAACTTGACGGTGACGCCGCGGATTTCGAGCGCGTTGCCGGTGCCGGGGTCCCAGCGGGGGATGTTGGCGAGGTTGAGGAAGCCGCCGCGGGTGACGTTGGCGGTCTGGGCCTCGAAGCTGAGGGCGGGGATCTTCTTCACGGCGGGGATCAGGCCCTCGCGGCGGAACAGCATCATGAAGATGAGGATCAGGCCGAAGAAGAGCTGCGTCCATTGCACGAGATCCAGGCCCTGCAGATAGGCGCTGCCGACGAGATCGCCGATCGCGTGGGCGAATTCGGTGACCTGCGGCAGGAGCCAGGTCTGCATGAGCTGGAGCAGGACGGCGCCGAGGACGACGCCCCAGACGGAGCCCATGCCGCCGAGCACGACCATGACGAGGAGCATGGAGGAGACGGAGAAGTTGAACATCTCTGGGGTGGCGGTCTGCAGCTTGGCGACGAAGAACACGCCGGCGACGCCCGCGAAGCCGGCGCCGATGGCAAAGGCCAGGAGTTTAAAGCGGACGAGATCGATGCCCATCGCCGATGCTGCGGTTTCGTCTTCGCGGATGGCCATCCAGGCGCGGCCGATGCGGCTGTCGCGCAGGCGGATGGAGACGAAGATCAGCAGGGCGAGAAGGGCCAGGCCCACGTAGTAATAGGGGGTTGAAGCGACCCCGAAATGGTAGCCGAACAGGCTTGGGCCCTGCACGCCGTTGAGGCCGGCGGCGCCGTTGGTGACGCTGTCCACGTTGCGGGCCACGATCGGCACGATCTCGCCGAAGCCCAGGGTGACGATGGCGAGGTAGTCGCCGCGCAGGCGCAGGGTTGGGGCGCCGAATGCGATGCCGCAGCCGGCGCTCACAACGGCTGCGGTTGGCAAGGCGAGCCAGAAGGACAGGGTGAAATGGACGAGGTCCGGCCCGCCCTGGTTGAATTTCTCGACGAGGCCGATATAGGCGAACGGCGCCCAGTATTCGCTCCAGAGCGGCATCACCTGGAATGCGGTGAAGATGCCGTAGTAATAGGCGCCGATGGCGAAGAATGCGGCATAGCCGAGATCGAGCAGGCCTGCGAAGCCGACGACGATGTTCAGGCCGAGGGCGAGGATGCCGTAGGACATTGCGTTGGCGGCGGTGTCGATGTCACCGTCATTGTTGTTGACGATCGGCATGACGAGCAGAGCGATGGCGAGCAAGGCAAGGCCGAGTGCGCGGCGGCGGGTGGGGGAGATGCCCTCGAGGGGCTTTGACATGAAGGTGACGGCCTGGGCGAGCATCTGCGCCTCCTCAGGATTTGTTGGGGGCAAGGCGGCCGAGCAGGCCGGCCGGGCGGAAGACGAGGACCAGGACGAGCAGGCCGAAGATCACCACGTCGGTCCAGGCGGTGCCGACGATCTGGCCTGCGGAGCTTTCGATCAGCCCGATCAGCACGCCGCCGAGCATGGCGCCCGGCACGTTGCCGATGCCGCCGAGCACGGCCGCGGTGAAGGCGCGCAAGCCGGCGGCGAAGCCGATATCGACCTTGGCGAGGTTGTAATAGAGCCCGAAGATCAGGCCGCAGGCGCCGGCGAGGGCGGAGGAGACGAAGAACGCCATCATCACCACGCGATCGACCTTCACGCCCATCATGCGCGCGGCTTCCGGGTCCTGGGCGGTGGCGCGCATTGCCTTGCCGAGCTTGGTGAACTGCACGAAATAGGTGAGGCCGCCCATCAGAATGATGGCGATCGCCCAGATCAGGATCTCGCGCAGGCGCAGCACGGCGCCGCCGATCTCGAACTTGATGGGGGGCAGCGGGTTGGGGAAGTTCTTGGCGTCTGAGCCCAGCGTGATCAGCACCACGTTGAACAGCACGTAGGAGATGCCGATGGTGGTGATCATCGCCGCCGGGCCCTTCACGTTGCGCAGCGGGCGCAGCAGGAAGCGCTCGATGCCGACGCCGAGGGCGCCGCAGGTGAGCATCACGACGGCGAAGGCCACGATCAGCACGGCGGCGAGCGGCAGGCCCGTCATCACGGTCTCCTGCCCGACGACGCCGAGGGCCTCCAGGGTGAGCATGGCGATCATCGATCCGACCATGAACACATTGAAATGGGAGAAGTTGATCAGCTCCATGATCCCGTAGACCAGGGTGAAGCCGAGTGCGAGCAGGGCGTACATCGATCCGAGGCTGAGCCCGTTGATCGCCTGCTGCAGAAACACGTCCATCGACGTCATAAAAACGATCCCGTCAAAAAAAACGGGCGTCTGTCGGGTTTGCACCCGCCAGACGCCCTTTGGATCTTACGAAACGGCCGGCGCGATGCCGACGTAGCGGAACTGCGCGTCCATATCGTCGATCGGCTTGTCCTTGTTCTGCTTCACCTGGAAGACGGAGATGATCTTGTTCTTCACATCGCCGTATTCGTCGAACTCGACCGGCCCGATGAGGCTGTCGGCGAGCTTGATGCCGCCGATGGCGTCACGGACGGCATCGCGCGTCACTGGCTTGCCGGCGGCAACCAGGTTCTTGGCGGCCTGGATGATGACCTGGGCGCCGACATAGCAGGTGGCGCTGTAGTCCTCGGGGAACATGTTGAACTTGGCGTGGAAGGCCTCGGAGAACTTGGCGACCTTCGGGTCTTCGGTCACGTGCGGGGAGGCGTTGGTGGCATACCAGCCATCGACGGCGGGGAAGCCGGCGCCCTTGAGGATGTCCGCGCCGTATACGCCATCGCCGCCCGCCTTGATGACCTTTGGGATGATCTCGTAGGACTGCTTGACGAGCTTCACGCCGGCCTGGCCGACGCCGCCGTAATACATGGCGTCCGGGTTCAGCGACTTGATCTTGGTGAGGATCGCCGCGTAGTCCGTGGCTTTCGGGTCGAGACGGTCACGGCCCAGTATCTTGATGCCGCGCTTCTCGGCCTGACCCTGGAACGCATCGGCGAGGCCCACCCCGTAGGCGCCGCTGTCGTCGAGGATGAACACGGACTTCACCTTGAGGGTGTCGGCCATGTAGTTGGCCATGTTCGGGCCCTGGAACGCGTCGGTGGCGACGGTGCGGAAATAGATCGCCTTGCCGGCCGGCATGTACTGGGCGGCGAACTTGGGGTTGGTCAGATCCGGGTTGGTGGAGGACGGCGTGATCGTGGCGAGGTTGCCCCAGCTCAGGATCGGCGCCATGGCCTTGCCGGCACCCGACATCTGCGGCCCGAGGGCTGCGACGAACGCCTTGTCGGACACCATCTTGCGCGCGTTGGTGGCGGCCTGGGCGGGGTCGTACTGGCCGGCCGTGGCGGTGGCGTCGTCGAACTTCACGGCCTCGAACTTGTAGCCCTTCACGGCGTGGGCGGCGTTGGCCTCCTCGAACGCCAGGATCGCGCCGTTGGCGATGCGGGCGGCCGACTCGGCGTCTGCACCGGTCAGCGAGAGGTTGATGCCGACCTTGATCACTGTGTCGGCGGCGAAGGACGGCTTTATGCCCAACGTTGCGGCAGCGGCGATGCCGGCGGCTGCCTTGAAACTGGAACGACGCGAAATCATGGAGGCGTTCTCCTGGTGTTTTGAGCGAAACGGCTTGTGCCGCCGTGGGATTGGTGGCGAACACCGCCACGGATGGCAGCATGATGACATCATGCGCCATTGGCAATGCTGCTCCCCACGGAGCGCAAGTGACGTGCGTGGTAAGCAATAACGGTGCCGTGAACGCCGCTTGCCCGCGCCGGTGCGGGAGCGATAGCATCCAGCCCTCAAGAACAGGCCGAAACAGGCCGGACCGCGGGGAGATGCCGATGCGCCGTCGCTCATGGAGACAACTCGTTGTTGCGGCGGCCGCCTTGGTCCTGCTGCCTGGTGTTGCCTTGGCGCAGCAGCTTACGATCTGGCACGACCTTGGCGATCCCGGCACGAAGTTCTTCGCCGAGGCCGGCGGCGCCTTTGCCCGCGAGCATCCGGGCGTGTCGATCCGGGCGATCAGCTACCCCACGGATCAGTGGTTCGGCCGCGCGATCGGCGCGCTCAACACGGACACCGCACCCGATCTGCTGTTCAACAACTATGAGCGCGTGATCCGCGTGGCCACGCAGACCGGCCGGATCATGGACATGGCGCCGGTGCTGGCGGGCATCGCCGACAAGGGTTTTCTGGGCGAGGACGATCTGCGCGTTGCGACCTATGACGGACACATGATCATCCTGCCGGTACAACGCGTGCAGATGGCCTTCGGAGTACGCAAATCCTGGCTCGACAAAAGCGGCGAGGCGTTTCCCACAACGATCGCTGACGCGCTGCGGATCGCCCACATTTTCCAGGACGGCGATCCCGAGGGCACCGGCAAGGGCAGCGTGTTTGGCTTCGGGTTGGAGGCTGCCAAGCCGCGCGACCTGATCCACATGCTGGATCTGTTCACCTTCGGCGCCGGGCTGCGCCACACGCTGGTGGATCCGGACGGACATGTGGTGATCGACGAGCCGCGTCATGCCGAGGTGCTAGAGACGTTCCTCAAGATCTACACGACCGACCATGTCGTGCCGCCGGACACCATCAACTACTCGTTCGGCGAGATGTATCAGGTGATCGAGGGCGGTCGTGTCGGGATGTTCCGGGTGGGGGACTGGAACGTTGCGAAATGGACGGCGCAGGCGATCAAGGGCGATTTCGTGGTGGGGCCGTGGCCGCAATTCTTTGCCGACCTGCCGGGCAATGTCGTGATCGGCGGCATGCGCGGCGTGGCGGTGCCGCAGAACGCACCGAACAAGGCGCTGGCGGTGCAGTTCGCGGCGTTTCTGCTGGGCAAGCCAGCGCAGCAGGCCTCGTTGAACCTGGTGGGTTCGGCGGTGCGCAAGGATCTGGATGTGTCGGGCCTGCCGGCGCAGTCCCGCCCGTTCGCAGCGCCCACCTGGCGGCTGGCGGCGTATGATTTTCCTGAGGCGTCACTGGTTTGGTATCCGGAGCTGGAGGCGGCGTTTCATCGCAAGCTGCTGGGCGCGATTGCCCATCCGCCGGCCGATTTCAAGGCGTTCATCGCCGAGACGGCGGGCGAGATGCGCGTGATGGCCAAGGCGCTCGCTGAGAAGAAGGGCTGAGTTGGGACGGCTTCGCGCGGACGGGATCTTCTATCTGCTGGCGCTGCCGTTTGCGGCTTTGACGATCGTGTTTGGCCTGTGGCCGATCGTGCTCAGCCTCCAGGTCTCGCTGACCGCCTCGGCCACGGCGTTGAAGGCCGCGCCGGTCTATGTCGGGCTTTCGAATTACGCGGCTGTGCTGGCCGATCCGGTGTTCACCGCCTCGCTGGTCAGCACGCTGGTCTATACGGCGCTGGCGGTCGTGCTGAATGTTGGGCTCGCGTTGGCCTATGCGCTGCTGCTCGACAGCCCATACGTTTCGCGCGGGCGGGCGTTCTTCAAGCTTGCGGTGTTTCTGCCGGTGGTGACGCCGGATGTGGCGGGCTATGTCGTCTGGCGCTGGCTGTATGACCAGAGCTTTGGCGCGATCAACGCCGCGCTGAAGCTGCTGGGCCTGCCGCTGTTCGGGGGGATCGCGGACCCCGGGACGGCGATGCTGGCCGTGTTGCTGGCCGAGCTTTGGCATCATGCCGGGTTTTATGTGGTGATCTTTCTGGCCAATCTCGCGGTGTGTGAGAAGGCGCTGTCCGAGGCTGCGTCGATTGACGGCGCGGGACCGCTGCAGCGCCTGCGCTTTGTGATCCTGCCGCAGCTGCGCCCGGCGATTGCGATCAATGTGATCTATGCGTTGATCCAGTTCCTTAAGACGTTCTCGGTCGTGGTGGTGATGACCAAGGGGGGGCCTGCGGATGCCACCAATTTCGTGAGCTATTACGCGTATCAGCTGTTCGACCAGGCGCAGTATGGCCGTGCCACCGCGATGGCGACGATCCTGTTTGCGATCGTGCTGGCGATCAGCCTTGCGGCCTACCGGACCGCCGAGCGGGGCCGGGCGTGAGGCGCGCTTTGGCGATGGGCGTGGCTGGTCTGGTGAGCGTGGTGTTTTTTTATCCCTATCTGTGGATGGTGCTCGGCGCGTTTCGCAGCACGCGCGACATCCTGCGCCATCCGCTGGCGCTGTGGCCGGAACACGCGGATTTTGCGGCGTTCGCCGGGATCGCCGAGCTGTCTGGCGTTGCGTTGTGGCGCGTTGTGCTGAATTCGCTTGGGATCACCGGCGTCTCGACCGCGCTTGCCATCGCGATTGCTGCGTCCGGCGCCTATGCGTTGACCCGCAGGCCGCGCGCTCTGGCGTTCCGGCTGCTGCGCGGCGGGTTTCTGTTGGCGATGATGTATCCGTATATGCTGCTGGTCATTCCGGTCTATATTGTTGTCTATCGGCTTGGCCTGCTTGGGTCCTATGCCGGAATCGTGCTGTTTTTGTCGACGGGCCCGGTTCAGTTTTTTCTGTTCGAGCAGTTCTTCCGCACCATTCCGGCTGAGGTGCTGGAGGCGGCCATGATCGATGGCGCGACCGAGACGCAGATCCTGTGGCGTGTGGTGATGCCGATGGCAGCCCCCGTGGTGGCGACGGTTGGGATCATCACCTTTCTTTTGAACTGGGCGCAGTGGTTCCCGGTGCTGGTGATCTCGACCACGCCTGACACCTACACGCTGCCTGTGGCGTTGTTGTCGCTCAACGGCGAGCTTGGGACGGATTTTCAGGCCATCATGGCGCTGGCGGTGGTGACGACGATTCCTCCGGCGGTGGTGTTCCTGTTGGCGCAGCGGCGCGTGATGGGCGGCATGACGGAGGGGGCGGTGAAGGGATGAGCGATGCGATCGCAAGCCGGATCCACGCGGCACGATCCCGCACGATGGCGTGGCTCGACACGATGCAGGCGTTGGGTGAGGCGCATGGCGTCAGCAGGATCTCGGGCGCGCATGATCCGCATGCCTGGCCGGGCATGCTGCTGCCTGGCACCTACAACGCCTTGATGTGCCGCGACCTGCTCGCCGGCGAGGTGCCGGACGTGTCAGCCTGGCTGCTGCGGCATCGTCGGGCGGACGGCGTGTTTCGCATTCCGGGCATGGCCCCGGAGGACGTGTTCAAAAAGCCGGACGCGCAGGAGACCTGGCGCTACATCGATTTTCACGTGACGAACTACAGCCTTGGCGCCGTCTTTGCGGCCGACCCGAAGCACCGCCCGGTGCTTGATTTCGTCAGGCCGTTTTTGGATCCGATGACGCTCAAGGCCTGGCTGTCGGACCGCGACCTGCGCGATTCGTGGCAGGAGGGCAACAACATCGTCAATCTGGCGAGCTTCCTGCTGCTGCTGCGCGCGCATGAGGCGGAGAGCGGTGCCGCGGTGGGCCGCGCCTTTGTGATCCTGTTTGACTGGCATGAACGGCTGCAGGAGCCGGCGACGGGGTTCTGGGGGGTGGGGCAGCTTTCCAATCCGACGATGGCACTGCACGCGATGGCCGGGTCGATGCATAATTTCCATCTGTGGTATGCCATGGGCCGGGAGCTGCCTTATCAGCGCCGGGCGGTGGATTACGCGCTGTCCCAGGCGCCGCAGGTGGTGAGTGCCTGCATCGATGTCGATCTGGTGGATCTGCTCGTGCATGCGCATGGCCTGATCGATCACCGGCGCCCGGAGATCGAGGCCTGGCTGTTGGCCTTGCTGGCAGCGCTGCTGGCGTTTCAATCCGATGATGGCGGGTTTGCCGACGAGGTCGCCGGTACGCGGCGGCAGGATGGCTGGGTGCGCGGCTACAGCGAGCCCCAGGGCATTTCCAACAGCTTCGCCACCTGGTTCCGCTGGATCGCGATCGCCATGGCGGCAGACGTGCTGTGGCCCGGGCGCTGGCGCTGGCGCTTCCGGCGCATGATCGGCATCGGGTATCGCAGGCCATGACCGAAGACCCGTTCGCCCATCTGCATGACGAGGGCTACGGCCACGCAACGGACCATCCCCGCCTGGGCGCGGCCTTCTCCGTGGCGATGGGCGGACGGGACCGGATCTCTCTGAACGGGGCGTGGCATTTCACGCGCGACCTGTTCGACGAAGGGCTGCGGCAGGGCTGGTATCGTGACGATCTGGCCGGGCCGAAGCACTGGCCGACCCCGCGCGACCATGAGGTCTGGGCGGCCGAGACTGTGACGGTGCCCGGGTGCTGGACGACGCAGCGGCCGGAATGGCGCTATTTCGAAGGGGCTGCCTGGTATGCCCGCCGCTTTGTGTGGGATGATGCTGCGCCGCGGCTGGTGCTGCGGGTGGGGGCTGCCGCCTATGGCGCGCGGGTTTTTCTCAACGGGCACCATGTCGGCTCCCATCTTGGTGCCTCCACGCCGTTCTTCGCCGAGCTGACCGCGTTCGTGCGGCCGGGCGAGAACCATCTGCTGATCCAGGTTTACAACCGCCGCGCGGCCGATCGGGTGCCGATGCATCATTTCGACTGGTTCAACGATGGCGGGCTTTATCGCGACGTTGATCTGCTGGCCTTGCCTCGCGTGTTCCTGCGACAGGCGGCGATCTGGTTCTCGGGCGGCATGATCCGCCTGCGCCTTGGGCTGTCCGACCCGGAAAGCGGCATGGCGCGGCTCGAAATCCCGGCATTGGGGATCACTGTGGATGTGGCTGTGCAGGACGGGGCAGGCGAGGCTGCAATTCCGGCCGATCCCGAACGCTGGTCTCCGGAGGCGCCGGTTCTGCACGAGGTTGTTGTTCGTTTCGGGGCGGACAGCGTGACCGAGCGTGTGGGGTTTCGCGAGATCAAGGTTTCGGGCACCCAGATCCTGCTCAACGGCGTGCCTTTGTTTCTGCGCGGCGTGTGCATCCATGAGGACGACGCGATCCTGGGGCGCGCCACGAACGAGGCCGATCTGCGCCGCCGTTTCGGCCATCTGCGCGAGCTCGGCTGCAACTTCGCCCGCCTTGCGCATTATCCGCATCATGAGCGGGTCGCCGAGATCGCGGACGAACAGGGCGTGATGCTGTGGGCCGAGATCCCGGTCTATTGGGCGATCGACTTTGCGAACCCGGCGACCTTTGCTGACGCCGAGAACCAGCTGCTGGAACTGATCGGCCGGGACATCAATCGTGCCTCCGTGGTGATGTGGGGTGTGGGCAACGAGAACGCCGACACCGATGCGCGCTACGACTTCATGTCGCGCCTGGCCGGTGCTGCCCGCGCCGCCGACCCGTCACGCCTGATTGCGGCTGCCTGCCTGATCAACCGCGAGACGTTCCAGATTGCGGATCGGCTGGCGGCGCATCTCGATGTCATCGGGCTCAACGAGTATTTCGGCTGGTATGAGCCGGGGTTCGAGGGGTTGGATCGGTTGCTTGCCAATTCCAGGCCGAACCGGCCGGTGGTGATCAGCGAGACCGGGGCCGATGCCGTGGCCGGGCGCCGCGGGGCCCATACCGAGCTGTTCACCGAGGAGTGCCAGTCCAGCATTCTGGACGACCAGCTCAGCATCGTCACGAAGGCGAGCTATGTCCGCGGGTTCTGTCCTTGGCTGCTGTATGATTTCCGGTCCGAACGGCGGCAGACCCCCTTGCAGGGTGGTTGGAACCGCAAGGGGCTGATCGCAGGCGACAAGGCGACGCGCAAGATGGCATTCAAGCTGCTGGCGCGGCGCTACCGCGAGATTGCGCGTTATTCCGCCCGCCATTCCTCTGCGCGCAAGGTCGTGTAATCGGTCATGCCGGACGGCACATAGCCGCGCAGCCAGGTTGGGATGACATGCGCCTGCGGCACGAAGAACAGCGGCAGGGCTGGCAGATCCTCGGCGTAGATCCGCTGCATGCCGGCCCAGGCGGCCTTCTGTGTGGCGGGATCGAGGGCTGTTTCGGCGATCTTGAGCTGGTCTTCGAAGGCCTGGCTTTTCCAGTCCATGTAGTTGCTGCCGCCCCAGCCATTGGCCTCGGTCGGGATGGCAGTGAGGCCGTAGAGCTGGCGGGGCGGGTAGCTGACGTTGAACAGCCAGTTGTAGAGCGCGAGGCCGCCATAGAGGCGGTGCTTGAGGGTGAGGCCGAAGAAGCTGCGCTGCACCTCGTTCTTGATGACCGCCTCGATTCCCACCGCCTTCAGCTGGCTTTGGATGATCTGCTCGACCAGCTCCATGAGCCGCACGCCGAGGCCCATGCGCAGGTCGATGCTGAGTTTCTCGCCCTGGGCGTTGCGCAGGATGCCGTCGGGGCCGGGCGTGTAGCCGGCCTGCTTCAGCAGCGCCTTTGCCTGGGTGGGGTCGAACGGGACGATCGGCAGGCCCGGGGCGAACATCGGCTCCTTCGGCGGGACCCAGGTGGCGGCGAGGGTGAAGCGGCCGGAGGCGAGCTTGTCGCTCATGGTCTTGCGGTCGATCGCCATCAGGATCGCGCGGCGCACCCGGATATCGGAGAGGAACTTGTTGTCCAGATCGAAGTCGATGTTCCAGAACGCCAGCGCATAGCTGCTTTGGCCAGAAAATAAGCTCATGTGGCGAGATCAGAAAAAAACAACTAGTAATCGCCCAGGAGATAATAATAATCGCCTACGTTTAGTCGTAGCGATTATTTTTTTATTAACTGGAGCTCTTATATATCGCTTGTATCATATTCAGATAAATCTAAGTAATATATGGCCAACGAAAATATAGCTGTTTTTGCACAAACAACTTTCCGCAACGAATTTAAAAAATTTGGTATAAAAACTGACGACCGTCGCCGTCACATGTATTTGATTGGAAAAACCGGTATGGGTAAATCCACCGTTTTAGAAAACATGATTATTGATGACATTAGAGCGGGGCGCGGTGTGGCTGTTTGTGATCCTCACGGTGACTTAGCTGAAAAAATAATTCAATTTATTCCAGCAGAAAGAGTTAAAGATGTCGTTTATTTTAATCCAGCGGATATGGAA
>CAIQQQ010000138.1 GCA_903873995.1 uncultured Rhodospirillales bacterium
ATGGTCCCGATCGACAGTAATTCCATTTTCCTCACGATAGCAAGATGTTTGGGCCATTGGTTCCGTCGGCGGCAATCAAGATGGATCGGACTACGGAACGGTGGGGTGCGTCACGGTTATCTGAGACATCTGGCTGCGGTAATTGAACCGCAACCGGAGGTTTCGAAATGACGATTGATGCAGAGCTGAAGCCCGAGGGGGCGCCGGAGCGCTCCCCCATAGCTGGCGGAGGCGCCCCCTCGGGCGTGGATGCAGGACCGAAGCGCTATTCGGTGCAACGCAAGATGGCGGTGGTGGCGCGTTTGTTGCGCGGCGAGCCATTGGAGATCGTCGCTCGGGAAGCGAATGTCTCGGTGGCCAAGCTGACCGAATGGCGGGACCGAGCGCTCGCCGGGGCGGCGTCAGCCCTGAAGGAACGCGAGCGCGATGATCGCGAGGATGAAATCGCCCGCCTGAAATCCAAGGTGGGCGAGATCACCATGGACAACGAATTGCTGTCCGCCAGGATCGCCGCCATGGAGGCCCGAAGCCCTTTGGCCCGAAGGAAGTCGAGACGATGAGCCAGACCGTCTCGCCTTCCGCGTCTCGTTGTTATGGCCTGGCGCGGGTGTCGCGCGCGTGGCGTGTGTCGCGCGCCGGCGTGTATCGCTTTCTCAACGCAACGCCATCCCCTGCGATCTCCCGTCGCCCCGGCCCGACAGGCCCTTGTCCGGATGCTGACCTGGCCGATCATATTCGCCGGGAAATCGAAGCGTCCCCCTTTCACGGCGAAGGCTATCGCAAAATATGGGCGCGACTGCGCGTTGCCGGAGTTCGCTCGAGCCCTCGCCGTGTGCGCCGGGTGATGGGAGAGAACGGTTTGCTCGCGCCCCATCGCGTCGGCCGCAACCAGGAGAAGACGCACGACGGAACCATCGTCACCGACAAGGTCAATGAAATGTGGGGAACGGACATGAGCCAGACCGTCACCCTCGAGGATGGGCGGGCCTATGTTTTCGTCGCCGTCGAACATGCGAACTCGGAAATCGTCGGCATCCACGCCGCGCGTTCAGCCAATCGCTTCGAGGCGCTGGAGCCGGTCCGGCAGGGGGTGCGTCGGTGCTTCGGCGCTATCGCGCCCGGCGTGGCGCATGGGCTCAAGCTGCGTCACGACCATGGCTCCAACTACATGTCCGGCGATTTCCAGGACGAGATCAAATGTCTGGGCATCGAAGCTTCGCCGTCCTTCGTGCGCGAACCCGAGGGCAATGGCGTCGCCGAGCGCTTCATCCGAACCTTGAAGGAGAACTTGCTCTGGGTGCGGTCCTTCAAAACCATCGAGGAATTGCGCGCCGAGCTCGTCGCATTCGCCAGGCGCTACAATGAAACCTGGCTCGTCGCGCGGCATCGATACAAGACGCCCGCGAGCGTCAGACAGGAGCAAACCACGCCACGAATTGTGATTGACCCGACGCCCGAAGCGACCCTACCCTTGGCCGCCTGAGCAAGCCCAGCCGGGTGTCTCAAAACCGTGCCGCACTACACTTCGGTCCACTTCCGCCGCGAATAGCGCCTCGCGAATTGCAAGGGCGATGCGCCAAAGCCCGGCCGAAGGGCAGAAACCCGCCCGGCTGACATTCGCGGAGGCTTGGCA
>CAIQQQ010000139.1 GCA_903873995.1 uncultured Rhodospirillales bacterium
CCGGCCAGCACCTTGGTGCCGGGGCGCCATGGCGGCAGCTCCGCCCGCGTTCTCGGGGCGAGCATTTCGGCAACGCCGGTCAGATCCATCAGCCATTGGCCTGGAACGGCCGCCCCAGCATTGCCGGGCGGTGCAGCCGGATACGCCGGCGGTCGCGCGAAATGAGCACCAGCACCACCACGGTGCCGAGATAGGGCAGGGCGGACAGGAACGCCTGTGGCACCGGCACCCCGAGCCCTTGCACATACAGCGACAGATACATCATGGCCCCGAACAGCCAGGCGCCGATCAGCAGCCAGAACGGTCGCCACGCCGCGAATGTGACAAGGGCGAGCGCCACCCAGCCGCGCCCGGCGATCATGTCCTGCGCCCAGAGC
Organism: uncultured Rhodospirillales bacterium; assembly: GCA_903873995.1. GTDB lineage: Bacteria > Pseudomonadota > Alphaproteobacteria > Acetobacterales > Acetobacteraceae > CAIQQQ01. The sequence goes on from CAIQQQ010000139.1 coordinate 378, forward strand.
GGCGTGTAGGCGAGGCTCATGTCGGCGCCGGCCAGCCCGGCCATCGCGCCGCCGAACAGCACCGCGAGATAGCGGATGCGGATGACCTTGTAGCCGAGCACATGGGCGGCGTCGTGCTGGTCACCGATCGCGCGCAGGATCAGGCCGGCATGGGTTTTCGCCAGGAACCACGCCACCAGCGCCAGGATCAGCAGTGCTGCGTAGACCAGCGGGTCGTAGCTGAACAGCACCGGCCCCAGCACCGGCAGGTCGGTGAGCCCCGGCAGATGCAGCTTCGGCAGTTCGGGGGCTGCGATCCCGACATAGCCGGCGCCGACCAGCGCGCTGAAGCCGCGCCCGAAGATGGTGAGCGCGAGGCCCGTTGCGGTCTGGTTTGCCTGCAAGGTGAGCGTCAGCACGGCGAACAGCAGTGACAGCGCCATGCCCGCCCCGATCGCGGCAAGCAGCGCCAGCCATACGCTGCCGGTCTCATGCGCCACCGCGAAGCCGGCGATGGCGCCCATCAGCATCATGCCCTCGACGCCCAGATTGAGCACGGCGGCCTTTTCAACCACCAGTTCGCCGGTGGCGGCCAGCAGCAGCGGCGTTGCGGCGAGCATGATGCTGGCCAGCAGGTTGATCGCGATGTCCATCATGTGGCCGCCACCTTCGCACGCCTGCGCCATGTCAATTTGTGAAGGATCAGCACGTCCGAGCCCAGCAGGCAGAACAGCAGGATGCCCTGGAAGATGCCGGTGATCGCATTGGACAGGCCAAGATTGATCTGTGCCGCATCGCCGCCAAGGTAGGTGAGCGCCAGCAAAAGGCCGGCCGGCACGACGCCCGCTGGGCTCAGCCGTCCGAGAAATCCCACGATGATGGCGGTGAAGCCGTAGCCCGGGCTGATATTGGTAGAAAGCTGGCCCTGTGTGCCGGTGACCTCGAACATGCCGGCGAGACCGGCCAGCCCGCCGCTGATCGCCATGGCGGTCCAGACCAGCCTGTCCTCGCTGAAGCCCGCGAATTTTGCGGCACGGGGCGCCTGGCCGAGCACGCGGAGCTGGAACCCGAGCGTTGTGCGTCCCAGCACGATCCAGGCGACCAGGGCGACCAGCGGCGCCAGCACGATGCCGAGATGTAGGTTGCTGCCCTCGATCAGACGCGGGCCGCTGGCTGCATCCGCGAACAGGGCCGTCTGCGGGAAGCCGAATCCGTCCGGATCGCGCAGCGGCCCGGTGACCAGGAACACCAGCAGATATTGTGCGATATAGGCGAGCATCAGGCTGGTGAGGATCTCGTTGGCGTTGAAGCGGGTGCGCAGCCAGGCGACGATCAGGGCGTAGCCGGCGCCGCCCACCACGCCCATCACGATCAGCAGCGGAAACAGCACTGTGCCCGGGGCATCGGGCAGCAGCAGCGCCGTGGTGCCGGCGGCGATGGCGCCCAGGATGAACTGACCCTCCGTGCCGATGTTCCACACGTTGGCGCGGTAGGCGAGGGACAGCCCGACCCCCATCATGATCAGCGGGGCGGCCTTCACGGCCAGCGCCTCGAGCCCGCCTGTTGCAAGCAGGGGCGAGATCAGGAAGGTGGTGACCGTCAGCACCGGCGGGCGGCCCATGAAGGCGAAGATGGCGCCCGAGATCAATGCGGTGAGCGCGAGGGCCAGCAGCGGCGAGGCCCAGCTCCAGAGCGGCGATGCGGCACTGCGGGGCTGGAGGCTAAACATGAGCGGGCTCGGGCGAGACGCCGCCCATCAACAGGCCGATGCGCTCCAAGGTCGCATCTGCCACCGGCACGGGCTCGGAGAGCCGGCCGGCTGCGATCACCGCGATCCGGTCCGACAGGAGGAAGATCTCGTCGAGGTCCTGCGAGATGATCACCACCGCCGCACCCGCCGCCGCAAGGGCCACGATCGCCTCGTGGATGGCGAGCGCCGCGCCGGCATCCACGCCCCAGGTCGGCTGGCTGATCACCAGCACGGCGGGGTCCAGCATCACCTCCCGCCCCACCAGGAATTTCTGCAGATTGCCGCCCGAGAGCGATTTCGCGGTCGCCTGCGGGCCTGTCGTGCGCACGTCGAAGCGCTGGATGATCCGGGCCGTGTAGTCTTGCGTGCGGCGGCGATCGATCAGGCCGAGGCGGGCCAAGGCGCCGCGCAGATGGCCGGACAGGAAGGCGTTCTCGGCGAGCGACATCGTGGTGACGGCGCCGTGGCCGTTGCGCTCCTCCGGCACGAAGCAGCCGCCCAGCCTGCGGCGTTCCTTGGGGCCCAGATGGCCTGCGGGCACCGCGTCGAGCAGGATGGTTTCGGGTTTGCCGGCCAGGGTTTCGCCGGACAGGGCGTCCATCAGCTCACCCTGGCCATTGCCGGCGATGCCGGCGATGCCGACGATCTCGCCGCCGGCCACGCTCAGCGTGATCGCCTGCAGCGAGGTGCCGAAGGGGTTGGTGGCGCGCAGGTTCAGCCGGTTCAGCACGAGGCGTGGAGCGGCGGCGGCGGGCGGCGGCCTGCGTTCGGCGGCGGGCTTCAGCTCGGCGCTGATCATGATCGACGCCAGTTCGCGGGCCGTCTTGTCTCGCGGCGTGAGCTGCGCCACCACGCGGCCGAGGCGCATGATCGTCGCGGCCTCGCACAGCGCGCGGACCTCGTCGAGCTTGTGGCTGATATAGAGGATCGAGCAGCCCTCGGCGGCGAGGCGCCGCAAGGTGGCGAACAGCGTCTCGGCCTCCTGGGGCGTCAGCACCGAGGTTGGTTCGTCCATGATCAGCAGTTTCGGGTTCTGCAGCAGGCAGCGCACGATCTCGATGCGCTGGCGCTCGCCCACCGAAAGGTCGTGCACCGTCCGGTCCGGATCGACCGGGAGGCCGTAGCTTGCCGAGACGTCGATGATGCGTTGGCGCAGGCCCACACGGTCCTTGGCGTCGTTGAGGCCGAGGGCGATGTTGTCGGCGACCGTGAGCGCCTCGAACAGCGAGAAATGTTGGAACACCATGCCGATGCCCAGTCTGCGGGCATGTGCGGGGCTTTGGATCACGACGCGCCTGCCCTGCCACACGGTCTCGCCCGCATCCGGCCGGATCACGCCATAGATGATCTTCACCAGGGTGCTCTTGCCAGCGCCGTTCTCGCCGAGCAAAGCGTGGATCTGGTTGGGGGCGATGGTGAGATCGACATGATCGTTGGCGAGGCAGCCGGGATATTGCTTGACGATCCCGGACAGGCGCAGCAGCGGCGTTTGCGTCATGCGTGATCTTTCAAGGCGGGATGGCCGGCACGGTGTCCCGTGCCGGCCGCCTGCTTCAGGACAGTTTGCCCTCGATGCCCTTCACAAGCCACTGCATGCCCGACAGCGCGCCGTCATCCATCACCGCACCCGCGGCGAGCTTGGAGGCCCCTGCCTGGTCCACCAGCGGGCCCACGAACACCTTGTTCTTGCCGGACTTGATGTCCGCCATGGTGGCCGTGGCGAGGGCTGCCACATCGGCCGGCATGTTGGTGAAGGGGGACATGCCGAGCAGGCCGGAATCGAAGCCGCCCCAGGTGTCCGTGCTCTTCCAGGTGCCGGCCATCACGTCGGCGATGCGCCTGATGTAGTACGGGCCCCAGAGATCGACGCTGGCGGTGAGCTGCGCGGTCTCGGCGAATTTCACCATGTCGGTGGACTGGCCGAAGCCCTTGATCCCGCGACCAGCGGCGGCCTGCAGGGGCGCGGGGCTGTCGGTGTGCTGGGTGATGATGTCACAGCCCTGGTCGATCAGCGCCTTGGCGGCATCGCCTTCCTTCGGCGGGTCGTACCAGGAGTTCACCATGATGAACTTCAGGCGTGCCTTGGGGTTGATGCTCTGCATGCCGAGCAGGAAGGCGTTCATGCCCTGCACCACCTCGGGCACCGGCAGCGAGCCGACATAGCCGGCCACGCCCGTCTTGCTGAGCTTGCCGGCGATCACGCCCTGCACATAGCGCGCCTGGTAGAAGCGGATGTTGTAGGTTGAGACGTTCGCCGCGCGCTTGTAGCCGGTGGCGTGCTCGAAGAAGACCTTGGGGAAACGTTGGGCCACCTTCAGCGTGTAGTTCATGTAGCCGAAGGACGTGGTGAAGATCAGCCGGTGGCCGGAATTGGCCAGATCGGCCATCACCTTCTCGCTGTCCGGGCCTTCCGGCACGCTTTCGACGTAGGTGGTCTTGATCGCGTCCCCGAACTTTGCGACGGCCTCCTTGCGGGCGGTGTCGTGCTGAAACGTCCAGCCGAAATCGCCGACCGGGCCGAGATAGACGAAGCCCACCTTCAACGGCTCGGCGGCGGAGGCCTGGCGCACGGCTGCCGGCATTGCGCCGAGGGCCGCGGCAGCCCCCGCAAGACGGCCAAAACTGCGACGCTGCATCATTTTTCTCCATTTCATGGGGCAGGCCCGATCCTGTGGGGCTTGCAGCGGCGCCGCAAGCCGGCGGGATCGGGGGTGGGCGCGTTGATCGTTGCAAAACGAAGCAATCATTGTGCCATGGGATGGGCAGGAGCGCGATGCGATTCGGGCGATGCAATGCGGGTTAGGCTGGCCCGGCGCGTGCATAATCTGTGTGGCCAGATCTTTGCCGAAACGAGGAACAAGATGGACGATCAGCCGCGCATCACCGCCGACACGGCCCTTCCTGTGATCGCTGAGTCGCTGGACGCGCTGGAGCAGGCGGTGCGGCGCGATCTGCTTTACACCTCTTATCCCGCGCCGACCTGGATTCCGCCGCGCCAGAAGGACGGGCAGCGTGTGCTTGATGTGGCGATCGTGGGCGCGGGGCAGGGCGGGTTGGGCACCGCCTTCGGGCTGATGCGCGAGCGGATCACCAATATCGCGGTGTTCGATCGCAACCCCGAAGGACGCGAAGGCCCGTGGGTGACGTTTGCGCGCATGATCACGCTCCGCACGCCCAAGCACGTGACCGGCCCAGATTGCGGTGTGGCGAGCCTGACGCCACGCGCCTGGTATGAGGCGCAGCACGGAAGGGAGGGATGGGAGGCGTTGGGCAAGATCCCGCGCCAGACCTGGCAGGCCTATCTCGACTGGTTTCGCGGCGTGACACAGCTGCCGGTGAGCAACGACACCGAGGTGACGGCGATTGTGCCCGATGGCGATCTGCTGCGGCTGGAGCTTGTGACGCCGGGGGGTTTGCTTGTGCGCCATGCCCGCAAGGTGGTGCTGGCCACTGGGATCGATGGGAGCGGGCGGTGGCAGATCCCGCGGATCGTGTCGGAGAACGTGCCGGCCGGGCGCTTTGCCCATACCGCGCAGGACATCGATTTCGCGGCGCTGGCTGGCAAGCGGATCGGCGTGCTGGGGGCGGGCGCGTCGGCGTTCGACAATGCGGCGACCGCGCTTGAGGCGGGGGCGGCTTCGGTCGATCTGTGCCTGCGGCGGCGGGACATCCCGCGGGTCAATCCGTATCGCTGGATGGAATCCTCAGGCTTTCTGGGCCATTACGCCGAGATGTCGGACCTTTTGCGCTGGCGCTTCATCCGGCACATCTTCGACCTCAACCAGCCGCCGCCGCAGGACACGTTCTGGCGGTGCCGGCGGCATGCCAATTTCGAGTATCATACCGGGTGCCCGTGGAGTTCGGTTGCGATGGACGGGGAGGAGATCGTGATCGGCACGCCCAAAGGCGAGATGCGGTTCGATTTCCTCATCATCGGCACGGGGTTTCAGATCGATCTGTCGCTCCGCCCCGAGCTTGGCCGCGTGGCGCGGGATGTGGCGGTCTGGTCCGATCGGTTCACGCCGCCAGCAGGCGAGGAAAGCCCGTTGCTGGCCGGGCACCCCTATTTGGGCGACGCGTTTCAGCTTACGCCAAAGATCCCGGGCACGGCGCCGCATCTGGCCAATATTCACAACTTCACCTTCGGTGCCACGCCGAGCATGGGGCTGTCCGGGGCGTCCATCAGCGGGATGAAGTATGGCGTGCGGCGGCTGGTGGCCGGGTTGGCGCGCGATCTTTATGTGGGGGATGCGGAGACGCATCTCGCGAGCCTCGTGGCGTATGAAACCCCCGAGCTGGTCAGCACCGATCGTGCCGACGTTTCCGAACCGGATCCGGCGCCGAAACCCGTGGTTTGACGCGTCAGGCCGTGTGAAGCCGAAGCGCAGCCTCGGTCTGCCGGCGTATCACCGCGCCGAGATCCAGCCCGGGTATCGCGCCGTCTTCCACCACCCAGTGCCCCGCGACCATCACCCGATCCGCCCGATGGGCGCCGCACAACACGACCGCGGCCAGCGGATCGAGCGCGCCGGCAAAGCGCAGATCGTCCAGCTTGAACATCGCGAAATCCGCCGCCGCGCCGGCCGCGATCACCCCCAGCTCTGGCCGCCCGACGCACGCGGCTGAGCCCGTGGTGGCCCAGCGCAGGGCGTCACGCGGCGTCACCTGCTCCACCCCGTAGCGCGCCCGCTGCACCAGGAACGCCGCGCGGACCTCCTGCATCAGGTTGGACGCGTTGTTGGACGCCGAGCCGTCCACCCCCAGACCCACCTTCATCCCCGCCAGCTCCATCTCGCACACCCGGCAATGGCCCGAGCCCAGAACCTGGTTGCTGCAGGGGCAATGCGTGACCGTCGTGCCCGCGCGCGCCAGGCGGCGGATGTCTGCGGCCGAGAAATGAATCCCGTGCGCGAGCCAGGTGCGCTCGGAAAGCCAGCCGCAATCCTCCAGGTAATCCAAAGGCGTGCAGCCGAACCGGATCTCGCAGAACGCTGCCTCGTCCTGCGTCTCCGCCAGATGCGTGTGCAGGCGCACGTCCCGCGTCTCCGCCAGCTCCGCCGTGCGCTTCATCATCGATGTCGTGACACTGAACGGCGAGCAGGGCGCGAGTGCGATCTGCGTCATCGCGAACGGACCGGCCTCGTGATACGCGTCAAGCAGCCGCACGCTGTCGGCGAGGATCGTGTCCTCGTCCTGCACCACGCTGTCCGGCGGCAGACCGCCGTCGCGCTGCGACAGGTTCATCGACCCGCGCGTCAGCACCACCCGCATCCCAAGCCGCCGCGCGACAGCAACCTCAATATCGATCGCCTGCTCCAGCCCCGCCGGAAACACGTAATGATGGTCCGTCGTCGTCGTGCAGCCCGACAGCAGCAGCTCCGCCAGCGCCACCGTCACCGCACTCTCCAGCAGCTCCGGCGTCAGACGCGCCCAGATCGGATACAGCGCCTGCAGCCAAGGAAACAGCTCCTTGTCCAACGCCTCCGGCGTCGCCCGCGTCAATGTCTGATAGAAATGATGATGCGTGTTGATCAACCCGGGCAATACAACATGCCCCGACGCATCGAACACAGCACAATCAACAGACGGCACCCCCCCGCCAGGCACCAATTCCACAATCCGGCCCCCAGACACAACAACGCCCCCAGCCGCCCCCTCCGCCAACACCGCAAGCGGAGATTTCAGCCAAAGCGCATCTTGGGACATGAATGTTGCTCCGAAGAAAGGAAGGCCAGGGCTCTGCCCTGGACCCGCCAGGGGGCCGCGCCCCCTGGACCCGCACGAGTCTAGGGGATTTCAGTGGTCATCGAGAGGGGGCATACCCGACGGATCGATCGATCCGTCGGGTA
>CAIQQQ010000140.1 GCA_903873995.1 uncultured Rhodospirillales bacterium
GAGGCCACCCATGACGAGCGTCAGTACGACGACCGGCCCTTCTGACCGCAACCGCAACCGCAACCGCAACAGGTTCAATGCGCCAGCAGTGACAAAATAAATTGTTTACGAAATCTTAATTTATAGACTTCTAAGATGCTGCCCATGGCGCGAGACGCCCAGAAAAACCCACCCCTCGTCGCAGCGGGCCAAAAAATGATCGACCAGAATGAGAATATGGCCGCCCTCCCGGGTCAGGAAATTTGCAGTCAGGAGCCGATCCATATTCCAGGTGCCATTCAGCCACACGGCGCATTGTTGGCCATCGAGGCAAGAACGCTGCAGATCACCCATGCCAGCGCCAATATCGCGGCATTTATTGGCCTGCCGGCCGAGCAGGTTCTGGGCCAGCACATTGAAAAAGCGATCGGCGGCTCGGCAAATTATATTCTGCAGTCGCCTGAATTGCGGGAAGGGTGTGCGGTCACCGGGCCAACATCACTTCGGGCACCCGATGGAAGCAAGCTGCATCTCCGGGCCTATCGGGTGCAAACACATATCGGCATCGATATCGAGCCGGCCCGCACCGACCCGGACCGGCGCCCGCTGGTCAGCATGGTGCAGCAGGTGTTGGAGACGTTCCAGCAGGCGGCTGCGCACACCGAGCTTTGCGAACGTGCCGTGTACGGATTGAGAGCGATCACGGGGTATGACCGTGTCATGGCCTATCGCTTCAACAGCGACGGACACGGCGAAGTCATCGCCGAGGCACTCAAAGCCGGGCTCAAGCCCTATCTGGGCCTGCATTATCCGGCGTCCGACATCCCTGCACAGGCGCGGCGGCACTACCTCAGGCAGCAGGTCGGCGTCGTGAGCGACGCGCGCTATGAGCCGATCCCGCTGCTGACCATCCCGTCTGAGCAGGATGCCGCCCCACTCGACCTCACCCACTCCGTGCTGCGCAGCGTCTCGCCGCTGCACCGAAAATACATGCAGAACATGGGGACCACGGCGAGCCTCACGGTCGGACTGGCGCAACACAACAGCCTCTGGGGGATGCTCGTATGCCACCACACCGAGCCGCGTGTCGCAGGCCCTGAACTGATGGCGGCGGCCGGCACCATCGGACAGGTGGTCTCCCTGCTGCTGGGCAGCATCGGCGAGGCCCAACTTTTCGCCCAGCGCCTGGATCGCAACAAAAGCCTGCATGCCCTGGTATCCCGTCTCTCCTCCCCCGCCGCCCTGGTGGACCTCGCCACCGACATGGAGGGAGACCTGCTGCATCTCGTGGACGCCAGCGGCGGCATCGCGCGCCTGGCGGGGCGCCTGGTCAGCTTCGGTCAAAGCCCGCCCCGCCCTGCCGCAGAGCGGGCGCTGGCCGTGTTCGAAGCGGCGTCCGGCGGCACCGTCGTCACCTGTGACGACATCGGGCTGCGCTATCCCGGCCTGTCCGCCTGCACGGCAGCGGGAAGCGGTGCCCTGTTCCTGCCGCTGGCACCCGAGACCGGGGACGCCATCCTGTGGTTCCGGCCAGAGATCGCACAGGAGGTCACATGGGGCGGAGACCCGGCCAACCACACCGAGATCGATGCCCAGAGCGGCCAGATATCGCCCCGCGTCTCGTTCGCCGCCTGGACCGAAATCGTCAAGGGCCGGTCAGCCCCCTGGGAGGCAATCGATGTCGAGATGGCAACATCCCTTCAGGCGATGGTCATCACCAAGCTTGAGCACCAGCGCCGGGCGGAAGCTGTTGCAGCGCGCATCGCCCTCGAAGGCCATGCCCAGGATCTGGAGGAAGCCAATGCCCAGCTCGAGCGGCTGACGGAACATATGCGGGAATCACGGGACACGGCGGACAATGCCAACCGCGCCAAATCGCGGTTCTTGTCGAGCATGAGCCATGAGCTTCGCACGCCCCTCAACGGGATCCTCGGCTATGCCAGGCTGCTGCAGATGGACGACGGGCTCAGCACTGTCCAGCGCCCGCGCGTCAACGCAATGGTGGAGGCCGGGCAGCATTTGCTGCTGATGATCAGCTGTGTGCTCGACCTGGCAGAAATCGAAGCCGAGCATGTAAGACTGAAGCTGGCCAAACTGGACGCTCAGGAGGTCGCCGCAGCCTGCCTCAACCTGGTCCGGCCGCCGGCGGAGGCCAAACGGCTATCCCTGCGGATGGTGACGGACCTGCCCGATCCGCTGCCGCCGGTGGTGACCGATCCCACCCGGCTGCGCCAGGTGCTGCTGAACCTGCTCGGCAACGCCGTCAAGTTCACCGCCCGCGGGGCTGTGGAACTCAGGCTGCGTGCGACGGAGGACGGGACGGCCGTGCGCTTTGAGGTGGCCGATACCGGCCCCGGCATCCGGCCGGACCAGCGGCTTCATCTGTTTCAGGAATTCGCCCGGCTCAGCTCCGACGAAACGCAGGTGTCGGAAGGCGCCGGGCTGGGTCTCGCGCTGTCCGCCCGGCTCGCGGCCTTGCTGGGGGGCCAAATCGGCCATGAAGACAACCCCGGCGGGGGCAGCGTGTTCTGGCTGCAGCTGCCACTGCGCGCCATGGCCGAATCTTTGGCGGCGACGGCGTTGCCGCTCGACATTCTCGGCAAGGCGCCGGATCTCGGCGGCGTCGCCAAACATCCCATGAAGATATTGGTGGCGGACGACGTGCCGATGAACCGTGATATCGCCGCTTCGTTCCTGCGGGCGGCCGGGCATGACGTCACCACCGTCGATGGTGGCGAGCAGGCCGTGGCCGCCGTTGAAGCGTCTGACTTCGATATCGTCCTCATGGATGTCCGCATGCCTGGCGTCGATGGGCTTGAGGCGACCCGCAGAATCCGCTCGATGCCCGGTCTACGTGGCCAGATCCCTGTGATCGCGCTGACTGCACAGGTTTTCGCCGAGCAGATTGACAACTGCAGGCAGGCAGGAATGGACGGCCATCTCGCCAAGCCGTTCGACCCGGAGACTTTGTTCGAAGCCGTGGCGCGGGCCAGTCGCGCGATTCCGGCGCAGGAAGCCCCAACGACCGTCAAGGAGCCGGTGTGGGAACAACCGCGGCCCATGCCAGGGAGCGACGCCCCCATCTTCGATCACGCCGCCTTTCGCGTGACCGCAAGCTTCGTGAGCGCTGACGTCATACAGGTCCATGTGAACACCATCATCGACCGTTGCGAAGCTGTTCTGGCCGAGCTGGGCACCCCAATGATGCTCGCTGCACGAAACAACACCTTGGCCGAGGCGGTGCATCGCCTGAGCGGGAGCAGCGGTCTGTTCGGCTTCGAACGAATTTCCCTGATGGGGCGGCACTGTGAACAGGCGCTGCGATTGGGCTCAGCCGATCTGCCCGAGATCGCCACGGCTCTCATGGAGGCGCTCAGGGCGACTCTGGTGGCAATCCGCAGCACTCCCTTGCTGTCTCTCGTGGCAGAGACAACAAGAACGCCATAATCGCCCCACACCAGACCAATGTCGCCCTGACCGGAAGCGCGCCTGCGATCCAGCCAGGGCGACAAGGGCGGTCGCTCGAACAAACCGAAACCGCAATCTGGACGCAGTCAGGGCGATAGCTGTCTTAAGCGTGATGACCGCAGGTGAGATCACCGAGAGGTCTGAATCACGCGTCAAAAGAATTGCGCAGTGCAGGATGGCGTCGCCTATCAGGCGTCATACTGCACTATGGAGCACAAGAATTGACGTCAAACCGCCCACTTCGGTCACGCCCGGATCAGCCGACACTCTGGACAGCAGCCAACATTGACTGGAGATCGAACACCGCGAGCGGCTTCTGCGCCCTGATCTCCTTGTAGTCGATACAGTTTTCGATCGATGTTAGGATCGCCGGGATGCCGCTCGCCTTCGACACAACATCGTCGAGCACGAGATGCCATCTGGGGTCCTCACCGGTCAGGCTTTCGGGTGTGGACGTCAAGGCGACAATCCGTGGGCGAATCCGCCGGTCAAGCAGGTCATAGATGATCTTCGCCGCCGCAAGCCCGTCCAGCTTGGGCATCTTGAAGTCAACGACCACAACGTCATACAGCCCCGTGCCGATGCGCACGACAGCCTGCAATCCATCTTCCGCGACATCGACCTCATAACCGCGGCCCTCCAGTGTCAGGCGCAGGAAATCGCGGAGAGCCGGATCGTCGTCAGCGAGCAAAACACGGCGACGTGCACCGGGCAGTGACGATGGGAGGGCCGATGGGAGGGCAAATGGGAAGGCCGGCGGGAAAACCGGTGTCGGCCCTGCCAGCGCCCCGCGCGCCATATCCTCAAGCTGCGTGGCCGGATGTGCAGCACCCGGTGCCGCCATGGCTGGGCGACCGCGTTCGATCGCCTGTAGCAGCCGATCAAGAACGATCGGCTTGCTCAATACTTCATCGAAGTCCGCCGAACCGGCACCCAAATCCAGCGGCGAAGATGTCACAGCGATAAGCCGCGGGCGGTTGAACGACGCCCCAAGAGCAGGGACGACACGGGCAAGGCCCAGTCCATCGATTTCCGGCAGCCGATAATCGATGAGTGCGACGTGGAATGCCCCTGTGCAAATCCGGCGGAGCGCGTTCCGGCCATCCTCGGCCACGTCAACATAATAGCCATGGGAACCAAGCATGCCGGCAAGAACGTCAGCCTGTATCGGATCATCCTCAACGATCAGAACTTTGAGTCGCAAATTCATCTCCTATGACAATGCCACGTCAATGCCTGAGCGAGCAAAAGCCCCAGCCAACCATTTCTGAAGAGCTCTTTGCTTCCCCGACTGTTATTACAATCTAATAGTTAATAATATTTTAAATACCAGAGAAAATGACTGACCAACATGTCCCTACAGCGCTAACTCTGATGTAACATTCGACTTTCATCGAACAATCCTTGCCTCCCAAACCGCAACCCTTCGATGCCCGACGAACCCTCGGCTGACCGAAACGTTCCGGTCAGCTTCCGGCCAA
>CAIQQQ010000141.1 GCA_903873995.1 uncultured Rhodospirillales bacterium
GCCCTCGCCTTACTTGCCCCCCTAAGACCGCCCGTAGGTATCCTCCAGCCGGACGATGTCGTCTTCGCCCAGATAGCTGCCGGACTGGACCTCGATCAGCTGCAGCGGGATGCGGCCCGGGTTCTCCATGCGGTGCACGCAGCCCAGCGGGAGGTAGATGCTTTCGTTCTCGCGCAGCAGCACGCTCTCCTGATCGCGTGTCACGATGGCGGAGCCGGCCACGACCACCCAGTGCTCGGCGCGGTGGAAGTGCTTCTGCAGGGACAGCTTGGCGCCTGGCGTCACGACGATGCGCTTCACCTGATAGCGGTCGCCATGGATCAGCCGCTCGTAAAAGCCCCAGGGCCGATAGACGCGGTTATGCGCGGTGCCTTCGGGGCGCTTCGCCTTCTTCAGCCGGTCCACCACCTTCTTCACGTCCTGCGCGCGGTCGCGGTGCATGGCAAGCACGGCGTCCTCGGTCACCACGACGACGACATCGGTCAGGCCCACGACGGCGGTCAGCAGGCCGTCGCTGCGGCCGTAACAGTTGGTGGAGCCTTCCATCAGCACGTCCCCCAGCACCACGTTGCCGGTCGGGTCCTTCTCACCCAGCTCCCACAGCGCGCTCCAGCTGCCGACGTCGGACCATCCGATATCGGACGGCACCACCGCCGCGTGCCGGGTCTTCTCGGCCACCGCGTAGTCGAGGCTGATATTCGGGCACAGCCGGAACGGCTCCGGCGCGAGGCGGATGAAATCGAGGTCCTGGGACCGCTGCTCCACGGCCGCGCGCACATGTGCCAGCAGCTCCGGTGCGTGCTCGGCGAGCTCGCGGATCAGAGTTGCCGCCGTGAACACGAACATGCCGGAGTTCCACAGATGCCGGCCGTCGGCCACGAGGGCGGCCGCCCTGGCGGCGTCGGGCTTCTCGACGAACGCACCGAGCTCGCACACCCCCGGCAGGGACGCGATCGCCGAACCGACCTCGATGTAGCCGTAGCCGGTCTCAGGTGCGGTGGGGCGCATGCCGAACGTGACGACACGGCCGGCCCGCGCCGCGGCGACCGCCGACACCAGAGCCTCGGTAAGCGCCTGCGGGTTCCCGATCGCGGCATCGGCGGCCATCATCCACAGCACGGCGTCCGGCTCGGTCTCAGCCACCAGAACGGCAGCCGCAGCGATGGCAGGCGCCGAGTTGCGGCCGACCGGCTCCAGCACGATGCGGGTGCCCGAAACATCCATGGCGCGCATCTGCTCTGCCACGATGAAGCGGTGATCCTCGTTGCACACAATGATCGGGGCGGCGAAGGCGGGGCCCATGGCCCGCGCGGCGGTCTCCTGGATCATCGACCGGTCAGAGATCAGCGGCCAGAACTGCTTGGGAAAGCTCTCGCGTGACACCGGCCACAGACGGGTGCCGGTGCCGCCGGAGAGGATGACGGGCACGACGAGACCCGAGCCCACAAGGCTTCCCGCGTCTGACAGAGGGCTCGGGGATTGCATGTTCATGACGGCTCCGATGGCGTTTTCTCGCGTTTTGGCAGCGCTGAGCCTCCCTTGTCCAGAACATGCGCTGCGCCGCGCCGCGATGTGGCAGTCTATCGGCTTGCGGGTGACAGATCGCCGCCGCATCATCCCCCCTGGTGCATCGAAAAAAGGTCAGGCCCGCATGGACATCGCAGCTCCGCATCTGCCCAATGATCACCAGGCGGCCATCCGCGCGATCACCGAGCAGATCGAGCCGGACCTGATCGAAATCCGCCGCGATATTCACGCTCACCCCGAGCTCGCCTTCGAAGAGGTGCGCACAGCGGGAGTCGTGGCGCGCGAGCTGACCCGGATCGGCGTCCCTCATGTCACCGCCATTGCCAAGACCGGCGTGGTCGGCACCATCCAGGGCGGCCGGCCCGGCCCCACGCTAGTGATCCGCGCGGACATGGATGCGCTGCCGATCCTGGAGAAGACCGGCCTGCCCTGGGCCAGCAAGACGCCGGGCCTCATGCATGCCTGCGGCCATGACATCCACACCACCACGCTGATCGGCGTGGCCGAGGTGCTCCACGAGTTGGCGCCGCTGCTCGCCGGCACCGTGAAGCTCGTCTTCCAGCCGGCCGAGGAGGCGATCGGCGGGGCCGAGCGGATGATCGAGGAAGGCGTGCTGGACGGCGTGGACATGGCGCTGGGCTTTCACAACTACCCCGGCCTGCCGGTCGGCCGCTTCGGCTATTGCCGCGGGCCCGCACTGGCGGCGGCGGACACGTTCGAGATCGTGGTGAACGGCAAGTCCGGCCACGCGGCACATCCTTATGCGGCGGTGGACCCGGTGGTGGCTGCGGCCCATCTCGTGTGCCAGTTGCAGACGGTGGTGTCGCGCGAGGTGCGGCCGCTGCATCCGGCCGTGGTGACGGTGGGCGCCATCAACGGCGGCATCGCAGCGAACATCATCCCCGACAGCGTCACCCTGCGCGGCACGGTGCGCACATTGCACGATGAAGCGCGAGACGCCGCGGAGGCCGCGATCCGCAGGCTCTGCGCCGGCATGCTGGAGGGCATGCGCACACCGGTGGATGTCATCTACACCCGTGGCGTGCCGCCGATGCTGAACGATAACCGGGTGCTGGACCCCACGATCGCCGCCGTGCGCGCGCAGTTCGGCGATGTCGCAAGCGAGGTCACCCCCTCCATGGGCGCTGAGGATTTCGCGCTGATGTCCCAGATCGTGCCGGCGTTCCAGCTCGGCATCGGCTCCGGCGCGCCCGGGCGGTCCGATCATCTGCACAATTCCGATTACCAGCCGGACGAGGGCGCGATCGCGCTCGGGGTGCAGGCGCTGGCGCGTGCGGCC
>CAIQQQ010000142.1 GCA_903873995.1 uncultured Rhodospirillales bacterium
CCGGTCCTCCAGCATCTCCAGCGCGATAGTGCCCTGGCCAGCCATCACACCGGGATCGTCATAAGGATGCACGAACACCAACCCCTCGGCCGCGGCCAGCGCCAGCGCATGCTCATGCGCCTCAGCCAGGGTGTCACCATGCAGCACCACCCGCGCGCCCCAGCCCGCGGTGCGCGTCACCTTGGTGAGCGGCGTGTGGCGCGGCATCACGATCACGGCAGTGATGCCCAGCAGCTGCGCATGACGCGCCACCGCCTGCGCGTGGTTCCCGGCGGACATCGCGATCACGCCGCGCGCCCGATCATCCGCGCTGAACATAGCCAATCGGTTCGCTGCACCGCGTTCCTTGAACGCCCCGGTTGCCTGGAGATTGTCGAGCTTCAGAGACACCTGCGCCCCGGTGGCGCGAGACACCTGCGGCGAATCGAGCATCGGCGTGCGGATCACGCGGCTGCGGATCCGCTCCGCCGCCGCGGTCACGTCGGCAAGGCTGATCATCGGATCAGACGTATTTGACGGAGATGATCTCGTAAGTGCGATCTCCGCCAGGTGCCGGCACTGAAACCGTGTCGCCCACCTTCTTGCCGATCAACGCCTTGGCCAGCGGGCTCGAGACCGACAGCCGCGCCTGGCGGATATCCGCCTCATGCAGCCCGACAATCTGATAGGTCGCCTCCTTGTCAGTCTCCTCGTCCACCAGCTGGACATGGGCGCCGAACTTCACCTGATCGCCCGAGAGCTGCGACGGGTCGATCACCTCGACGGCGGAGATCACCTCCTCCAGTTCCTGTACGCGGCCTTCGATGAAGCTCTGCCGCTCGCGGGCGGCGTGGTATTCGGCGTTTTCGCTCAGATCGCCATGGCTGCGCGCTTCGGCGATGGCGGCGATGACGGCGGGCCGCTCGATGCTTTTCAGCGTGCGCAGCTCCTCTTCCAGGCGCTGCAGGCCAGGGGCAGTCATCGGAAATTTCTGCACGTCAGGAACCTCGAACCAGGATTTGGGTTGAAACGCGACCGCCGCGGACCGGTCCTCCGGAGCGAAAATCGCCGGAAAACCAGGCCGCGACGGGAAACACCGTCAGCGCGATCGCCATAGGCCCGAAAGCCGGAGGCGTGAACCACGCGCCAAAATGAAACGCTAGGGCAAGTCAGGCATGACGATCAATGGCCGAGATTCCCTGGCGTATTGTTAGAACGAACCGCGAAAATACGACTGCAGAGGCGCGACTTCAAGGGTGCCTGATTTCAATGCCGCGATCGCATGGGCCGCGGCCCGCGCCCCTGCAATCGTCGTGAAGTGCGGAATCCCGTGCGTGAGCGCGCTGCGGCGGATGTCAAAGCTGTCGGTCACCGATTGCGGGCCGGAGGCGGTGTTGATCACCAGCTGAATATCGCCCGAGCGGATCGCGTCAACGCAATGCGGCCTTCCCTCCAGCACTTTGTTCGTGACGCTCGCGGCCAGTCCCGCCTCGCGCAGGCGCGTCGCCGTGCCGCGGGTGGCCACTACCGAGAAGCCCATGTCGATCAACCGGCGCGCCACCGCGACAGCCGCTGCCTTGTCGGCCTCGCGCACCGACAGGAACACCCGGCCGGACAGCGGCAGCTTCACCCCCGCGCCGAGTTGTGCCTTGGCGAACGCCCTCTCGAAGCTTGCATCAAGCCCCATCACCTCGCCGGTGGATTTCATCTCCGGGCCGAGGATCGTGTCCACCTCGGGGAAGCGGTTGAATGGAAACACCGCTTCCTTCACCGCGACGTGCCGGGCGATGGCCTCGTCATCAAGGCAGAATTCGCTGAGCTTGGCGCCCGCCATCACGCGCGCTCCGATCTTGGCGATGGCAACGCCGGTGGCCTTCGCCACGAACGGCACGGTGCGAGACGCCCTGGGGTTCACCTCCAGCACGAAGATCTCGTCGTCCTTGATGGCGTATTGCACGTTCATCAGGCCGACAACGCCGATCGCCTTGGCCATCGCCTCCGTCTCGGCCTTGAGCTCGGTGACGGTGGCGGGACTGAGGGTGTAGGGCGGAAGCGCACAGGCGCTGTCACCGGAATGGATGCCGGCCTCCTCGATATGCTCCATCACCCCCGCGACATAGACCGTCTCGCCGTCGCTGATACAATCGACATCGACCTCGATGGCGTCGTTGAGATAGCGGTCGATCAGCACCGGATTGTCACCTGACACGCGCACCGCCTCGCGCATGTAGCGATGCAGGGAACGCTGGTCATGCACGATCTCCATGGCGCGGCCGCCCAGCACATAGCTCGGTCGGATCACGACGGGGTAGCCGATGCGCTCGGTGATCGCCTCTGCCTCCTCGGCCGAGCGGGCGATGCCGTTCTCCGGCTGGCGCAGGCCCAACCGATGCAGAAGCGCCTGGAACCGCTCGCGGTCCTCGGCGAGGTCGATCGCGTCGGCAGACGTGCCCAGGATCGGGATGCCGGCCTTCTCCAGCGCCTGGCTGAGCTTCAACGGGGTTTGCCCGCCATATTGCACGATGCAGCCCAGCACGCGGCCGCGGGCCTGCTCGCGCCGCACGATGGCGATCACATCCTCCGCCGTCAGCGGCTCGAAATACAAACGATCGGACGTGTCGTAATCCGTGCTGACCGTCTCGGGGTTGCAGTTGATCATGATGGTCTCGAACCCGGCCTCGCGCAGCGCGTAGGCGGCATGAACGCAGCAATAATCGAACTCGATGCCCTGCCCGATGCGGTTGGGTCCGCCGCCAAGAATGATGATCTTGTCGCGATCGGTGGGGGCCGCTTCGCAGGACGGTTCGCCGAAGCCGCCTTCATAGGTCGAATACATGTAGGGTGTGGAGGATCCGAACTCGCCGGCGCAGGTGTCGATCCGCTTGAAGACCGGCCGCACGCCGAGGCTCTCGCGCAGCGCCAGCACCTCTGTCTCGCCAATGCCCGCGAGCTCTGCCAACCTGCGATCCGAGAACCCGAGCGCCTTCAGCCGGCGCAGGCCATAGGCGTCGCGCGGCAGACCGCCCGCGGTCACCTCTCGCTCAGCCGCGATGATCCGTTCCAGCTCGCGCAGGTACCAGGGATCGAACTTGCTGGTCTCGTGGATGTCCGCCACCGACAGCCCGGCCCGCAGCGCCTGCGCCGCCATCACGATCCGGTCCGGCTTCGGTTGGGACAAAGCGGCGCGATAGGCGTCGAGCGTACCGTCACCCGGTGGCTCGATCGGATCGAGGCCGGAAAACCCCGTCTCCATCGAACGCAGCCCCTTCTGCAGCGCCTCGGCGAAGCTGCGCCCGATCGCCATCGCCTCACCCACGGACTTCATCGCAGTGCCCAGCAGCGCCGGCGTGCCGGGGAACTTCTCGAAGGTGAAGCGCGGGATCTTGATCACCACGTAGTCGATCGTCGGCTCGAAACTCGCCGGTGTCGTCTCGGTGATGTCGTTCTTGAGCTCGTCGAGCGTGTAGCCCACCGCCAGCTTGGCCGCGATCTTCGCAATCGGAAACCCGGTGGCCTTGGAGGCGAGTGCCGAAGAGCGCGACACGCGCGGGTTCATCTCGATCACCACCATGCGCCCGGTGGCCGGATCAAGCGCGAACTGCACGTTCGAGCCGCCCGTGTCCACGCCGATCTTGCGCAGGCACGCAATCGAGGCGTTGCGCATGATCTGGTATTCTTTATCGGTCAAGGTCAGCGCCGGCGCCACCGTCACGCTGTCACCGGTGTGGATGCCCATCGGATCGACGTTCTC
The DNA here is from genome assembly GCA_903873995.1 of uncultured Rhodospirillales bacterium. Taxonomy (GTDB): domain Bacteria; phylum Pseudomonadota; class Alphaproteobacteria; order Acetobacterales; family Acetobacteraceae; genus CAIQQQ01. Next base: position 3,731 of record CAIQQQ010000142.1, read on the forward strand.
GATGGCGCAGATGATGATGCAGTTGTCCGCGCAGTCGCGGACCACCTCCATCTCGTATTCCTTCCAGCCCAGCACCGATTCCTCGACCAGCACCTCGGTTGTGGGCGAGGCTTCGAGCCCCGATGCCACGATGTGCTCAAACTCCTCGCGGTTATACGCGATGCCGCCGCCGGTGCCGCCAAGGGTGAAGGAGGGGCGGATGACGGCCGGGAGGCCCACCACGGCCAGCGCCGCACGCGCCTCCTCCAGCGTGTGGGCGATGGCGGATTTCGGGCTGTCCAGGCCGATCTCGGTCATGGCGTAGCGAAACTTCAGCCGGTCCTCGGCGCGGTCGATCACATCCGCCTTGGCGCCGATCAACTCCACCCCGTGACGTTCGAGCGCGCCCGAGGCTGCCAGCTTCATGGCGGTGTTCAGCGCCGTCTGCCCGCCCATGGTCGGCAGCAGCGCATCCGGCTTCTCCTTGGCGATGATCTTCTCGACGATCTCCGGCGTGATCGGCTCGATATAGGTGGCATCCGCCAGGCCCGGATCGGTCATGATCGTGGCGGGGTTGGAGTTCACCAGTATCACCCGGTAGCCCTCGGCCCGGAGCGCCTTGCAGGCCTGTGCGCCGGAATAGTCGAACTCGCAGGCCTGGCCGATCACGATCGGGCCGGCGCCGATGATGAGGATCGATTTGATGTCGGTGCGTTTGGGCATTTTGTGCTCTCAGGCTTGGGCGCGGGAGGGCGCCTGGAATTCGGGCATGATGCGACGCAGGAAGGCGTCGAACAGCGGCACGGTGAAGGCCGTGTCGCCGTGGGCCGGGCTGTAGATCATGCCCTTGTGGATCAGGCCGTTGCGCAGCGGCCCCAGGCTTGTGACCTTGCGGTCGAGCTTCGTTGCGATGTCGCCCGATCGGTAGGGTCCCGGGCCCAACTCGGCCATGGCGCGCAGATAGGTTTTCTCGGTGGGCGTCAGCCGGTCGAAGCGAACCCTGAAAAAGCTCTCGTCCAGATTGGCCATCACCTTCGGCGTCGCGCGCTCGATGTCGGCAATCGTGATCGGCGAGCCCGCGGCGGCGTTCCAGACCTGATAGCCCCAGGCCTGGAGAAAATAAGGATATCCCTGGGTCGTGCGAACGATCGTCTGCAGCGCGTCGGGCCTGAATGCCACGTTCTGCTCCTGCACCGGGACCGCCAGGGCGCGTTCGGCGTCCTCGAAGGACAGCGCATCCACGGCCGGGAAATCGAACAGTCGCTCGGCATAGGATTTCGACCGTCCGGAGAGTGCGACCACCTGCGGCAGGCCCACGGCGACCATCAGCATCGGCAAACCGGTTTGGGAGACGCGGTGCAGCGCCATGATCAGCGCGCTCATGTCGCGTTCCTTGAGGTACTGGATCTCGTCGATCAGCAGGACCACCGGCACGTTGCGTTCGCGTGCCGCGCGTCCGATCGCCGCAAACAGCTCCGGCAGGTCGGCCTCCAGGTCGCCGCTGTCGGCGGACCCGGCCTCCGGCTCGATGTCGAGTGCCAGTTCGGCTTCGCCGTATTTCAGCTTGAGACCGGACAGAAAGCTCTTGAACACGCCGAGAGACCGCTTCACGGCAGCGTTGAGCGCGCCCAGGCGATCGAGCTCGAGCAGCACACGACGCAGATGCGGAGCGAGCAGTTCGGCCAGGCGCTTGTCCTCGTGCGCCTCTACCTGGATGATCTTGTAGCCATGCCCCTCGGCAAGCTCATGAACGCGGTTGAGCAGCACGGTCTTGCCGACGCCGCGCAGACCTACTGCGATGAAGCTTTTGGCGTGGCGGCCGGCCTTGACGCGCTGCAAGGCGATGTCGGCCTGCTGCAACATATCCAGCCGCCCCGTCAGTTCGGGCGGCTGGTTGCCGGCGCCAGGCGCGAAGGGGTTTTGCCGCGGATCCATTTTGAGGGAGTTTATCCGTTTATACAGATTTTTAGCTATAATGACATAAACTCTTTCAAACCGCCATCGCGTCAACAAACCGAAGGAACAGATGATGGCTGTCCGCCGGCCCCGGGCTCGCCTCGGGGTGATACTGCACCGAGAAGCATCGCTTTGCCGCGCACGCCAAACCCTCGTTCGAGCCATCGAACAGGCTCACATGCGTGACGACGACATCCTCAGGCAGCGACGCCGGATCGACCGCGAAGCCATGATTCTGGCTGGTGATCTCCACCTTGCCGGTTGCCAGCTCCTGCACCGGCTGGTTGGCGCCGCGATGCCCGCGCGCCAACTTGTATGTGCGCCCGCCCAACGCGAGGCCCAGCAACTGGTGCCCCAGGCAGATCCCAAAGATCGGCACGCCGGCCGCCATCACGCCCTGGATCGCGGGGACGGCATACGCGCCGGTCGCCGCCGGATCTCCCGGACCGTTGGACAGGAACACGCCATCCGGCCGATGCGCCAGGATGTCCTCTGCTGTGCTGTCCGCCGGCACCACCACAACGTCGCAGCCGGCCTGGGCGAGGCAGCGCAGGATGTTGCGCTTGGCGCCGTAATCCACCGCCACCACGCGGCGGGCCGGTGCCGTCTGTACACCCGTGCCGGCTGGCCAGGACCACTCGGTCTCCTCCCAGCGATAGCTCTGCCCGCAGGTGACGGATTTCGCCAGGTCGAGCCCTTCCAGCCCCGGCCAGGCCTGCGCCTTGGCGATCAGTGCCGTAAGGTCGAATCGCCCATCCGCTGGAAAGCTCAAAATGCCGTTGGGTGCCCCGTGGTCGCGGATGCGCAAGGTGAGCGCGCGGGTGTCAACGCCGCTGATCCCCGCCACACCCTGCCCACGCAGCCAGTCCTGCAGCGCCTCGGTGCTGCGCCAGTTGGACGGCTCGGTGATGTCCTGCTTCACCACCAGGCCACCGGCCGCGATGCGTAGCGCCTCCAGGTCCTGGATGTTGGTGCCGACATTGCCGATATGCGGGAAGGTGAAGGTGATGATCTGGCCCGCGAAGGAGGGATCGGTGAGCGTCTCCTGATACCCGGTCATGCCGGTGCTGAAGCACACCTCGCTGGCCATGGAGGTGGTCTGGGCGCCGAAGCCGCGGCCCCAGAACACGCTGCCATCGGCCAGAACCAGAACCGCATCGGCGCCTGGCGGGAGAGCATGAGAAGATCTGGGCGTCACATCTGGCATCAGGGCGCTCGCAATGAGGGGGGCGAATCCGGGAAGCTGATCGACAGACCAGCCCGTGGCGGCGAGAATGGCGGCATAATGCCGGGCGGGAACCGCGCGGGACTGTCGCCATTTGCGCAACGCCTCGGTGCCCACGCCCAACAGACGGGCGGCGGCGTCTGCCCCGCCCAGCCGCTCTAGGATGTCTTCGACGGAATATGCCATAACCGCGTTCTACGGGAAATTTCTTCCCACAACAACCACACGATCGGGCGCTGGGAATTCATTTCCCGGTCTGGTCAGAGGAGCCTCACATGGGTTTGCGCGAAAACTTCACCGCTGCTCTGAAAACCGCGATGCTCGCCAAGGACCAGCCCCGCGTCGGCACCTTGCGCATGATCACGTCCAAGCTGAAGGACACCGACATCAACGCGCGCCCCAAGGGCATCGAGGCGGTTCCGGACGAGGACATCATCGCCATGCTCAAGGCCATGGTGAAATCCCGCCGCGAGAGCGTGGCCCTTTATGAACAAGGCAGCCGCCAGGATCTTGCTGACAAGGAGCTTGCCGAGATCACCGTGATCGAGGCGTTCCTGCCCGCGCAGCTTGACGACGCCGCGACCGAGGCGGTGGTGGCCGAGGCGATCGCCGAGACGGGTGCAACAACACCCAAGGACATAGGCCGCGTCATGGGCGTGCTGAAGGCGAAGCATGCGGCGAGCCTGGACATGTCCAAGGTCAACCCGATCGTAAAGCGGCTCTTGGGCGGCTGAGCGGCGCCGCGCCATGCGTCTGCCGGACGGATTTCTCGACGAACTGCGCGCTCGCACGCCGCTGGCCGCCGTCATCGGCCGGCGGGTGAAGCTCGTCCGCTCCGGCCGGCAATGGAAGGGCTGCTGCCCGTTCCACAACGAGAAGTCACCCTCGTTCTACGTGTATGACGACGGCTACAAATGCTTCGGCTGCGGCGTGCATGGCGACGCGGTCGGTTTCGTCATGGCCAGCTCCGGCCTGCAGTTCATGGAGGCGGTGGAACTGCTGGCCGGCGAGGCGGGCCTCGAAGTGCCGCGCCCCACCCCGGCCGCCGCCGAGGCCGAAAAGCGCCGCCTCGACCTGCACGCCGTGCTCGACGCCGCGGCCGCATCCTTCCAGCGCCGCCTGCGCCTGCCGGAAGGTGCCAAGGCGCTGGCGTATCTGCAGGGTAGGGGCCTTGCCGACGACACGATCGCGCGCTTCGGCCTCGGCTGGTCCGGCGACGGGCGCGGCGCGCTGGCGGCCGATCTGGCGCGCCAGGACATCGATATTGCCATGCTGGTCGAGGCCGGGCTGATGCGCGAGAGCGACGACGGCCGCCCGCCTTACGACCTGTTCTTCGGCCGCGTGATGTTCCCGATCCGCGACCGCCGCGGCCGCGTCATCAGCTTCGGCGGCCGCATCCTGGGTGACGGCCAGCCAAAATACGTCAACGGCCCAGAAACCGCCTTGTTCTCCAAGCGCCGCACCCTCTACGGCCTCGATCGCGCCCGTGAGGCGTCGCGCAACGGTGCAGAGGTCATCACCGTCGAGGGATACATGGACGTGATCGCGCTGCATCAGGCGGGGTTCGAGGGCGCCGTGGCGCCGCTCGGCACCGCCCTGACCGGGGACCAGCTCGAAGAGCTGTGGCGCCTTTCGCCCGTGCCGATCCTGTGCTTTGACGGCGATGCCGCCGGCACCCGTGCGGCCCTGCGCGCCTCCGAGCAGGCGCTGCCGACGATCACCGCCGAACGCAGCCTGCGCCTGTCTACCCTGCCATCCGGCGAGGACCCGGACACGTTGGTGCGCCGCAAGGGCGCCGCCGCATTTCAGTCGGTGATCGAGGCCGCACGGCCGATCTCGCTCGCCCTGTTCGGCCTGATGTCGGAAGGCACCGGCACCAGCCCGGAGCAGCGTGCCGGATTGCGAACCCGGATCGAGGCGATCGCGGCCACCGTGAAGGACCGCGCGATGTCCTCCGAGCTGAAGCGCGCCCTGCTCGACCAGTTCTATGCCAGCAGACCAGCCCCCATCCGTTCCACCAACGGCACCGCCGGACGGTTCGCCCGGCAGCCGCCACAGCGCATCTGGCCCGCCGTTCCACGGCCGGCATTGGACCCCGCCACTGCGCGAGATCAGAAGGAGCGCGCGCTCACCGCGATCCTGCTCAACCATCCCTATCTGCTGCCCGAGATGGAAGAGGCCTTCGCCGCCATCGATCTCAGCTTCGAACGCGCCTCCTTGCGCACGGCAATTCTGCAATGGTCCAGTGAGGCAGACATGCTTGACTCTGCGGCCCTCATCACCCACCTCACGCAGACCGGTTTGGAAGCCTTGGCTTTTCAGGCCCTTTCGGCCGTTCCAGTGCCGCTTCCCGCCTGCGCCGCAAAAGCGGCTATGCCGGCGGAGGCGGCGTCCGGGTGGTGGCATTTTTTCGGCCTGCTGGAGCCGGATCGGCTTGAAAGTGAGATTGCCGCTGCGGAACGAGACTTCAACGCCAATTTCGACCCTGCCGGACAGCGCCGCCTGACCGCGTTGGTTCAGGCCCGCAACGAGCTGCGCGCCGGCGGACACGGCAGCGAACTCGGCAGCAGCATCTAGCAAATCGCCGTCCAGACCACCCATGTATCGCATCATTCCGGAGCCCACGAAACGATGGCAACCAAGCCCGCCACAGCCGCCGACCCCGCAGCCGCCGACCAGGATACTGACAACTCCCTGCTCGATGTGCAGTCCGCGGCCGTCAAGCGACTGATCGCCAAGGGCAAGGAGCGCGGCCACATAACGTTTGACGAGCTCAACGCCGTTCTGCCGCCCGACCAGAACTCGTCTGAGCAGATCGAGGACGTGATGGCCAATCTCTCCGAGATGGGCATCCAGGTGGTCGAGGGCGAAGAGGCCGAAGACGGCGAGGTCGCCGCCGTCAAGCCCGAGAAATCCGACGAGGACGGCGACGAGCCCTCCGGCAACGTGGACGAGGAAAGCCTCGGCCGCACCGACGATCCCGTTCGCATGTATCTGCGCGAGATGGGCAGCGTGGAGCTGCTCTCGCGAGAGGGCGAGATCGCGATCGCCAAGCGCATCGAGGCCGGGCGCGACATGATGATCGGGGGCCTTTGCGAGAGCCCGCTCACCTTTCGCGCCATCATCGCCTGGCACGAGGCGCTGAAGGCCGGCCGCATGCTGCTGCGCGACATCATCGATCTTGAGGCGACGCAAGGCGGCCCGCCGGCGCCGGCGGTTGATGGCACCGAAGGCGAGGAGCCTGCCGAACCCGTGGCCTTCGCCCCGCCGCCACCCGATGACGATGAGGACGGCGAGGATGGCGGCGGCGGCATGTCGCTCTCCGCTCTCGAGGAGAAGCTCAAGCCCGAGGTTCTGGCGAATTTCGAGGAGATCGAGATCCTCTACAAGAAGCTGCACAAGATGCAGTCAAAGCGGCTTGAGAGCATCGTCTCGGGCGAAGAGGTCAATCTTCGCAGCGAGAAGAGCTACGAGAAGATCCGCGAAGAGCTGGTCTCCAAGGTTGAGCAGGTGCGCCTGCACAACAACCGCATCGAGGAACTGGTCACCCAGCTCAAGCAGCTCAACGCCCGCCTTATCGCCTTTGAAGGCCAGCTCCTGCGCATGGCCGCCAGCACCAAGGTGCCGCGCGACGACTTCCTGCTGCATTACCAGGGCCATGAGCTCGACCCCAACTGGATGGAAAAGGTCGGCCGCCTGAAAGGCAAGGCCTGGCCGGCGTTCATCGCCAAGCATGGCCACGAGGTGCCGGCCGTCCGTGCCAATATCGGCGCCATTGCCACAGACGCCGGCCTGCCGATCAGCGAGTTCCGAAGAGTCTACACAGTTGTCAGCCGCGGCGAGCGCGACTCAGCGCGCGCCAAGAAGGAGATGATCGAAGCGAACCTCCGCCTCGTCATCAGCATCGCCAAGAAATACACCAATCGCGGCCTGCAGTTCCTCGATCTCATCCAGGAAGGCAATATCGGCCTGATGAAGGCCGTCGATAAGTTCGAATACCGCCGCGGCTACAAGTTCAGCACGTATGCCACCTGGTGGATCCGCCAGGCGATCACCCGCAGCATCGCGGATCAGGCCAGGACAATCCGAATCCCCGTGCACATGATCGAGACGATCAACAAGCTGGTCCGCACCTCGCGCCAGATGCTGCATGAGATCGGCCGCGAACCTGCACCCGAGGAGCTCGCCGAGAAGCTCGGCATGCCGCTTGAAAAGGTGCGAAAGGTGCTCAAGATCGCCAAGGAGCCGATCTCGCTCGAAACCCCGATCGGTGACGAGGAAGACAGCCATCTTGGCGACTTTATCGAGGACAAGGCCGCGGTCATCCCGCTGGACGCCGCCATCCAGGCGAATTTGCGCGAGGCCACCACGCGCGTCCTGTCGAGCCTGACGCCGCGTGAGGAGCGCGTGCTGCGCATGCGGTTCGGCATCGGCATGAACACCGATCACACCTTGGAAGAGGTCGGCCAGCAGTTCAATGTGACGCGCGAGCGCATCCGCCAGATCGAGGCCAAGGCACTGCGCAAGCTCAAGCACCCAAGTCGCAGCCGCAAGCTGCGCAGCTTCCTTGACGATTGATCCCTGACAGGGAGCGCTGCATGAGCCACACGCTGGACGACGTGATACCGGTCGGTGTCACTGTGACCTTCATGCGGATGGACCGCGCGCCAGACGATCCGGCGCCACCTTTGCCCCCGGGCGTTGCGGTGCGCAGGCTAAGCCATTGCTCGGTGCCGCAATATCGCACGCTGTACAACACGGTCGGTGCGCCGTATGTCTGGTGGCTCCGGCGTATCCTGCCGGACGCCCACCTCGCCGGACTTCTGCGCAGCCCCGCGGTTTCGATCCACGTCCTGTCGCAGGACGGTGTGGATGGCGGCTTCTACGAGCTCGACGCGTCGCACTGGCCGGCTGTCAATCTCAGCTATTTCGGCCTGATGCCGCATGCCGTAGGCCTCGGGTTCGGCTATGCCTTCCTGCGCCACGCCGTGGCCAACGGCTTCGGCATGGGCGCCCGCGCGATGACGGTCAACACCTGCACCGCGGACCATCCCCGCGCGCTGCCGGCCTATCTGCGCGCTGGCTTCCGCGTGGTGCGCCAGGTGCGCGAGCAGTGGGACGTGCCGGTGAGCCTGGGTCTGGTCATCCCCGATCACCTGCGCCTGTGACTGGGCCTGCCCGATGACGCGGCTTCGCCTGCCGGCCTGGCTCGCGGCCGTTTCGGTTATCTGCGTTGTGCTGGTGGTTGCGGCCGCCCGCAGCCGCATCCTGCCGCTGTCGGTCGGCGACCAGCAATTCTATATTGGCATCGCCTACGACATTCGCCACGAGGGCGTGTTCACCAACGGCTTCGTGTTCGCCGAGGAGCCGGACGAAGCGCCGCACCCGCCCGGCATGCGCTTCACCCCTTTGTATCCTGCCTTCCTCGCGACAATCGCAGCACTCGATCCCGGCTTCGACCGCGCGCTGGACTGCGTGGCGGCATCGCATGGCCAGGATGCCGGCTGCCCCCGAGACGCACCGGTGCTGCGCTCCCTGCAATACGCGATGATCGCCTGGGTGTTCTGGCTGGTGTGGTGGCTGGCGCGCCGGCTGGCGCAGGACGAACTCACCGGCTGGCTGGCGCTCGGACTGTCGTTCGCCTGTTTGCCGATGCTGTCGGCCTATGCCAACAACGCCATGACCGAGATCGCGGCGCTGACTTTGGCGGTCTCGGCGATCGCCGCGGGTGTGGCCGGACTCCCTGGGCGCATTCCCGGGTTCGCGGTGGCCCGACTCTGCGCCGGCGCTGCTGCCATGACCAGGCCTGCCTTTCTGTTCGCGTGGGTCGCGGCACCTCTTGCCGCCGTGCTGCTCGCTCGCACGCGCCACCGGCCGCTCTGGCTCGGCTGCCTCGCCTTCTGGCTGGCCGGTGCCGTGCTGATCGCGCCATGGGTGCTGCGCAACGCGCTGGTGCTGGGCACGCCTGGCCTCACAGCCGGCTATGGCCCGCAGGTGCTGGTGCAGCGCCTGGCGTTTGACCAGATGACCTGGTTCGAATGGCGCCTCGCCTTCCTGTGCTGGCTGCCGGACGGCAACGGCCTTGGTAACCTGCTGTTCGGCCACGGCGCCTGCCACCGCTACGGCTGGAGCGACACGCCCGACACGTTCTACGAGATCGGCAACGGCCCGCTCATGCAAAGCGCGCTGGCGGCGGCAGGCGGGTGGAACGGCATGATGCCCTTCATGGTCCGCACCATGATCCTGCCCGACCTCATCAAATACATCGCCGTGACCCTGCCGCTCGCCCTGCGCGGCGCGTTCATCGTCCATTGGTGGGGCTTCCTGCTGGCGCCGGTCTGTGCCGCCGCGACCGTCACCGCCCTGGTCCGCCGGAACGCCGCCTTCCTCATGGTCAGCCTCGCCCCATGGTTCATGCTGCTGCTGTCTGCGGCCGTCGCGGTGAACCAGGAACGCTACAATCACCTGCTTCTGGTGCCCTACGCGATCAGCGGCGCTGTCATCATCCGGCGCTATCTCGGCACGCGCGGGAATGACACGGTCGCGTCATGACATCGGAGAGACCTCATGTTCGCCCTCGCCCGCCGCTCGCTCGCAGCCCTGCTGTGCCTTACGATCGTTAGCACCGCCATGGCCGCTGACCGCCCGACCCGCATCGCGTTCGTCGACACCGGCAACACCGGCCGCTCCGTCACGTCGGAGGCGCTGGCATTGGATGGGGTCCGCAAAGGCAATCTAAACATCCAGGTCATCTCACGCGCGGTCGATCTCAACCCCTACAACCTCGTCCCTGAAGCCAACGCCGAAGCCCTGCTGAAACAGCGCGGCATCGATGTCTCGGCTCACCGCGCCGCCCCGCTCACCGCGGCGGACATCAAATATTCCGACCTCATCCTGACGGCCACGACCCGCCACAAGGAACTGATCATCGCAGCATTCCCGGCTGCCGCCGCCAAAACCCACACAATGGCCGAATACGCGACCGGAACGTCCGTCGATATCGACGATGCCTTCGGCAAAGACATGGCCTTCTACGAGCACGTGCTCGGCCAGATCGAAAGCTACATGCCCGCCGTGCTCACCAAGGCCGCGTCGCTCTCGAAGTAAGGAAGGCCAGGGCTCTGCCCTGGACCCGCAAAGGGCAGAGCCCTTTGAAGCCATTACATTCAAATCCCCATAGAACGGGGGCATACCCGACGGAACGTTAGACCCGTCGGGTATGCCCCCTTTCTTCCTTTCTCAAGCCGAAGTGTACCCGTCATCCGCAGCGATGATGCTGCCGTTCAGGAATCGCGCAGGCTCGCCGGCGCAGAGCAGAAGAAGGAGGCCGTCGAGGTCTCTGGGTTCGCCGAGGCGGCGTCTGGGGAGGCTGGCGAGAAGTTTGCGGCCGCCTTCGGCGCCGACGAAGTCTTCGCTGATTTCGGTGGCGATGTAGCCGGGGCAGATGGCGTTGGTGTTGATGCCGTAGCGCCCCCATTCGCGGGCCATGGCGTGGGTCATCTGTATCATGGCGGCCTTGGACATGGAGTAGGTACCGAGCTGGCCCAAGGCGCGCAGGCCCGCGATGGAGGCGATGTTGACGATGCGGCCTTCGATACGGTGGGCGATCATCTGCCTTGCTGCGGCCTGGGCCATGAAGAACGCGCCTTTGAGATTGGTGTTCATCACGTCGTCGTAGTCGGCCTCGCTTACCTCCTCGAGCCGGGCCTGGCGGCTGATGCCGGCGTTGTTGACGAGAATGCCGATCGGGCCGAGTTCGGCTTCGGCGCGCGCGGCGGCGTACTTGACGGAAGCGAGGGAGGCCACGTCGAGTGGCACGGTGATCGCCTCTGCGCCGTCCTCGCGCAGCTCGGAGGCCAAGGCCGCGAGGCGGTCTTCGCGCCTGGCTGCGAGCACGAGCTTGGCGCCGGCGGCGGCCAGCACGCGTGCGAAACGGGCGCCGAGACCGGAGCTGGCGCCAGTGACGAGGGCTGTGCGGCCTGCGATGCCGGCCTCGCTCATGCCGCGATCCTGTCGCGGGCCTGGCGGTATTCGCGTGCGAGGCGGTCGATCAGCTCGGCTGCCGGCACCACGGCCTGCACGGCGCCCACACCCTGTCCGGCGCCCCAGATGTCTTTCCAGGCCCGGTTGTTGCCTTCCCGGAAGCTCATCGCGGATTTGTCCGATTCCGGGAGGTTGTCCGGGTCCAGGCCCGCGCGGGCGAGGCTTGGCTTGAGGTAGTTGCCGTGCACGCCGGTGATGAGGTTGGTATAGACGATGTCGGATGCGGCACTTTCCACGATCATCTCCTTATAGCCTGGGGCGGCATTGGCCTCGTCGGTGGCGATGAAGGCAGAGCCGATATAAGCGAGATCGGCCCCTATCGCCTGGGCGGCGAGGATGGCGCCGCCGGTGGCGATCGCGCCGGAGAGGGCCACGGGGCCGTCAAACCACGCGCGGATCTCCTGGATTAGCGCGAAGGGCGAGATCGTGCCGGCATGCCCGCCAGCACCGGCGGCCACCGCGATCAGCCCGTCCGCACCTTTTTCGATCGCCTTGCGGGCGAAGGCGTTGCTGATCACGTCGTGCAGCACGATGCCGCCATAGGAATGCGCCGCCTCGTTCACCTCGACGCGGGCGCCGAGCGAGGTGATGATTATCGGCACCTGGTGGCGCACGCACACCTCCAGATCGTGCTCCAGCCGATCGTTGGAGCGATGGACGATCTGGTTGACCGCGAAGGGCGCCGCCTTGTGGTCGGGGTGTTTCGCATCGTGTTCGCCAAGCTCGCCCGCGATCCGGCGCAGCCACTCGTCGAGCTGGTGCTTGGGCCGTGCGTTCAGCGCCGGAAAGCTGCCGACAATACCGGCCTTGCACTGCGCGATCACCAGATCGGGATTGGAGATGATGAACAGCGGCGAGCCGATCACCGGCAGCCGGAGGTGCTGCAGGAGGGGTGGCAAAGACATCGCGACGTTTCCCGGTGCGTTATGGCAGCAACCCTGCCACGCGGGCGGGGACGCTCCAAGATCGGAATTGACGAGCGGCCTTTGCACGCTTCAGTCTGTGCCCAACCGGCGCGATAACGACCGGGCAGAACAATGAGGGAGTGTGTCCATGCGCCTCGGTCATGCCGCGGCCGCCGTGATGGCGGTATGCCTGTCTGCCGGCCCGGTCTGGGCCGATGAGGTCGTCAAATTCGCGCTGATCGATCCGATGAGCGGCTCCTTCGCCGCCACCGGCCGCCTCGGCGAGCAGCATTTCCGGTTCGCCATGGACCGCATCAACGAGTCCGGCGCCGCCGGCCCAGGCCGCAAGTTCGATCTTGTGGTGCTGGACAACGAGGTGAGCCCCGAGAAGAGCCTGGTGCTGCTGCGCAAGGCGATCGATGACGGGGTGCACTACATCACCCAGGGCAACGGCTCCTCGGTCGCCTTCGCGCTCACCGATGCGATCGCCAAGAACAACAAGCGCGATCCAGCCCGCTCGGCGATGTTTCTTAACTACGCGGCGGTCGATCCGGCGCTGACCAACGCGAAGTGCAACTGGTGGCATTTCCGCTTCGACGCGGACAGCGACATGAAGATGCGCGCGATGTCGTCCTATATCCTAACGCGCAAAGACCTGCATAAGGTCTATGTCTTCAATCAGGATTACTCTTTCGGCCAGTCCGTCGAGCGCGGCGCCAAGGAGATGCTGACCGGCAAGCGCGATGACCTGCAGATCGTGGGTGCGGAGCGCGTGCCCTTGGGCAAGGTCAAGGATTTCACCCCCTATATTCAGAAGATGCAGGCCGCCGGCGCCGATGCGGTCGTCACCGGCAACTGGGGCGCCGATCTGGCTTTGCTGGTCAAGGCAGCCAATGACAGCGGCTTCAAGGGCACATTCTTCACATATTACCTCGGCTCGACCGAGGTGATCACCGAGGTCGGTCAGGCCGGCCGCGGTGACGCCCAGATCAGCGAGTGGCACGCGAACGTGGATTCGGCCCCGATCGAGGAGATGGCCGCTGCGTTCGAGGCCAAATACCATCAGGCGTTCTATTACTGGCGCGTCGTCAACATGCTGGACATGACGGCCGCCGCGATGAAGCAGGCCAACTCTTCCGATCCGGAGAAGGTGGGCAAGGTGCTGGCCGGCATGAACTTCCACAACCCGCTCGGTGACGTGTCGATGCGGGCTGATAACCATCAGTTGCTGCAGCCGATGTTCATCTCGGTGCTGGAGCCCGGCGTCAAGCACGTGTTCCCTGAGGTGAACATGGGTTTCCGCACCATTGGCCGGATCGAGCCGGATCAGACACGCATGGCCACCACCTGCTCGCTCGCCAATCCCTCCTGATGGAGCAGGGGCTGCTGGTTGTTCTCAACGGGCTGGTCTACGGCCTGCTGCTGTTCATGCTGTCGAGTGGTCTCACCTTGATCGTGGGCATGATGGGCGTGCTGAACCTCGCTCACGCCAGCTTCTATATGCTGGGCGCGTATCTCGCCTATTCGATCAGCACGGTTGTGGGGTTCTGGCCGGCCTTGGTGCTGGCGCCACTTGCGGTCGGCGTGATCGGGGCGCTGGTCGAGCGGTACGGACTACGCCCCGTGCATCGCCACGGCCATGTGGCGGAGCTGCTCTTCACCTTCGGCTTGGCCTTCGTGATCGGCGAGATCGTGCCGCTGATCTGGGGCCGGCTGCCGGTGCCCTATCGCGTTCCGGCGGTGCTGGACGTGCCTTTGTTCGCCTTGGCCGGTACTGCTTATCCCGCGTACCGGCTGTTCATGATGCTGATATCGCTGGCGATGTTCTGCGCCCTGTTCGCGGCCCTGGCCAAGACGCGGCTCGGCCTTGTGGTACGAGCAGCACTGACGCATCCGGACATGGTGGCGATGCTGGGGCATGACGTGCCGCGCGTGTTCACCCTGGTGTTCGGCGCCGGCTGCGCGCTGGCGGGGCTTGCCGGCGTGATCGCCGGCAACGCCTTCACGACCGAACCAGGCATGGCGCGCTCGCTCGGCGCCATCGTGTTCGCCGTGGTTGTGATGGGCGGGCTTGGCTCTCTATCCGGAGCACTTGTCGCCTCCCTGCTGATCGGCCTGGTGCAGACGGTGTCGATCGGGCTCGATCTGCCGTTCTACAAGGCGCTGTCCGCTTTGGGCATCACCGTGGATGTCGGTGGGCGGCTGCATGATCTGTGGTTGCTGAGCGTCAACCGGGCAGCGCCGGTGGTGCCTTATCTGCTGCTGGTGCTGGTCCTGGCGACGCGGCCGCGTGGGCTGTTGGGCAGCCGGTCGGCATGAAGCGGTGGGCTCCTTGGATTGCGGCTGCTTTCGCCGCGCTGCTGTTACCGCATCTGTTTGCCAGCGGGTTCGGTCTGTCGCTGCTCAACCGCATGGGCATCGCGATCGTCTTCGCGCTGAGCTTCAACATGCTGCTGGGGCAGGGCGGTATGCTCGATTTCGGCCACGCCATCATGCTGGGCTTCGGCGGCTTCCTGGCGATGCACGCCATGCGTCTGGCGGGCCTGGGCTGGTTCATCCCCACGCCGTTGCTCCCCCTCGTGGGGGCCGCCGGCGGGCTGGCGTCGGCCCTGCTGACCGGCTGGATCGCGACGAGGCGGGACCGCACGGCGTTTGCCATGATCACCCTGGGCCTCGCCGAGCTCGTGGTGGCCGTGGTACTGATGTTTCCGTCGGTGTTCGGCGGCGAGGAAGGCATCAACGGTGACCGGTCGGACGGCCCCGCCATCCTCGGCTTCGATTTCGGCAGTCAGATGCAGGTCTATCACGTGGTCGCGGTCTGGACCTGGATCTCCGCCCTGCTGATGTGGCGCACCACTCTCACGCCGTTGGGCAGGCTTGCCAACGCAGTGCGTGACAATCCCGAGCGGGTCGGTTTCCTGGGCTACGACCCTGCTCGCGTGCGGTTTCGCGTCTATGTCCTGTCCGGCCTGTTCGCAGGCATCGCCGGCGGGCTGCAGGCGATCAACGACGAGATCATGACCTCGGGCAATATCGGCTCGGAGGCCTCGGGCGCCGTGCTGCTGATGACCTTCATCGGCGGCATCGGCACGTTCTGGGGCCCGATCCTAGGCGCGGTGCTGATCGTGCTGCTGCAGGTGGCACTCGGCACCCTCACCGATGCTTGGCAGCTTTATTCAGGCCTGCTGTTCGTGGCGATGGTGGTGTGGGCGCCGGGCGGTCTGGCAGGCATTTTGCTTGCGCACGCGCCGGTGATGCGCGCCGGGCGGCTGGGGCAACTCGTTGGCCACTATCTCCGGCTGATTCCAGGATTTGCTCTGGCGCTGGCGGGTGTCGCCGGCCTGTCCGAGCTCGCGTTCCGTCTTGAGGCGATCCGCGGCGGCGCGTCCACCGGCAGGATTATGGGGCTTGCGATCGACGCCACGGCTGCCTGGCCATGGCTGGTCGCCGCCGTTCTGTTCTTGGCTGGCGCGGCACTCCTGAACCGCACCTTCCCGCAGGCCCGTGCGGCCTGGCAGGCGGCCGCGCAATGAATGACCCCGGGAGTGGACTTATCGTCACCGGCCTGCGCAAAAGCTTCGGCGCGCTGGAGATCATCAAGGGCGTCGAACTCTCCGTGGCCAAAGGCGAGCGCCACGCCGTGATCGGCCCGAACGGCGCCGGCAAATCCACCCTGTTCCACCTCATCACCGGCCGCTTCCCCGCAAGCGACGGTCGCATCGAACTGGACGGGACGGACATCACCGGCTGGTCCGCCCACCAGATCTTCCGCGCCGGCCTCGCCCGCAGCTTCCAGGTGACCAGCCTGTTTCCCAAACTCTCCGTGTTCGAGAACCTGCGCTGCGGCGCCATGCGCAATTTCGGCGCCGGCGTGTCGGTCTTCCGCCTGCTGGACGGCTTCCGCCCGCTGGCCGAACAGGCCGAACGCACGATGGAGGCACTTGGCCTCACCCATCGCCGCCACGTCGCCGCCGGCAGCCTCGCCTATGCCGAGCAGCGCGCGCTGGAGATCGGCGTCGCCATCGCCGGCGGCGCCCACACCATCCTCCTCGACGAGCCGACCGCCGGCATGAGCCGGACCGAGACCGAGCGCGCCGTCGCACTCATCCGCAAGGTCACCGAAGGCCGCACGCTGGTGATGATCGAGCATGATCTCGGCGTTGTGTTCGATCTCGCTGACCGCATATCCGTACTGGCGGATGGAAAGGTGATCGCCTCCGGCCCGCCCGACCAGGTGCGCGGAGACGCGGCGGTGCGCACCGCCTATCTGGGGGCTGCGGCCGAGGTGCTCACCTGATGCTCAACGTCACGGGTCTTGATGCCTGGTATGGCAAAAGCCAGGTCCTGCGCGGCGTGTCGCTGCAGGTCGGGCGCGGCGAGATCGTGGCCCTGCTGGGCCGCAACGGCGCCGGCCGCTCCACCACGCTCAAAGCGGTCATGGGCTCTGTGACGCGCGAAGGCTCGGTGCGCTTTGACGGCCAGGAGATGATCGCCCGCCGCCCGCACGAGATCGCCCGCGCCGGCATCGGCTATGTGGCGGAGGATCGTTCGATCTTCCCCGACCTCACCACGCGCCAAAACCTCATCCTGGGCGAAAAGCCCGGCCCAGGCGGGAAGTTCACGCTGGACGACGCCCACGCTTTGTTCCCCCGCCTTGCCGAACGCGCCGACGCCCCGGCCGGCGCGCTCTCGGGCGGGGAGCAGCAGATGCTCGCCATCTGCCGCACACTCCTTGGCAACCCCTCGCTGATGCTGGTGGACGAACCCACCGAAGGCCTGGCCCCCATGATGGTCGAGCGCGTGCGCGAGCTGCTCCTGGCCATCGCGGCAAAGGGGGTCACCATCCTACTGGTCGAACAGAAGCTCGCCATCGCCCTCACCATCGCGGCACGGCTTTACGTCATGGGGCATGGGCATATGGTGTTCGAGGGAACGCCCGCAGAACTCGCGGCGGACACGCGCACGCGGCGCGACTGGCTGGAGGTGTGATGCGACCTTATCCGTGGGAGGCCTCCTACCCACCGGGCGTGGACTGGGGCGCGCAGATTGCCACAGGCACTCTGCCAAACCTGCTGGACCGTGCGGGTGCGTCTCACGCCAGGCACCCGGCCTTCCGCTTCCGCACCATGCGGCTGAGCTTCACCGAGTTTGGCCGCCGCGTGGACCGTCTGGCGGCCGGCCTTCTGGCCCAAGGGCTTGAACCCGGCCAGGCGGTGGGCCTCTATCTCTCCAACACGCTGTATCATCCGATCGCCTTCTTCGCGGTGCTGCGCGCCGGCGGGATTGTCGTGCATCTCACGCCGCTTGACCCGCTGCGCGCGCTCGCCCGCAAGCTTTTGGACAGCGGCGCGTCGTGGGTGATCTCGACGGACGTCGCAGCACTGCTCCCCACCGCCCAGCGCCTGCTGACCGAGGGTCACGTCACCCGCCTGTTCATCGGCGCCGACGCGGTATGGGACGGCGCCAGCGAAACCGGTCTGCCCGACGCAGACCCGCCCGCCGCCTGGCCCCAGGTCTCGCCTGAGGACGTCGCGCTGCTGCAATACACCGGCGGCACCACCGGCCTGCCGCGCGCGGCGATGCTGACCCACGCCAACCTCACCGCCGCGGTCTCCATCTACGATGCCTGGAACACGCCCCAGGGCCGTGCGCTCTCGCCCGCCGATCGCGTGATCTGTGTGCTGCCGCTGTTCCATATCTACGCGCTGACCGCCGTCCTGCTTCGCGCCATCGCCGGCGGCGCGGAAATCCTGCTGCATGCCCGCTTCGAAACCGCCCGCGTGGTGGCGGACATCACCGAGCAGCGCGCCACCGTCTTCCCCGGCGTTCCCACCATGTGGACGGCAATCTCGGCCCACCCCGGCATCGACACTGCCGACCTCTCGAGCCTACGCATCGCCTCCTCCGGCGGCGCCCCGCTCCCTGTCGAGATCGCCCAGCGCCTGGAACGCCTCACCGGCCTCAGGCTTGGTGGCGGATGGGGCATGACCGAAACCTCGCCGGCGGGCACCAACCTGCTGCCCGGCTCCGAAGCCAAGATGGGCGCCATCGGCCTGCCGCTGCCCGGCATCGTCATGGATGTGGTCGCATTGGACGATCCCCACCACGTGCTTCCTCCGGGCGAGACCGGCGAGCTCCGCATCAAGGGCCCTAACGTCATGCCCGGCTACTGGAACCGCAAGGACGAGAACGCCCGCGCGTTTGCCGACGGCTTCTTCCTCACTGGCGATGTTGGCCACATGGCGCCGGATGGGCAGTTCTTCCTGGTGGACCGCAAGAAGGACATGATCCTGTCCGGCGGCTACAACGTCTATCCCCGCGTGATCGAGGACGCGATCTACGAACACCCGTCCGTGGCCGAGGCCGCCGTGGTCGGCGTGCCAGACGATTATCGCGGCCAGGCTGCAAAAGCTTTCATCGCCTTGCGCCCGGACAGCGATCCTATCACGCTCGAAGACCTTCGCGCCTTCCTCGCCGAACGCATCGGCCGGCACGAATTGCCAACCGCCCTTGAGATACGCGAAACCTTGCCCAAAACAGCAGTTGGCAAGCTGTCCCGCGCCCTTCTCGTCAATCCCACGCCCCAGGAGATCTAGATGGACTTGTCCTTCACCGCCGAGGAGCGCGCCTTTCGCGACGAGATGCGCGATTTCTTCCACACCGCCATCCCCGAGCGCATCCGCCGCAAGCTGCGCGAAGGCCTGCACCACTCAAATGACGACCAGATCGAAACCCAGCGCATCCTCAATGCGCGCGGCATCGCGGTGCCGAACTGGCCTGTCGCCTGGGGCGGGCAGGACTGGTCTCCGGTGCAGATCTATATGTGGCAAGATGAGATGCAGCAGGCCTGTGTGCCGTTCCCGCTCGCCTTCAACTGCTCGATGGTGGGTCCCGTGATCGCCGAGTTCGCAACCGAGGAGCACAAGCAGCGCTTCCTGCCGCGCGCCGCCAACCTTGACGATTGGTGGTGCCAGGGTTTCTCCGAGCCCGGCGCCGGCTCCGACCTCGCCTCGCTGCGCACCACCGCGGTGCGGGACGGCGATGAGTGGGTGATCAACGGCCAGAAGACCTGGACCACGCTCGGCCAATATGCCGACTGGATCTTCGTCCTCGCCCGCACCGATATGGCGGCGAAGAAGCAGGAGGGCATCTCCTTCCTCCTGGTGGACATGAAGACGCCGGGCATCACGGTGCGTCCGATCCAGACGATCGACGGCGGCCACGAGGTGAATGAGGTCTGGTTCGACGAGGTGCGCGTTCCTGCGGGCAATCTTGTGGGCCAGGAGAACAAGGGCTGGGACTATGCCAAGTTCCTGCTCGGCAACGAGCGCACCGGCATTGCCCGCATCGGCATCTCCAAATCCCGCATCAAGCGCATCCGCGAGCTTGCGGCCTTCGAGCGCGTTGGCGAAGGCCGCCTGATCGACGAGCCGAAATTCCGCGAGAAGCTCGCCTCCGTCGAGATCGACCTCAAGGCGCTGGAGATGACGCAGATGCGCGTCGTCGCCCAGGAGCGCACGCTGCCGCGCGGCAAGCCCAACCCGATGAGCTCGGTGCTCAAAATCAAGGGGAGCGAGCTGCAGCAGGCCACCACCGAGCTGATGATGGACGTGATCGGCCCATACGTCGCGCCGTTCTTCACGGAGGAGGAACTGGAAGGCCGCAACGAGCCGCCGATCGGCCCGGACGATGCGGCGACCGCAGCGCCGATGTATTTCAACTGGCGCAAGATCTCGATCTACGGCGGATCGAACGAGATTCAGCGCAACATCCTCGCCAAAGCCGTTCTGGGGTTCTGATACACATGGATTTCGACCTGTCTGACGACCAGCGCATGATCAAGGACTCGGTGGAGCGGCTGATCGCCGATCGCTATGGGTTCGAGAGCCGCCGCGCGCTGATGCGCAACCCCGAAGGCTGGAGCCGCGAGATGTGGGCCCAGATGGCCGAATTGGGCCTGCTCGGCGTGGCGTTCGACGAGGCGCATGGCGGCTTCGGCGGCGGCCCGGTGGAGACCATGCTGATCGCCGAAGCCTTCGGCCGTGGCCTGGTGGTCGAGCCGTATTTCGCAACCGTGGTGCTCGGTGCAGGCCTCATCCGCCGCGCCGGCTCGGCGGACCAGCAGGCGGCCTACCTGCCCCAGGTCGCGTCCGGCGAGTTGCTGTTGGCGTTCGCTCATCACGAGCGCCATGCCCGCAACGATCTCGCCCATGTCGCCGCCACCGCCACCGAGCAGGACGGCGTATGGACCATCACCGGCGAAAAAAGCCTCGTCCTGCACGGCGACACGGCTGACAAAGTCATCGTCTCCGCCCGCGTCGCAGGTGAGACGACGGACCATAACGGCATCGGCCTGTTCGTGGTGGATGCCGTGGGTCTCAACCGGCGCGGTTACGCGACGCAAGACGGCCAACGTGCCGCCGAGATCGCATTTGACGCAACGCCGGCGGAGGCCGTCCTGTCGCTCGACGGTTTTCCGGCGATCGCCGCCACCGTGGACGCCGCCATCGCCTTCGTCTGCGCCGAAGCGGTTGGCGGCATGGCCGAAATGCACAGCAGCACCGTCGATTACATGAAAACCCGCAAACAGTTCGGCCGCGCGATCGGCGAGTTCCAGGTGCTGCAGCACCGCGCGGTGGACATGTTCGTCAACCTCGAACAATCCCGCAGCATGGCGCTCTACGCCACCATGATGGCCGAGGAGCCGGACGCCGCCGAACGCGCCCGGGCCATCTCATCCGCCAAGGTCGCCATTGGCCGCAACGGTCGCGCGGTGGGGCAGGAAGCGATCCAGCTCCACGGCGGCATCGCCATGACAATGGAATACAAGGTCGGTCATTACTTCAAACGTATGACCATGATCGAGAAGCTGTTCGGCGACACCGAGCATCATCTGGCCAAGGTGGCGCAGGCGGGCGGCGCCTTGTGAGCGAATTCGACGCCGACTTCGTCGTCGTCGGCGCCGGCTCTGCGGGCTGCGTGGTGGCGGCCCGCCTGAGCGAAGACCCGTCGGTGCGGGTCGTGCTGCTGGAAGCCGGCGGGCCGGATCGCAACCCCTGGATCCACATCCCGCTCGGCTACGGCAAGACCATCGCCGACCCGAGCGTGAACTGGT
The DNA here is from genome assembly GCA_903873995.1 of uncultured Rhodospirillales bacterium. Taxonomy (GTDB): domain Bacteria; phylum Pseudomonadota; class Alphaproteobacteria; order Acetobacterales; family Acetobacteraceae; genus CAIQQQ01. The sequence continues at coordinate 24,954 of CAIQQQ010000142.1, forward strand.
GCTACCACACCGAGCCCGAGGCGAGCTCCGGCAACCGCCGCATGCTGTGGCCGCGCGGCAAGGTGCTGGGCGGCTCGTCCTCCATCAACGGCCTGCTCTATGTCCGCGGCCAGGCGCAGGATTTCGACCACTGGCGCCAACTCGGCAACACCGGCTGGTCGTGGGACGACGTGCTGCCCTTTTTCCGCCGGTCGGAAGGCGCCATCGACCCCGCCGATCCCGCGCTGCACGGCACAGATGGCCCGCTCACGGTCAGTCCGATCACCGAGCGGCATGAGCTGTGCGAGGCCTATATCCGCTCGGCCCGCGAGCTGGGCATTCCCGAAACCACCGACTTCAACGGCGCAGATCAGGAAGGGGTGGGCTACTACCACACCACGTCGCGCAACGGCCTGCGCATGTCGGCGGCCAAGGCGTTCCTGAAACCCGCGATGAAGCGGCCCAATCTGCGCGTGCTGACCCGTGCGCTGGCCTCGCGCGTCACCCTGGACGGACGTCGCGCCACCGGTGTCGATGCGGTGATCGCTGGCAAGCCCGCCCACATCAAGGCCGCCCGCGAGGTGATCCTGTGCGGCGGCGCCATCAACTCCCCGCAGTTGCTGATGCTCTCCGGCATCGGCCCCGCCGAGCATCTGCATGATCACGGTATCGCCGTCGCCCATGATCTCAGAGGCGTCGGCCAGAACCTGCAGGACCATTACCAGACCCGCATCGCCTATCGCTGCACGAAGCCGATCACGGTCAACGACATCATGGGCAGCACTTCGCAGATGGCGAAGGTCGGCCTGCAATTCCTGCTGCAGCGCCGCGGCCCGCTCACCATCAGCGCCGGCCAGGTCGGCATCTTCACCCGCACTCGCCCCGAGCTCGAAACGCCCGACATCCAGTTCCACTTCATCGTCTTCAGCGCCGACCGCCCCGCCGAGGGCCTTCACAAATTCCCAGGCTTCACCCAGAACGTGTGCCAGCTCCGCCCCGAAAGCCGCGGCGAAATCCGCCTCGCCTCTCCCGACCCCAAAACCCACCCGTCGATCCACCCCAACTACCTGGCAACCGACCTCGACCGCCGCACGATGGTGGAAGGCCTGAAACTCAGCCGCAAGATCGCGTCCCGCGCCGCGATCGCAGCCTATATCGCGGGCGAATACCTCCCCGGCGAAGCGGTGCAGACCGACGATGAACTCCTGACTTACGCCCGCACCTATGGCGGCACGATCTACCACCCGTGCGGCACGGCGAAGATGGGCCAGGACGCGATGGCGGTGGTGGACGCCCAACTCCGCGTTCACGGCATCGCAGGCCTGCGCGTCGCTGACGCCTCGATCATGCCGAGCCTCGTTTCCGGCAACACCAACGCCGCCTGCATCATGATCGGCGAGAAGGCCGCGGACCTCATCCGCCATGGGTCGGCTTGAACCCCCACACAGACCTGCGCCATGATCCGACGAACTCAACGAGGATAACGACCATGAGCGAAGCCTGCATCGTCGGCTGGGCGCACTCCCCCTTCGGCAAGCTCGAAGCCCCCGACATTGAAAGCCTCATGGCGCTCGTGGCCCGCGACGCGATCACCGATGCCGGCATTGCCCCCGCCGAGATCGAAGGCGTGTTCGTCGGCGTGTTCAACAACGGCTTCTCCAAGCAGGATTTCCCGTCGAGCCTGGTGTTCCAGTCCGTCCCCGAGCTGCGCTTCACCCCCGCCACCCGCTACGAGAACGCGTGTGCCACCGGCACTGCCGCCGTGCATGGCGCGCGCGATTGGATCGCCGCCGGCCGCGGTCGCATCGCGCTCGTCGTGGGGGCGGAGAAGATGACCGCGACCCCCGGCGCCGTGGTGGGCGACATCCTGCTCAACGCCTCCTACCGCGCCGAGGAAGGCGACATCCCGGCGGGCTTCGCCGGCGTGTTCGGCCGCATCGCCGAGCGGTATTTCCAGGCTTACGGCGACCAGTCCGACGCGCTCGCCGCCATTGCCGCCAAGAACCACGCAAACGGCGTGGACAATCCCTACGCCCAGATGCGCAAGGATCTTGGCTACGCCTTCTGCCGCGAGGTCAGCGACAAGAACCCCTACGTCGCCCCGCCGCTGAAGCGCACCGACTGCTCGCTGGTCTCGGACGGTGCGGCCGCCCTGGTGCTGGCGGACGAGGAAACCGCCCGCGCGCTCGGCAAGGCCGTGAAATTCCGCGCCGCCGTGCAGATCAACGACTTCCTGCCGCTCTCCCGCCGCGACCCGACCGCGTTCGAAGGCGCTGCCATCGCCTGGAACCGCGCGCTGTCCCAGGCCGGCATCGTGCTCGGCGATCTTTCGTTCGTCGAGACGCATGACTGTTTCACCATCGCCGAGCTGATCGAATACGAGGCAATGGGTCTGGCGGCGCCGGGGCAGGGGGCGCGGGCCATTCTGGACGGCGTGACCCGCAAGGATGGCAGGCTGCCGGTCAACCGCTCCGGCGGGCTGAAATCCAAAGGCCATCCGATCGGTGCCACCGGCGTTTCCATGCACGCCATCGCCGCCATGCAACTCACCGGCACCGCCTGCGACATGCAGCTGCCGCGTGCCGATCTCGGCGGCGTGTTCAACATGGGCGGGGCGGCGGTGGCCAACTACGTCTCGGTTCTGGAACGGTTGTCCTGAGCACCCTTGGCCTGAGCCCCGCCGCGAACCTGGCTGCGCTGCTGACCCAGACAGCGCGGCGCTTCCCCGACCGGCCGGCGATGATCCAGGGTGACGTCACGCGCTCCTGGGCCGAGATGGCGGACCGGGTGCGACGTGCCGCAGGTGGCCTGCGCGCAAAGGGCATCGAAAAGGGCGACCGCGTGCTCGTCCACGCCCGCAACTCGATGGCGATGTTTGAAAGCCTCTGGGCCTGCTGGATGATCGGCGCCGCCTGGGTCCCCACCAATTTCCGTCTGACGCCGCCCGAAATCGCCTATCTCGCCGAGTTCTCCGGCGCCGTGCTGCAGATCTTCGACCGAGAATTCGCAGCCCACGCCGAGGCCGCGCGCAACCCCCATGTCCGCGACCAGCTTTGGATGGAGGACTGGAACGATCTCGCCACGTTCCCCGATCCCGTGCAGAACCCTGTCGCGGTGGATCGGGACGATATGTGCTGGTTCTTCTTCACCTCCGGCACCACCGGCCGCCCGAAAGCCAGCGTGCTGACCCATGGCCAGATGGGCTACGTCGTCACCAACCATCTGTGCGACCTGATGCCCGGCACCACCGAGCAGGACGCCTCGCTGGTGGTCGCCCCCCTGTCCCACGGCGCCGGCGTGCATGCGCTGAGCCAGGTCGCCCGAGGTGTGGCAAGTGTGCTGCCCGCACAGGAGCGGTTCGATGGCGCGGAGGTGTGGTCGCTCGTCGAGCGCCACCGCATTACCAACCTCTTCACAGTGCCGACCATCGTGAACCTGATGTGCCGGCACGAAGCGGTGGACCGGTTCGACCATTCCTCGCTGCGCTATATGATCTATGCCGGCGCGCCGATGTATCGCGCCGACCAGATATACGCCCTCGAAAAGCTCGGCCCAATCCTGGTCCAGTATTTTGGCCTCGGCGAGGTCACCGGCAACATCACCGTTCTGCCGGCTCACATGCACAGCGCCGATGACAGCCAGATGCGCGTCGGCTCCTGCGGCTACGCGAGAACGGGCATGGAGGTCGCAATCCTCGATCCGGACGGAAGCCCGATGGCGCCGTTCGAAACCGGCGAGATCTGCTGCCGCGGCCCGGGTGTATTCGCCGGCTACCACAACAAGCCGGACGCCACGGCGAAGGCCTTCGCCCATGGCTGGTTCCACACCGGCGATCTCGGCCACATGGACCGCGAAGGCTTCATCTTCATCACAGGCCGCGCGTCGGACATGTATATCTCCGGCGGCTCCAACGTATATCCACGCGAGATCGAGGAGCTGCTGCTCACCCATCCCGCCATTCTGGAGGCCTGCGTGCTCGGCCTGCCGGACGCGCAATGGGGTGAAAGCGGCGTGGCCGTGCTGGTGCTGCGCCCGAACGCGAAGGTCACCCTCGGCGAAGTGCTCGGCCATCTCGAAGGCCGGCTTGCCAAATACAAATTCCCCCGCCGCATCGTGGTGTGGGAGGAGCTGCCGAAATCCGGCTACGGCAAGGTCGTCAAGCGTGAGGTTGCAAGGCTGCTCGAACAATAGAGGCCGCCCGCTCGCCTTCCAGCCACGCGCCGCCGACCGTGCCGGCAAGCCCGTTGGTGCAGGTCGCCTCGCCTGCGATAACCAGGCGCCCGCCCGCAAGCGGCTCGGCCAACCGGGCGCGAATATCCGCGTGCCCCGCCTCGGCATAGGCATAGGCGCCGCCGTGCCACGGGACCGCCGCCCAGTCCGCAAGATCGGCCTCGCTCAATTCGGTGGCCGATCCGAACCAGGCCCGCAGCTGGGCGCGCACGAAATCGACGGTCGCCGCAGCGCCCTCTCGATGCAGTGCCCAGGCGTGCGGCCCGCCGATGAACGCCACCACATGGTCCACCCCGCCCGGCCAGGCCAGCAGCGACATCATCGCCTCGCCCGGCGCGATGCGGGCCGAGACCGACTCCTCGACCGCAAGCCCAAGCCGGTCGCTGCCCCGCGCCCGCAGCGCCACCTTGGTCAAAAGCCCCATCGGCAGATGCTCGGCTGAGACGGGCAGGGACGGGGTGAAGCGAATCTTATTAAGTGCGGCAGTCGAGACCGTGACGATCACCGCATCGGCGCGGATCGTGCCGCGCGCCGTCTCGGCCAGGATCGGACCACGCCAATCCAGCGCCATGACAGGCGTGGCCAACTCGACCGGCGTCGCAAGATGCTCCTGCACCAGCGTGCCGATGCCACGCGCAGGGCTCAGGTTGCGGCCATCCAACTGGTTGTCCTGCCAGTCTCGCACCGAGATGCGCTCAGGATCGGCCGCGGCGATCTGGCAGATCTCCCAGGCCTCCAGGCTCGCTGTCCATGGATCGGAGCGCAGCGCCGTGATCGTCCCGGCAAAGGCTGCGTCCTCGTGCACTGCGCCGGCCAGATCTTCAAGCCGCTGCCAGGCGCGGGCACGTGCCATCAGCTCGTGCCGGTCGGCAATTCGGCCATCGATCAACACACGGCGGCTGCGCGCAGCGTCGCTGTCGATCAGCACCTCACCTTTGGCCCGCGCGAGATCGGCGAGCTTGTTGCGATCAGCGTCGTGCAGCCAGCTCGCGCCCCGGTCGAAGCTGTGGTCGCCGAGCCTCACCGTATGCGCCCGCCCGCCGACCCGCGCCGAAGCCTCCACGAGCGTCACGCGCAATCCGTCCGCGCGCAGCCGCCGCGCCGCCACGAGCCCCGCGACACCGGCGCCGATGATCAATACATGAGGGGTCACATAACGCGTCCGTGCTGCAGCGCCGATATGCGGTTGCGCGTGGAGGCGGGCAAGTGCCGGCGGGCAGGGGGTGTCATTATGCGGCGTGTGGCGGTCTGGTTGGCGCTGACAATGGGTGCGGCCATCGCCCAGCCGGCGATCGTGGGGCATGGCGGACCTGTTCGGGCGATTGCGGCCGATGGTCAGCATGTGGTCTCGGGCGGCTTTGACGGCACGGCGATCGTCTGGCCGGAGGGCGCAGTGCTGCGCAGCCATGACGGCGCGGTGAATGCGGTCGCGCTCATGACCGATGGCCGTGTGGTGACCGGCGGGGCGGACGGGCACGTCATTGTCAGCCGTGACGGCCGGGTCATGCGCGATCTGTGCTGCCATTCCGGCCCGGTGGCGGCATTGGCCGTCCAGGGCGAGCTGATCGCCTCAGCTGCCTGGGACGGAACGGCGCGGGTCTGGGACGGCTCGGATGTGGCGGTGTTTCAGGGCCATGACGGCAATGTCAACGCAGTGGCCTTCGCGCCGGACGGAACCCTGATCACCGCGGGCTATGACGGAACGGTGCGCACCTGGCGCGATCCAGTTCGCGTTCTGCGGCTCGGCGTTCCGCAGAACGCTATGGTGACGGCGCCGGACGGCGAGATCGCGACAGCTGGTGCGGATGGGATGCTGCGCCTCTTCGCCGGCGACGCGATGCGCGAGGTCATGATCGACACTGTGCCACTCACCGCGCTGGCGATCTCGCCTGACGGCGCCCAGCTCGCCGTGGCGAGCCTCGCAGGGACCATGATGGTGCTGGAACGCGTGAGCGGGCGCATCACCACCGTGCTGCATGGCACCGAGCGCCCGATCTGGGCGCTGGCGTTTGCGAAAGGCGAGATTGTGAGCGGCGGCGCCGCGGGCGTTGTCTCGCGCTGGGACGCGGGATCGGGCCGCAAGCTGGGATGGACAGGTGCGGCGCCGGTCATGCCGGACGTGCCGGCCGCCGATCGCGGCGCGCAGATCTTTCGCGCCTGCCAGGCCTGTCACACCATGACGGCGGATGGCGGCAACCGCGCCGGTCCGAGCCTTTACGGCCTCATCGGCCGCAAGGTCGGCACCTGGCCGGGGTATCGGTATTCGGAGGCGCTGATCCAAGGCGACATGGTCTGGACACCAGAGACCATCGACCGGCTGTTCGAGATTGGACCCGCCGCGATGCTGCCCGGCACGAAGATGCCCGAACAGCGCCTGACCGACCCGGCGGACCGGTCAGCCCTGGTGCAGTATCTTGCGCATATAGCGCCGTAAGCGGCAGCTCATCCCAGCATGCGCTCGAGCTCCGCGTGATGCGCCTTGATCACAAGATGGCGTCGCACCTTCTGCGTCGCTGTCAAAAGCCCGTTCTCCATGCTGAACGCTGACACCAACGTGTGCCTGCGGACCCGTTCGGTGACCGACAGGCGGGCGTTCACCGCAGTGACCGCCGCCGCAACGGCCGCCGCATCACTGCCCTCGGACGCCACAAGTAGCGCCGCGATGCCTGCCTTGCCCTCGCCCGCCACCACCGCCTGCGCAATCGCGGGCTCGGCCACAAGCATCCCCTCGATCCGCGCAGGCGAGATGTTGTCCCCGCCGGACAGCACGATCATGTCACGCTTGCGATCGGTGATCACCAGCGCGCCGTCCGGATCCAGCCGCCCGATGTCCCCGGTATGAAGCCAGCCGTCGCGGATCGTGAGGGCGGTGTCGTCCGGCCGGCCCCAATAGCCCTCCATCACCAGATCGCCGCGCACGCAGATCTCGCCGTCCTCGGCGATGCGGCACTCCACTCCCTCCAGCGGACGGCCCACCGTGTCGAGCCGCGTGCTGTCCGGTGCCACGGCCGAGATCACAGGCCCTGCCTCGGTCTGGCCATAGCCCTGCATCATCGTGAGGCCGAGGCCCTGGAAAAACCGCCCCACCTCCGGCTCCAGCCGCGCCCCGCCGCTCATCATGGCACGTAACCGGCCGCCGAACGCCGCCCGCACCTTTTGCCGCACCAGCCGCTCCAGCACCGGGTCGAGCAGCCGGTCGGCCAACGACGCCGTGCCCTCCGCGCGCCTGCGGCCAACGCCCACCGCCAGATGCAGCAGCCGCTGCTTCCAGGCGGGCTGGCGCTGCGCCTGAAACAGGATGCGGGTGCGGATCACATCGAGGATCCGCGGCACCATCGTCATGATCGAAGGCCGCACGGTGGCCATATCCGCCGCCAGATGCTCGATGCCCCGGGCGTAGACGATCTCGGTGCCCGTTGTCGGCAGGAAGAACCCGCCGACCGTATGCTCGTAGGCGTGGCTCAGCGGCAGGAACGACAGATAGACCTCGTCATGAAACCCCAGCGGACGGATGAGCTGAAAGGCGCTGCGGCAGTTGGCGATGATCGCGCGGTGCGACAGCATAACGCCCTTTGGCGCGCCGCCGGTGCCGGAGGTGTAGATGATCACCGCCAAGGTGCCCGGCGAGATCGTCTGCGCCTCGGCCATGATGTCTGCCGGCGCCGCCGCATCGCCCACAAGATCGCCCCACTCCAGAACACGCAGCCCTGCCTGGGCGAAGTCCGGCTCCATGCACACCAGCAGATCGAGCGCGCCCGCCTGCGCCACCTTCGCAGCAAAGGCCTTCTGCGAGACGATCGCAGCCGCAGCACCGCTGTCGGACAGGATATGCGCGTGATCGGCGACTGTGTTGGTGGTGTATGCGGGCACCGGCACGGCGCGGATCGCCTGCAGCGCCACCTCCGCGACCAGAAACTCCGGCCGGTTCTCGCTCACCAGCAGAACCCGGTCCCCGGCGGATATCCCGGACTTGCGTAGATGCCGCGCGAGGCTCGCCACCTGTTGTCCGAACGATGCCCAGTTCGTGCCCACCCAGGCACCGTCGCGATAGCCCCGCAGCATCGGACGCTGCGGCCACTGGCCCGCCAGTTGGAGCATCATCGCGACGGTGTTGGGCCAGGCAGGCAGCTCGGACGCCATCCGGTTCATGTCGAATCCTCGCACAGGGCTATGGGCGCGCCCCTTTGACTTGCCTTCGGATAGCTTACATGGGTGATGCGGAACAGATGCGGACCCCCCAAAACATGCCCGACGGTGCCAGCGCGTCCCTCCCCGTGTGGGATCTGCGCGATCTTTATGCCGCCCCCGACAGCCCGGCATTGCTGGCTGATCTGGACCGCGCCGAGCGCGAGGCCAAGGCGTTCGCAACCGCCTATGCCGGCAAGCTCGCTGCCATGCCAGGCCGAACGCTGGCGGCGACGATCGCGGAATACGAAGCTCTGCAGGAGATCCTGGGCCGGGTGATGTCCTACGCCCAGCTGTTGTTTGCCGGCGACAGCAAGGACGCGCGCATCGGACAGTTCTACCAGTCCATGAGCGAGCGGGCGACGGTGATCAGCGCACATCTCGTGTTCTTCACCCTGGAACTCAACCGGCTGGAGGATGCGGTCCTGGAGCAGAAGCTCGCCGATCCCGATCTCGCCCGCTACCGCCCCTGGCTGCGCGATCTGCGGGTGTTCCGCCCGCACGATCTTGAGGACTCGCTGGAGCGCCTGCTGCACGACAAGGAGGTGACGGGCGCGTCTGCCTGGTCGCGCCTGTTCGATGAGACGATCGTCGGCCTCAAGGTCGTGATCGGGGAGGAGGAACTCACCGTCTCCGCCGCCCTCAACCGCCTGTCAGACCCTGAACGGTCAAAGCGCGAGCAGGCCGGTCATGCGATCGGGCGTGTGTTCGGCGACAACATCAAGTTGCTCGCTCTGATCACCAACACGCTCGCCAAGGACAAGGAGATCATCGACACCTGGCGGCGCTATCCCACGCCCGGCAGCTACCGCAATCGTTCCAACATGGTCGAGGATGCGGTGGTAGACGCGCTGGTGGCCGCCGTCTCGGCCGATTTCCCGCGCCTGTCGCATCGCTATTACGCCATGAAGGCGAAGTGGCTGGGCCTTGAGAAGCTTCAGCACTGGGACCGCAATGCGCCGCTGCCTGGCGATGACGACCGCAAGATCAGCTGGCCGGAGGCGGAGGAGATCGTGCTCGGCGCCTATGGCCGATTCTCGCCGGAGCTTGCATCCGTCGGCAAGCACTTCTTCGATCACCCCTGGATCGACGCGCAACTGCGCCCTGGCAAATCGGGCGGGGCCTTCGCCCACCCAACCGTTCCGTCCGTCCATCCCTACCTGCTGATGAACTATCACGGCCGCACACGTGACGTGATGACGCTCGCTCATGAACTCGGCCATGGCGTGCATCAGGTCCTGGCGGCGAAGCAGGGTTATCTGCAGAGCAACGCGCCGCTGACGCTCGCCGAGACCGCTTCGGTGTTCGGCGAGATGCTGACCTTTCGTGTCTTGTTGGATGCCGAGACCGATCCTGCCCGCCGCCGGCTGATGATTGCCGGCAAGGTTGAGGACATGCTCAACACCGTTGTCCGCCAGATCGCGTTCTATCAGTTTGAGACCGCATTGCATCTGGAACGCCGTGGCGGCGAACTGCTGCCTGAGCGGATCGGCGCCATCTGGCGCGAGATGCAGGCCCGCTCGCTGGGCCCTGCCTTCGAATTCACCCCCGAATATGACGTGTTCTGGGCCTATGTGCCGCATTTCGTGCACTCGCCGTTCTACGTCTACGCCTACGCCTTCGGGGACTGCCTGGTGAACGCGCTTTACGGCGTCTACCAGTCCGGCCATGCCGGCTTCGAGGCGAAATACCTCACCATGCTGCGCGCCGGCGGCACCCTCCGCCACCGCGAACTGTTGGCCCCGTTCGGCCTGGACGCCTCCGATCCGGCGTTCTGGCGCCGCGGCCTTGACGTGATCGCCGGATTCATCGACGAGCTGGAGACCATCTGATGGCCGATACCGAAGACAAGTCGTCGCTGTTCGGCGAGATCCGGCGCATGGCCCGCACTTCGGGGGCCGTGGGCGGCATCGCCATGCGTGTGGCCGGAAGCCGGGTCGGCATCAAGTCCAATGCCGCAAGCCATGCCGAGGACCTCAAGGTGATCCTCGGCGGCCTCAAGGGGCCAATGATGAAGGTGGCGCAGTTCCTCACCACCATCCCCGATGCGCTGCCGGCCGAATACGCCCGCGAGCTGTCGCAGCTGCAGGCCAACGCGCCATCGATGGGCGCGGCCTTCGTGCGCCGGCGAATGCAGGGCGAACTCGGCCCCAACTGGCAGTCCAACTTCACGTCCTTCAACCAGGAGGCCGCCGCCGCCGCCTCGCTGGGACAGGTGCATCGCGCCACCCTCAAATCCGGCGAGGAGGTGGCGTGTAAGCTGCAATACCCGGACATGGCCAGCACAATGGAGGCGGATCTCCGCCAGCTCCGCCTGGCTATGTCGGTCTACAAGCGGATGGATGAGAGCATCCAGACCGACGATATCTACACCGAGCTCGCCGAGCGCCTGCGCGAGGAACTCGACTACACCCGCGAGGCCGCCCAGATGCGGCTTTATGGCACCATGCTGGCCGACCAGCCGATGGTTCATGTGCCGGTGCCCGTCGAAGGTCTGTGCACGAAGCGCCTGGTGACGATGAGCTGGCTCGAAGGCCGCGCGCTGATGTCGCGGATGGACGAGAACCCGCCGCAGGAAGAGTGCAACACGATCGCAGACAGCCTGTTCCGTGCCTGGTATGTGCCGCTGTACCGCTACGGAGTGATCCACGGCGACCCCCATCTGGGCAACTACCAGGTCCGGCCGGACGGCTCGGTGAACCTGCTCGACTACGGCGCGATCCGCGTGTTTCCCGCGCATTTCATCCGCGCCGTGATCGACCTGTTCGAGGCGGTGCGCGACGACGACCGCGAGAAATGCCACCACGCCTATGAGCAATGGGGCTTCACAGACCTGTCGGACGAGAAGATGGACATCCTCAATCTCTGGGCGAAGTTCCTCTACGAGCCGCTGCTGGATGACCGGGTGCGCAAGATCAGCGATCTGGACGATCCGCAATACGGCCGCACGGTCGCCGAGAAGGTGCATGCCGGGCTCAAGCGGGTCGGCGGCGTGAAGCCGCCGCGTGAGTTCGTGCTGATGGATCGCAGCGCCATCGGCCTGGGCAGCGTGTTCTTCCGTCTCAAGGCCGAGCTCAACTGGAGCCGCCTATTCCATGAGCTGATCGAGGGCTTCAACACCGAAGAGGTCGCCGCCCGCCAGGCCGCAGCACTTGCCGAGGCAGGTGTGCCCGAAGCGGTCTGAGACTGGCTCGGAAGGGGGGAGCTTGCTTATCCGGCCGCGAGCCTCGCGGCCCGGGACCGGTCCGGCAACGCCATCGCGCCCTGGTAGAGCGGGATGTCATGGGCCAGACCCCAGGCGATCGCATCCGGCGTGTCGGCATGACTCAGCACGATATTCCGGGCATCGGTCAGGACCATGTCGCGATCGATCCTGCCCAGCGTGTCTGACCACCGCAGCTCCATCAGATCGAGGCCGATGCGGCCGAGCTGAAACACCGCCAGCAGGTCGGCTGTGACGTTGCGCAGCATCAGCCGGTAGCCGCGCGAGCGGGCGAAGTCCCGCGCGAACACGAAGGCGGCCGGGTCGGACAGGATGTCTGCTGGCGCCAGGTCCAGCACCACATGCCCGCGCAGATGTCCGGGCAGAGACTCGTCCAGACGCAGGAATTCCGGCGCGAGAATCGACGCGACGTTGAGATTGATCGCAAACGGCCCGGCGTCGCGCATCTCGCCGGCAGAGGACAACAGGACCAGCATGCGCCGGTCGAGCGTTCGCGTGAGCCTTTGGAACAGCCATGGATCAAAGCGTGCCGCGTGGCCGGGCGCGAGACTTTGGGTGATTTCTTCGACCGACAGAAAGCGTTTTTCCCAGCAACGCTGGAACGTGCCGTCCGGCAGGCGGCGGCAGATGTCGCGACGTCGGGCGAAGGGAGCCACATCGGCGCGCACCAGAGCCGTTTCCATCGCGGCCAACACATGTGTGTTCAGAGCATTGGTCTCTGCCGGCGGGACCGGTGTCGCCTTCTTGGGCGCCAAGGTTTCCGCAATGGCCGACAGCAGCCTGTCTGTGTCCTCCGGCAGGTGAAACTCGGTCCATAGCCCAGACGAAGCGGAGGCGTCTCGATCATCGTCGAACAGATGCTCAATCGCGGTCCGCGCGGACGCCAGCGCCGTGTCGGCTGGGCCGCGCCAGATCAGCACCATGTCTCGCCCGGGCAGATCGAACAGCTGGGCGCGATCCGCCTTCGTCAAAGGCTCGACGGCCTCGCGCGCGAGGCGGACCTGCAAAGGCAGCTTATGATCATGGCACTGCGCAGACAGCCGGATCATGCAGGCTTGCCGGGCGATGCCGGCGCGCTGGCAGTCCCGCACCAAGGTCACGAGGCGGGCGATTTCGGTGCGCGACGGGTCAGCTTCCTGGGACTCCGGTTCCAGATGCCGGATGGCGCTGCTCATGACAGGATCTCCGAGGTGCGGCCGGCGCGTTGTGGTCCGTCCGTCCGCGGCGCGCGCGGTGCTTCGGGCTTCGGCGGCCGTCCGGTGGGGCTGCCGACCGGTCGGGGAGCCCCTTCGTCCAGCAGGCGGAGATTGGTGCAGCCGGCGCGGCCCGCCGTGCCCAAGGCGCTCGAACGTTCGATGCATTGGCGCAGCGTGCAGGCCGGCGCCTGGTGACAGACCACGATCCGCGCTGCGCCCAGCATGGCGTCCACATGCCGGCCCTGAAAGCGCCGGATGCCGCGCGAGAGGCCCCAGCGCAAGGCGGCCTCGGTCTCGGCGCGCTGCAGCACGAAGCGCTGCGGCCCAAAGGAGGCGATCGCCTCATCGACCGCATCCGCTTCCGCCACCGCCAGATCGGCAAGCCGCGGTGACCAGTCCAGCTTCAAGAAATCGGGTTGCAGCGCCATGGGCCGGCACAGCGCCAGCGCCAGATGGGACACGCCGTCCAGCAACAGGGCAAAGCCTGACCGGGCCACGACCGCCCGCGCCCGGGCGAAGCCGGACGGGTCGGCCATCGCCTCCATCAGATTGACCTCAACGCCCAGCAGGCCTGGCCCGCGCCCCTTCAGCCCAGCGGCCTGTGTGCACAGCATGGCAAACCGGTCGAACGCGGGGGACAGGATCCCGGCCACAGTGAGGTTGACATGCAGCGACGTGCCAGGCGGCGGGCGGTTCGCATGGCGCCCATGCTGCTCACCGGTTGGCTCAAAGGTCTGCTCATGGCTCTGTTCAGAACTCTGGGCCAAGATGTCAAGCGGCCCGAGGCTGCCGATCTGCTCGGTGAGAACCTCGATCATGCGTCGGTCGAGCCGTGTCGCGAGATGTCGGAACAAAAACGGATCATCGTTGACATGGCCGTGTGACGCGATGCGCGCCTCCAACGCCGCGATGGAGAACGTAACCTCGCGATAGATCGGCGCAAGCATGCCCGGCTCGCCATGCCGCGGCGCGCCCTGGATCAGAACGGCGGTCTGACGCTGCAGAATGTCGCTGATCTCGGCGGTGCCGACCACCGCCTCGACCGCGTCGAGCGCTGTGGTCTGAACCGCGATCTCCGGCGGCGGGAGACCAGGCCGTGGCGCCCGCGCCAGGCAGGACGAGACGTAGCCGGCAAGCTCTGCCATGTGCGTCTCGAATGGCCATACAGACACCAGCCGGACCTGCGCCGGCGTGTCCACCCGAAACAGCCGTCGCAGCACCTCGGGCACCGACGCGGGATCAGCGGCTCCCCCGCGGGTGCTCAGGCCGGCGTCGGACCTCGCGCCGGAACCGGACTGACATAACAAAACCAGGTCCCCGTTGGACAGGCCAAAGACCTGCCCGTTGTAGCGCGATGCCGTGTCCTGCAGGCAAGCGCGCGCGATGCGCATATGATGCGGACGTGGCGCCGGCGCCGAAAGTCGCGAAAGATGCAAGGCAATGGCCAACCGCCCGGCCGGCTGGCGCCCCTGGCGCTGGACAGCCTCATGCAGCTGCCGCTCGATGCCGGCAGCGATCAAGCTTGCCGCGCTTTGGCTGTTCGCGCCCGTTCTCATCGCAACTCGGCCACAATGCCAAACCTTCTCATGTTACAATTCCCCACGGCCCGCCGGCCCCCGCGTGTTCGCCCCGGCTCCCCCGGCACCGCCTGCACGGCTCCACCCGCCCAGTTCCGCATGCACGGCGTCCGCACCTCGCGTGGAGGTCAGTCTTGTCCGGGAAGGTTAGGAAAAGGTTACTTTCATGACCGCAAGGCGCTGGCGGTCGCGCACAGCGCCTGCAGCGGCGCGAACAACCCATGCGATCGCATGAGCCTGCTTGCGCGGGCGCAACGCTGGCGCTAGCGAGGCATGATGAATCTCTCTTCTCCGACCGACCAAGACCCAAGGCTCCCCAGCACCACCGACGTGTCTAATGTCGGCACCGCCGACGGGTCTAATGTCGGCACCGCCGACCTGGCGCTCGCGGTGCGCCGCCTGGCCCGATCCAGCGTCCTGGTGGTCGGTGATGCCATGCTGGACCGTTATGTCTATGGCACGGTCGATCGCGTCAGCCGCGAGGCGCCGGTGCCGGTGCTGTGCGTGCAGCGCGAACTCGCGGTGCCCGGCGGCGCGGGCAACGTGGTGCGCAATCTCGGAGCCCTTGGCGCCGCCGTCGCATTCGTCTCCGTGGTGGGAGACGACCAGGCCGGCTCCGACCTCACCGGGCTGATCGGCGGCCAGCCGGGGGTCGAACCATGGCTCCTGGTGCAAGGCGGCCGCGCGACGACGCTCAAGACCCGCTTCATGGCGATGGGGCAGCAGATCCTGCGCACCGACCGCGAGGACACCGCCCCCATTCACCCCAAACTCGCCGAGCGGATGCATCGCATCGTCCGGGACGCGATGGCGGCCACCACCGTCACTATCCTGTCCGATTACGGCAAGGGCGTGCTGGCCGGAGACGAACCCGCACGCATCATCGCCGCCGCCGGCGCGATTGGCCGGCGCGTCGTGGTGGACACCCGCGATGTTGACTACGCCCGCTACGCCGGCGCCGATGTGCTCATGCCGAGCCTGCGCGAGCTGGCGCGGTCGGTGGGCCTTGATCCAAAGGCCCTGGCGAGTGATGCCGAGGTGGTGAGCGTGGCCGAGCAGGTCCGCGCCGCTCATCGCTTCGGCGCCATCCTGGTCACGCGCGCAGAGGACGGCATGACCCTGGTGGATGGCTCCGGCGTCCAGCATTTCCGGGGGCAGACCTCGAAGATCTTCGACGTTTCCGGCGCCGGAGACACGGCGGTGGCAACCTTGGGGGCGGGGCTTGCCGCGGGTCTGTCGCTGCCGGTCGCAGCCCGGCTTGCCAACCTCGCCTCGGGCATCGTGCTGGGCCGCAGCGGCATGGCGCTGGCCCGCGAGAGCGATCTCCTGGCCGCGATTGCGCCGCAGGGCACGGCGCTGCGCAAGATCCTCAGCCTCGAGGCCGCGGCCGCGCGCGTCGAGCACTGGCGCCGCGAAGGCTGGCAGACAGCGGTGACGCTCGGCGCCTTCCCCGTGCTGGATGACGCGGCGCGCGCCCATCTCGAGGCGGCGCGCCGGCAGGCCGATCGGCTGATCGTCGGCCTGCAGCGCGATGCCGGGCCGGACGGGGAGGCAGCAGGAGCGCCACGTGCCGCCCATGAGGCGGTTCGCGCCGCCACGATCGCCTGCCTTGATTGCGTCGATCTCGTGGTGATCACCGAGCCCGAACGCGGGCACGATATCCTGCACGCCTTGCACCCTGATCTGCTGATCGGCGTCACCACGCAGATCGAGGCCGATCTGATGGCGAGTTGGGGGGGCAGCGTCGTGCGCGCGCCAGTGCTGCCGTCCCCAGTGCTGCCTTCCCCAGTGCTGCCTTCACCGGTGCTGCCCGCCGCCTAACGCGCAACCGTTCAATATCGGGTGAGCAAGCGCATTCCAGTCAATTCTTCGGTGATCGCGCTGATATTCTGCAAGGCCCGCGCTATGGTCAGAGCAATCGGCCAACACGTGAGGGAAAGATGCAAGCATGCGCGCCCGCCCGGCATTCCGTCCGGCGCATCGCAACGTCGGTCATCATGTGCGTAAGCCTGCTCGGCGGCTGCGCTCAGGGACAATTTTCAACCCAGACCACGCGCATCGGCGCGGATGATGGAACTGACACCTGCCGCCGTTATCTGGTGGCCCTGGATGCGCAGGGCGATTATTTCGGCGCCGACATCCTAAGGGGGGCTGCGGTCGGCGCAGCGTTGGGTGGGCTCACCGGCTTGCTGGCCGGGCAGAATCTCAAAAGCACCCTGATCGGCGCCGGCGCCGGCGCCGTCCTGGGCGGCGGTGCCGGTTACTGGTCCTCCCTGCAGCAGCAATCGCAGGATCGCGCGGTGCTCGCCTCCCAGATGACAAGCGATCTACAACGCGAAAATGGCGAGATCGGGCGTGCACAGTTCGCCTTCGATGCGCTGGTCGACTGCCGGTTCCATCAGGGCCAGACAATCCAGGCGGATTATCTGGCCCATCGGATCGACCGGCCCGCGGCTGTGGCGCAGATGGCGCAGGTGAAGCAGCGCGCCGAGCACGATCTGGAGGTCGCCCACCGCCTCAACGACCAGATCGCCGGACGCAGCCAGCAGTTCGAGGTGGCAGCCGACAAGATCCAGCCCGGCGCCGGGGCTCCGCTCGCAAGCCCGCCGCCGCAGCGCCAGGCGGTGGTGCGGCGGGCATCTCCGCTGAAGCTGCAGCCCAACCCGAATTCGCCGGATGTCGGCAAGGTGGCAGCGCGCGAGCCGGTGCAGGTCGGCACCAACCGCGGCGGATACGCGCTGGTGCAGACCAGCAACGGCACGCGCGGCTATGCGGCGGTGGACATCTTCCAGGGAGCCACGGTCCCGCCGGTCACGAGTGCAGCGCAGCCGAACTCTGATGTCCGCACCCTCGCGGGCAGCAACGCGGCGCGGCGAGACGATTTTGCGCAGAGTGTGGCGGTCTCCGAACAGGCGACACGTAGCGGCTTCGAACTCGTCGGCTGATGGCGATTCTGGTTTGGCTTCTGGCGATGCTGCTCGCCGCGCTGCCGGTGCAGGCGGGCCAGCCGCCGCAGGAGCCGCTGCTCCGCATCGAGGCGGGCGGACATATCGGTGCCATCGCCCGCATGGCGCTGAGTGCGGATGGCCGCCTGCTGGCCACCGCCGGATTCGACAAGACCGTGCGCCTCTGGTCGCTGCCGGACGGCGAGGCACGCGGCGTGCTGCGTCCCCCGATCGGTGCGCGGGAGGAGGGCGAGCTCTACGCCGTGGCCGTGACGCCGGACGGGTCGCGCGTGTTCGCGGCCGGGGCCACCGGCGCCACCTGGGACGGCAGTTTCTCGATCTATCTGTTCGACACCTCCCGCGCAGCCTTCGCCGGGCTGCTCGGCGGCCTGCCGGCACCGGTCACGGATCTGGCTGTCTCGCCGGACGGCCGACTGCTGGCGGCCGGCCTCTCAAAAGGCGGCGTGCGGGTGTGGGACGCGCACAGCGGTACGGCGGTGTTCGACGACCAGGCCTATGCCGGCCCGGTCCGCAGCCTGGTGTTCGACCGTGCCGGCCGGCTCTACACAGCGTCCGGCGATGGCAGGCTGCGCGTCTACGACACGGCCCGGCGCCTCAAGACAGCCGATGCGGTATCTCCATCGGGCCTGCCGCCCTGGGGGCTTGCGCTGTCGCCGGACGGGTTCCTGCTGGCCACAACCTCCGAGACGGCGGACAAGGCCGGGCGTCTGCGGATCGACGTGCTGTCCAGCCGGACCTTGGCGCCGGTCCTCGCCCCAGACACCACAGGGCTAGTTGGGGAGGGCCTGCTCGCGGTCACCTGGGCGCGCGACGACCGCGGCGGCGTCGATCTGCTGGCCGGCGGCTACGCGCATGGGGCGGCCGGATATGTCGTGCGGCGCTGGGCCGATTTCGGGTTGGGCGGCAGCACGGACATACCCGTGGCGCATGACACGATTCGCCATATGCTGCCACTGCCAGGGGGCGGGGCGGTGTTCTCGTCCGAGGACCCGGGCTGGGGCATAATCGGGCCGCAGGGCAAGCTGACCCGCGCGCCGGCGCCACCGATGGCCGATCTGCGGCCGTCTCGCCAGCTTGGGATCTCGGTGTCCGATGACGGCGCCGTGGTGCGTTTCGCAACCGCTGCCGGGGCGCAGATATTCTCGCTGGCCGAGCGCAGCCTGACGCGCGACGCAGCCCCCCCATCGCCGCGCGCTGCCCCCAATCCCCGTCTGTCCGACTGGCAGGACAGCAGCGCGCCGAAGCTCGGCGGCGTGCGGCTGAAGCTCGATCGCGCGGAGTTCGCTCGCGACGCCGCGTTTCTGCCGGATGGTGCGGGCGTGCTGCTGGCGACCGACACGCATCTGCGCATGTTCGGGCGCGACCAGCAGGAGATCGCCTCCGTCGAGGTGCCGGCCGCCGCCTGGGCGGTCGCGGTGTCGCCCGCGGCCAAGGTGGCGGTGGCCGCCCTGCTCGACGGATCGCTGCGCTGGTACGGCCTGGGGCCGGGCGAGCGGCTGGTGGAGCGCGCGGCCCTGTTCGCCCATGCCGACGGCCAGCGCTGGGTGCTGTTCACGCCGCAGGGCCTGTTCGACTGCGCCGATCTGGGCGGCGAGGACCTGGTGGGCGTGCAGCTCAACCGTGCGCGCAACCAGGCGCCCGAATGGTTGAGCCTGTCCCAGGCGTTTCGCATCCTGCACGCACCGGCCGCCCTCCGGGCGCGGGTGATGGGGCAGCCGGGCGCAACGCTGCAGTCCGGCATCGGCGATCTGCGCGACCGGCTCGAACGCCAGCCCACGATCGGGCTGCTGTCCGTGTGCGTGCCGGATGAGGCGGGCGGCTGCGCGCCGGTTGCGATGGCGGCCGGCGGTGGTGGCACATTGCCGCCACAGGCTTCGCGTGTTCGCGTGGTCGCGCGCCTCGCCGAGCGTGGGCGTGGGCTCGGGCCGATCGATGTGTTCGTGAACGAGCGCAACGCCGGCCGCCTGCCGCCGCCGGCCGCGAGCGGAGACGTTACGGCGGAGGTTGCGGTCAGCCCTGGCGTGTCCACCATCACACTGCGCGCGTATGACGCGGCCGCGACGCTGTTCGCCGAAACACGGCCGCTGCGGCTTGCGCAGGACATGCCGCTGGGCGATGGGCCGCAAGCCGGTGGCCAGACGCCTGATACGGCGCCGCGCATGTATGCGCTGGTGATCGGCATCGACCATTACGCCAACCCCGATCTCACCCTGCGCTATGCCGTGGCGGACGCCGATCGGTTCGCAGCCGAAATCGCCCGCGTCGCCAAGCCGCTGTTCGGCCCGCCCGTCATCACCAAGCTGACCACGCCCGAGCAGACGACCAAGGCCGCGATCCTCAAGGCCTTCGACAGGCTCGCGGCCCAGATCCGGCCGCAGGACGTGTTCCTGTTCTACGTCGCGTCCCACGGCGTTCTGAACGAGGACACCAACGGTTTCATGCTGGTGCCGTCCGACATGAAGGACGTATCGTCGTGGCAGGCGATGGCCGCACAGTCGATCGACGAAACCACCCTGATCGCAGCCCTTGCCCGCATCCAGGCGCGTGATTCCCTGCTGTTCCTTGACACATGTCACTCTGGCAAGGTCACCGCGGACAGCCTCGCCAATGTTGGCCATGACACCGGGCGCTATCTGCTGGCGGCATCAGGCTCGGTGCAGGAGGCGCTCGACAGCTTCGACGACCACAACGGCGTGTTCGTCTACGCGATGGACGAGGCCTTCAGCGGCCGCGCCGGCCAGGACGCGGACGGCAATCTCGGCGCGTTGGCACTCGGCGAGTATGTGGCGCGCCGGGTGGGGCAACTGGCACGCCAGAAACATCATGAGCAGGACGCCGTCTTTCGCGCCGCCCAACGCGAGCTGAGATCGTTTCCGATCGCGCATGTCGCCGTGCCAGCGAGATAGCCTGTCCCGCTACAGCGGCTTTTGCGCGCGTTCCATCAGGCGGGCGAAGAACCCAGGCTTTTTGGGCGGCAGGGCGGCCTTCGCGGCCTCGGCGGCGGCCTTTTCCGCAACGCGGGCCTGCTCGGCGCGTTCGCGATCTTTCTGGGCCAGCCATTTGTCCAGGCTCATCCCCGCCTTCGCCGCCCGCTTCGCCTCATAGGCGCGCTGGCCCTCGGTCAACTGCTTCGTCATATCAACACGCTCCTTGCCGTGATGTGTGACAGCGCCGATGTCAGGGTTCAAGAGCATGAGGGCGATGGAGACGATGGGCGAACCTCGGATCAAGGCCGGGCTGTGGGTGCAGATGGCGCTGCGGATGGGCCAGGCGGATGGCCGGTTCGCGGCCGTGCTACGCCGGGGCGACTCGGATTCGGGCGGCATTCTGACCGTTCTGCGCGGCAGGCGCGGCCTGTCGGTGCTGTCTCAGGTGCGCACCTCCGACGGCCAGCCGGCCTGGCTGCGCGCAACCGGGCCGGACCCGGTGGACCAGGCGACGGCGGATGCCTATGTTGCCCGTCAACTGAGCTTCGATCCAGATCTTTGGGTCCTGGAATTCGAGGTCCCCGATGATATGCCGCCGTTCGACGGAAAAGTCGTTTAGCTCTCTGCTGCGATCTGTCTCCACTCTGTCTGTTGAGGAACGCCTTATGCGAGCAGCCCTGGTCACCGTCTCCGCCGTTGCCGCAGCGATCGGAGCCGCCTCCGGCCCAGCTGCGGCTCAGCCGATCTCGGGTTTCTATGTTGGCGCCTCTGGCGGGGCTGGGTTCCTGGAGGATGGCCGCATCCGTGGCTTCGTGCCGTCCACGGCGCCGCAGATCGCACCGTCTGGCACGGTGCTCAGCTACAAGACCGGCTGGGTCGGACTTGCCAGCATCGGCTATGCTCTGGGCAACGGGGTGCGGCTGGAATTGGAAGGCAACGCGCGCTCCAACGATCTCAGCGCCGGCGCCAAGACTGCCAACGTCTCCGGGCGCAGCGGCAAGGAGACGAAATATGGCGCCTTCGGCAACGTGTTCTTCGATCTCGATATCGGCTCGCCCTATGTATTCCCCTATCTCGGCGCGGGTGCGGGCTATCAGTCGGTGACGCAGAAATACAGCCAGACCGGCACCAATTCGACCGGCGGCACGGTCACGGAGCGATTCGATCAGAGCAAGGGCGCATTCGCCTACCAGGCGATCGCCGGCCTGTCCTTCCCTATCCCGGGCGTGGTCGGCCTGTCCGCCACCGCCGAATATCGCTACGTGGGCCTTGCCGGCAAACGTTCCTATGTCGGCAGCCTGACCAATGCCGGCGTCACATCCTCCGTCACCCGCAAAACGAGCGACGACAACAACCACGATCTTCTGATCGGCGTGCGCTACGCCTTCAACGTGGTTCCGCCAGCGTCCCCCGCAGCCGTGCCGGTCCCCGTGGCGGCGATTGCGCCGGCGCCGGCGGCGTCGCGCTCCTACCTGGTGTTCTTCGACTGGGACAAGTCCGACCTCACCGAGCGCGCCCGCCAGATCATCGCGGAGGCGGCCCAGGCCTCGACGCGGGTCGCGGCCACCAGGATCGAGGTTGCGGGCCACGCCGACCGCACCGGCACGGCCCAGTATAACCAGGCCCTGAGCCGCCGGCGGGCCGCGATGGTGGCAGCCGAGCTGGTCCGCCTGGGCGTTGCGGCCACTGCAATCTCGGTCAGCTCGTTCGGCGACACGCGACCGCTGGTGCAAACCGCAGCCGGCGTGCGCGAGCCGCAGAACCGCCGGGTCGAGATTGTGCTGAAATAAGGCGGCGACCTCGCCCCCGCCGTGATCTGATGCCTACCTGCCACGGTGTGGCGTCTTTCCGGTCACACGTTGGCATGCCGTTAACCAACGCCTCTATCGTCGAGCCGCCGTCACAGGTAGTTTCCCCCCAACAGACGGCGTGATGACGCGTTCATCGCGCCGCTGACCCCGCGCGGACGACCTGGAGAGCACCATGACCACCTTTCGCACCGCCCTGTCGGCGGCAAGCTTTCTCAGCGCGATTGCGGCAGTCTCGTCAGCGCCCGGCACGGCCACTGCCCAGCCGATCACAGGTCTGTATATGGGCGCGGGGCTTGGCTTCAACATGCTGAGCGCCACCAACGGTTCGGTGGACAAGCTGCCCGGCCGCTCGTCGCCGCCGCTGGCCCTGAGTTCGTCCACCAAGCTGAAATGGTCGAGCGGCTTCGGCCTCCTCGGCAGCGTCGGCTATGGCGTTGGCAACGGCGTGCGCCTGGAGCTGGAGACCAGCTACCGTACCAACACGCAGCAGGCGCAGACCGTCAAAACGACGTCGTCGCAGACGTCGCAGAGCACCGGCAGCTCCACGGGCACAGAAAACAAATACGGCCTGATGGCCAACGCGCTGTATGACTTCAACATCGGCGAACGCTGGATCTTCCCATATATCGGCGCCGGCTTTGGCTACCAGCTCGCGAACTGGAGCAAGGTCTCGGTCTCGGGCACCGGACTCGACTACGGCGACGGCTTCGTCACCACGGTCTCGCCGAGTGGCACGATCGGCCAGGTGGCTTACCAGTTCATGGTCGGCGCGTCCTTTCCGATCAGCTACGTGCCCGGTCTCTCGGTCACTGCCGAAGCGCGCTACATGGGGCTCGCCGGCACGCGTAACTACAGCGGCCAGGGCTACACGCAGTATATTTCGTCGCAGTTCAAGAACAACACGACCAAGGTCCACGCATCAAACGACTCCAACACCACCCTGATGTTCGGCTTCCGTTACGCCTTCGACCCGGAGGGCGTGAACGAGGTGCCTGTGCCGGGTGGTCCCGTCGGCTACGTGCCGCCGCAACAGCCCGTGGCCCTGCCCGCGGTGCGCAGTTTCCTGATATTCTTCGATTTCGACCGCGCCGACCTCACGCCGCGCGCGCGTGACATTGTGGCCGAAGCTGTGCGCAGCACGCAGCGGGTGCCGGTCACACGGATCGATGTCTCCGGGCACGCTGACCGCACCGGCAGCGAGGTCTACAACCAGCGCCTGTCGATGGCGCGCGCCGAGTCGGTGGCGCAGGAGATGCAGCGCTGGGGCGTGCCGCGTCAGATGATCGACATTCACAGCTATGGGGACACGCGGCCGTTGGTGCCCACCAGCACCGGCGTACGCGAGCCGCAGAATCGCAGGGTTGAAATCGTCTATAGGTAATAGTGATCAGTTCTGCGTGAAATCCGTCGCTGCAGTGCCACAGCCTGTGTCTTGCAAGACACAGTGAGGTGTCTAAACGGCCCTTAAATCGCGTCGAGCTTTGTTGACATCTGGTTTAGGCCGCAAAGCGAGACTAGGTTCCGGCAGATGACTGGCGGGCATCGTCCGCTGGTCCGCTGCCCTGCCAGTGTGGGGTCTGACGAAACCGAGGAGAGAAATTCAATGAAGCTCCGTTCCGCCCTTCTGGCCGCGACCATTCTGGCCGCTCCCGCTGCAGCCATCGCCCAGCCTGTGTCCGGCCTGTATGTCGGCGCCGGCGTTGGCCCGAACTATCTGACCGAACTGACCGCCAAGGCGCCGACCGGCTCCGCCAAGATCCGCGAGAGCATCGGCTTTGTCGGTCTCGCCAGCGTTGGTTACGGCCTCGGCAATGGTCTGCGCGTTGAGCTGGAAGGCAACTTCCGCAACAACACGCCGAAGCTGCGCGGCACCAACACCTATGGCGGCGGCACGTTCCAGACCTACGGAGCGATGGTCAACGGGCTCTATGACTTCGACATGGGCCCGGCCTCGATGTTCAACCCGTATGTCGGCGCCGGCGCCGGCTATGCGCTGAACTCACTGAACCCGTTCAATGCCTACGGCCCGGGCGGCACGCCGAACGCGTCGGTGAAGAACACCACCAAGGGCGGCTTCGCGGCTCAGGCCATCCTCGGCAACACTTTCCCGATCGCCTCCGTTCCCGGCCTCGGCGTGACCCTCGAGTACCGCTTCCTCGCCGTGTTCGACAATCAGAAGTTCGCCACCACCGGCACCGCTGGCAACTCGACCCTGAAGCTCAACAACCAGTATGATCACTCCATCCTGGTTGGCCTGCGCTACGCCTTTGGCGTCGCCCCGGCCCCGGTTGCAGCAGCCCAGGCCCCGGTCGCCCCGACCCCGGTTCCGGCCGTGGTTCCGGCCCGCAGCTACCTGGTGTTCTTCGATTGGGACAAGGCTGACCTGACCGCCCGCGCGCAGCAGATCATCGCCGAAGCCGCCCAGGCCTCGACCCGCGTCGCCTCGACCCGCATCGACGTTGCCGGCCATGCCGACAAGTCGGGCACGCCTGCCTACAACCAGGGTCTGTCTCTGAAGCGCGCCAACAACGTGGCCGCCGAGCTCGTACGCCTCGGCGTGCCGCGCAACGCGATCAGCATCACCGCCTTCGGCGACACGAAGCCGCTGGTGCCGACCGCTGCCGGTGTGCGCGAGCCGCAGAACCGCCGCGTCGAGATCGTCCTGAAGTAATCTTCGCTTCATACGAGCAGAAATGCCCCGCGATCCTTTGGATCGCGGGGGTTTTTGTGCGTGCCGCCGGAATGTTCAGCTGATACGCGCCTCAATCAGGATTTGTTCGAGTATCTCGGACTGGCGCCTTGCGTCAAACCCGACCGCAACCGTTGCACGCGCCGTCTCGCCCAAGGCAAGGGCCATCTGCGGCGAGGCCAGCAGCGCCTTGATCGCGGCGGCCAATGCGTCCGGATCGCGCGACGGGACGATGCGGCCGTTGATGCCGTCCCTGATCAGGCCTGCAGTGCCCGCATCCGCAGACGCGATGACCGGCACGGCCATGCTCATCGCCTCAACCGCGACGCTCGGCAGCCCCTCCGCCTCGCCCGAACGGGCCACAACACTTGGCAAGCACAGCATGCAGGCCTCGGCGAGAGCGGCACGGATCTGATCCTGGCTTTGCCACCCCGGCAGCGAAACACCGGCGAGCCCTGCCAGCGAGGCTGCAACGGCCGCATGATCCGGCCCGTCACCGATCAGCACCACCGGAGCGGTCACGCCTTGCGCACGAAGCCGGTGGATTGCCGCGGCGAGGACGGTCACGCCCTTCATCTCAACGAATCGCCCGATGAACAGGATCGTATTGCCCGGTGCAGCACGAGGGGCGAGGGCAGGCAGTTCAACCCCGATCGGTAGCACGCGCAGCTTGCCCGGCGGCACGCCACGCCCGATCAGCCGGTCGCGCACGCCGTATGAGACGCAGAGGAACAGGCTGGCATAGGCGATCATGCCCGCCATCCGCATGCGTTGCAGCGCCGGGACAGGAAGCCTCCGCCAATGAGCCTCCTTGTGGGCGTCACCGCCGTGAAACGTCACCACCAGCGGGACGCCGAGCTTGCGCGCCAGCGGCAGGGCGAAGGCGCCGCCGCGGCCGAACTGGGCATGAACGCACAGCGGGTCGAGAGCCCGCAGCGCCTCGAACTGCGGCACGCGGCCAGTGAGCTTGAAGGCAAGACCCGCGGCGCCTGTGAAGGCGGCAGCCACGGGAAACGCGGATCGATCAAGCGCCGGATCGACCCGCCGCCCGACCCAGAGCGGGCGCAGCCAGGTAAAGGCGGCATATTGGCGCTGCATGAACGCCAACTCCGATTTCGGCAGGAGTTGGTCGCGATAGACTAATATATTTCGCATGAGATATAAATTCCGCGGGTGCGTCCGCCGTCATGTAGGCTGTTCACCCAACTTCAGGCAAACCTGAGGGATTATTTCAGTATAAAATCATATCGCCTTAATGAAAACCAATATAGCAGCTAAAAGGAATGGTATTGCTTTAGAGAAGTCCGAGCGATCGTAAGAGGCATCGTCGAACCCGCCTGGCCGATGCTGCCGGCGATTGCCGCCATGCCGGGTCCCAGGAATCGCCCCAGGAATCGCCCCGACGATCATCAGTCCCTGACTTCAGGCAGCGACGATGCGCAGGTTCGGTCCGTTCACGGCGGTCCGGTTCCGGCCGGCGCGCTTGGCGATGTAGAGGCCGATATCGGCCTGCGCCAGCCATTCCTCGCTGGTGGCGGCGTGCGCATCGAGTTGCGCCAACCCAAAGCTTGCCGTCACCCGCAGCGTCGGATCATGGCCGATCACAAGGGCCGCGATCGCCTGGCGGATTCGCTCGGCCGCGATGAAGGCCTGCTCGACATCCGCGCCGGTCTGCAGGATGGCAAACTCTTCCCCGCCGATGCGTCCGAACACATCGACCTCACGCAGCAGGGCCATGCAGCAGTTGGACACCGCCTGCAGCACCACGTTGCCTGCCTGATGGCCATGGGTGTCATTGATCGACTTGAACCGGTCGATATCCAACAGGATCACCGAGCTGATCGCGCCCGAGCGGTGACGCTGTGCGATGGCACGGTCGGTCTCGGCAATGAACGCGCGCCGGGTCAGCGCGCCGGTCAGATGGTCGCGCTGTGCGATGCGGCGCAGTTCGAGTTCGTCCACCACCAGGCCCGCGAAATGCGACAGCATGTCGATATGGCTGCTGTCGAACCCGCGCGGCACGCTGTCGAGCACGCAGAGCGAGCCGACATTGTAACCGTCCGGCGAGCGCAGCGGCACGCCGGCATAGGCGCGGATCTGCGGTGGGGCCACCACCAGTGGGTTGGACATGAAGCGCTGGTCGCACAATGTGTCCGTGACAACAAGTGGCTCTCGCCCGACGATCAGGTGGCTGCAGAACGCGATTGAGCGCGGTATCTCGGAAACGGCGATGCCAGGATGCGATTTCAGCCACAGCCGATCGCGGTCGATCAGCGAGACCGCTGACATTGGTACGCCAAGCACGATGCGCACGAGCGACGTGATCTTGTCGAACGGCCCCTCGGGCGGCGTGTCGAGGATATTGTAACGGCACAGCGCCTGGAGACGTGCCGGTTCATCCGCAAGCTTTCCGGCGGCTGCCGAAGGATCGAAAGACACCAGATCCAACATCTCGATCCTCCGCAAAAACGCATAGTAGTCTGCCAAATCAAGTTGGCGCCGATCCTGCTGTGGAAATATACCGAACCCGCAAGACCTTACCGATCGCCTGAGAAGGACACTAATGCGCGGTTGTCAGCGTAGCCACTTCCTTAATGTCGAGAATGTCACGCGAGATGCTTTGCGAGTTCCGCATTTTGTAATCATATGTCGCGCAGATGGCGATGTTGGGCTCGGCCATGCCGGCATGGCCGAGCCCAACACCGGTTCAGCGAGTCAGACCATCAGATCGTCAGCGTGCCGGCCTTTGCCGCGGCGTAGCGCGACCCGATCGCGCGCCAGTCCAGCACGTTCCACCAGGCGGCGAGGTAATCCGGCCGGCGGTTCTGGTATTTCAGGTAATAGGCGTGCTCCCACACATCATTGCCGAACAGCACGGTGGCGCCGTCCATCAGCGGCGTGTCTTGGTTGGGGCGGGCCACCAGGGCCAGCTTGCCGTCCTTCGTGACGGTCACGAACACCCAGCCCGAGCCGAACACGCCAGCGCCGGTGCGGTTGAATGCGGCCTGGAGCTTGTCCAGACCATCGAAGTCGCGCGTGATCGCCGCTGCCAGCTCACCGATCGGGGCCCCGCCCTTGCCGCCCATCACCGTCCAGAACATCGTGTGGTTGGCGTGGCCGCCGCCGCTGTTGCGCAACACGGTGCGAATCGTCTCTGGCATCTCGCCGAGCTTCGAAAGGATCGTCTGCAACGGCAGCGCCGCGACCTGGCTTTGATCCTTCACCGCGGCGTTGAGGTTGGCGACGTAGGCGGCGTGGTGGCGATCGTGATGGATCATCATCGTCATGGCATCGATATGCGGCTCGTTCGCGTCAAACCCGTAGCCAAGCGGCGGCAGGGTGAACGGACCGCTGGCGGCGGCAGGTGCTGCCACCTGGGCGAACACCCGGCGCGATGCCAGCGTGGCGGCGGCCGCAGCAGAGGCGCCGAACAGGGTGCGGCGTGACAGTTGGATCATTCGCGGGGTCTCCCAAAGCAGTTCCGGGCGTTCCCGGGATATGCGCGAGATCGGTCCGTTGCGTCGCATCGACAAGGGCGGACCGGCCCTTCGCTCCATCAGCGGGATGCGCCTCAACACAAACGCCATCTCCATGACCGACCCGATCATCAGCCCACAAGCAGGAGGGAAGCCGAATTTTGCCGCTATCGGGACAAGAGGACCGAACGCCAGGAAGGCCGCCAGTGTATCTTCACTCCACCGTCACAGACTTGGCGAGATTGCGCGGCTGGTCGACGTCGGTGCCTTTCAGAACGGCCACATGATAGGCCAGGAGCTGCACCGGAATGGCATACAGGATCGGTGCCACGAACGGATCGACGGCAGGCAGGATCACCGTCTCGGCCGCGATGCCCGCCAGTTTCGCAGCCCCCTCGGCATCGCTGAACACGATGATCTGCCCGCCACGCGCCGCGGCCTCCTGCAGGTTGGAGGCGGTCTTCTCGAACAGCGGGCCGGAGGGTGCGATGGCGATCACCGGCACGTTGCGATCGATCAGCGCGATTGGGCCGTGCTTCATCTCGCCGGCGGCATAGCCCTCGGCATGGATGTAGCTGAGCTCCTTCAGCTTCAACGCGCCTTCCATGGCGATCGGGAAGCAGGAATTGCGGCCAAGATACAATACGTCCCGCGCCTCGAGGATACGCGCGGCCAGCCGGCGAATGGGGCCTTCGTTGTCCAGGATCTCCGCGGCGCGGCCCGGCACCTCCAACAGGGCCGCGGCCAGACGCTGCTCCTCCGCAACTGACACGGCGCCGCGCGCGCGGCCGACAGCCAGGGCAAAACACGCCAGGACCACCAGCTGCGCCGTGAACGCCTTGGTGCTGGCAACACTGATCTCGGGCCCGGCAATGGTCTGCAACACGGCGTCCGAAGCGCGGGCCATACTACTTTCCGCGACGTTCACCACGCTCAGCACGTGCTGGCTCTGGCTGCGCATATACTGCAATGCGGCCAGCGTATCGGCCGTCTCCCCGGATTGGCTGATCAGCAGGCCCAGCCCACCTTTGTCCATCGGCGGTGCGCGGTAGCGAAACTCGCTCGCCACATCGGCATCGGTCGGCACGCGGGCAATGGTCTCAAACCACGCACGCGCCACCTGGCCGGCATAGAGCGCCGAGCCGCAGGCGCTGATGGTGATGCGCGAGATCGCCGCCAGATCGAACGGCAAAGGCGGAAGTGCGACCGAGCGCGTA
This sequence comes from uncultured Rhodospirillales bacterium, assembly GCA_903873995.1. GTDB lineage: Bacteria > Pseudomonadota > Alphaproteobacteria > Acetobacterales > Acetobacteraceae > CAIQQQ01. The sequence goes on from CAIQQQ010000142.1 coordinate 54,430, forward strand.
TCCGGGTTGATCATCTGGTGCAGGGTGTCGCCCAGCACGGCCGGGTTCTCATGCAGCTCCTTGTGCATGAAATGGCGGTGGTTGCCCTTGCCGACGGCCGCCCCGGTCAACTGCGTGCGACGGATCTCGCGGGTGACCTCGCGTCCGGCGTGGTCGTGAAACCGCGCCCCAGCGCGGGTCACCATCACCCAGTCACCATCGTCCAGATAGGCAATGCGCTGGGTGAGCGGGGCCAACGCCAAAGCGTCCGAGCCGAGGAACATCTCGTCGTCGCCGAACCCCACGGCGAGCGGCGCGCCGTGTCGCGCGCCGATCATCAGGTCAGGGTGCCCGGCGAACGCCACCGCAAGCGCATACGCGCCGGACAGGCGGGGGAAGGTCGCGGCGGCGGCCTGCTCGGGGGTAAGGCCGGCGGCGAGATGCAGATCAAGCAGCTGCGCTACGGTCTCGGTGTCGGTCTCGGTGGTGAACACCTGGCCCTGCGCCTGGAGCTCGGCCTTGAGCTCGACATGGTTCTCGATGATGCCGTTATGCACGACCGCGACGCGCGCCGTGCCGTGCGGATGGGCATTGCCCTCGGTCGGCGCGCCATGGGTCGCCCAACGCGTGTGGCCGATGCCGGTGGTGCCGGCGAGCGGGGCGGCCTCCAGAACCTCGACAAGGTTCGCGAGCTTGCCTGCTGCACGGCGGCGATCCAATGCGAAGCCCTGGCACGGGTCAAGCGTTGCGATTCCAGCGCTGTCATAGCCGCGATATTCCAGCCGCTTCAGCGCATCCAGAAGCAAGGGGGCGGCCGGGTTGGCGCCGATGATGCCGACAATGCCACACATGCTAGGGTTGTCCTGTCTTGGTGCGCGCGGCGCGAAACGTTGCGGCGCGGCCGGGCTTGCTGGTCTGGGTGGCGCGGCCGAACGCCATCGCGTCCGGTTCCACGTCGTCGGTGATCACGCTGCCAGCGGCCACGAACGCGCCATCCCCCAACGTGACGGGCGCGACGAGTACCGAATCCGACCCCACGAACACCCGCTCGCCGATCGTGGTGCGGTACTTCGCAAAGCCGTCGTAGTTGCAGGTGATGGTTCCGGCGCCGATATTGCTGCCGGCGCCGATGCTGGCATCGCCCAGATAGGCCAGATGATTGGCCTTGGCGCCATCGCCGAGATCGGTGGCCTTGAGCTCCACGAAATTGCCGACATGGGCGGCCTTGCCCACGCGCGTGCCGGGGCGCAGGCGGGCATAGGGGCCGATGATCGCGCCCTCGCCGACATGACAGCCTTCCAGATGGCTGAACGCGCGGATCTCGGCGCCAGTTTCGATGGTGACACCGGGCGCGAAGACGACATTGGGCGCCACCGTCACGTCCGCTGCGATGTTCGTGTCATGCGAGAAGAACACCGTCTCCGGCGCCATCAGCGTCACGCCGTTCTCCATCGCAACCAAGCGCAGTGCGCGCTGCACGGCGGACTCGGCATCAGCCAGCTCGGCCCGCGAATTGACGCCGCGCAGTTCGGCGAACGGCGCCTCGACAGCAGCGACGTGGCGGCCCGCCGCCCGTGCGATCTCGACCAGATCGGTGAGGTAATATTCGCCCTTGCTGTTGGCGTTGCCCACGGCGCGGAGCCATGCGCGCATGTCCGGCGCCGCGGCGCACCGCACGCCGGCGTTGCACAGCGTCTCGCCGCGCTCGGCCTCGCTGGCGTCGGCCCATTCAACGATCCGCATCACATAGCCGGCCTCGGTCAGCACGCGACCATACCGGTTCGCGACATCGGGACGCATGGCCAGCAACGCGAGCCCGGCATCGCTCACGCCACGCCTCGCCAGCAGCCGCCGCAAGGTCTCGGGCGTGATCAACGGGTTGTCGGCATACAGCACCGCCACCTCGCCATCTCCGAACAACGCCTCGGCTTGCAGCGCCGCATGGGCGGTGCCGAGCCGGTCATGCTGGATTGCCACCGCGTGCGGGGCTGCGGCACGGGCGACGTTGTCCATGTCCGGCCCGGTCACGATCACGATCCGGTCGAACACGGCCGCGCAGGATGCGATCAGGTGATGCAGCATCGGCCGGCCGGCGATCGGATGCAGCGGCTTGGGCAGAGCTGATTTCATGCGCGTGCCGTGGCCTGCGGCCAGGATGATGGCGGTGGTGGACATGACTGCGCCTCCTCTGGCCATCTCCGGTAGCTTCCATAACGCCGGCATGTCAAAGGGGCGGGCCGTCACGCTTGATGTCGGCATGCAATATGAGGGCAGGGATGACGACGGAGTTGGCGCGCTGGCTGGTGTTGGACCTTGATGGCACGTTGGTCGATTCGGTGCCGGATCTGTCGGCGGCGCTCAACCGCGGCCTGGCTGCGCACGGTCTGGAACCGCTGGATCACGCCTCTGTGCGGGCAATGGTGGGCGACGGCGCGAGGGCGCTGGTCGAGCGGGGGTATCGCGCCCGCGGCGTCGCGTCCGGCAAGCCGGAGCTCATGTCGTTCCTGGCCGATTACGGCGTCAACGCTGCGGTTGAGACGCGGCCCTATCCCGGCGTGATGGCGACCTTGGAACTGCTGCGCGACGCCGGCTGGACGATGGCGGTGTGCACCAATAAACCGGTGGCGCCGGCACGCGATCTACTGGCAGAACTTGGACTCGCCCCGTTCTTCGCGGCCGTGGGCGGCGGCGATTCCTATCCAGTCCGTAAACCGGACCCCGCCCATCTGCTGGCGACCCTGGCCGAGGTCGGCGGCGTGCCGAACCGCACGGTGATGGTGGGCGATCACCACAATGACATCCTGGCCGCGAAGGGCGCTGGCGTGGCCAGCGTGTGGGCGCGCTGGGGCTATGGCGAGGCGGTCACAGGTGCGAACGCCGAGGCCTTGGAGTTCGGCGGGCTTCCGGCCGTTCTTGAGGAACTGGTCAAAGGCTGAGCCCTTGCCGATCTGGGGCCGGTGTCCATGTCCCGATCATGATACACATGATTGCTCTTTTCGCCGTGGCCCTCCTGTTGGGGGGCATGCTGTTCTTTGCAGCCGTGATGGCGCCGCTGGTGTTCACCCGCCTGCCGCCGCAGCAGGCCGGCGCCTTCATCCGCGCGGTGTTCCCATTCTACTACCTCTACGTCCTGATCGGTGCTGCGATTGCCGCCGTGGCGCTGGCGCCGCGCTGGGACGGCGTTGCGATGGCCGCGATCGCCATTCTGACCCTGTGGCTGCGCCAATGGCTGATGCCGCGAATCAACACTGCCAGTGACGCCGCACGCGCCGGGGACACGGAGGCCAAATGGCGATTTGACAGGTCGCACCGGCTCTCGGTGGTCGTGAATCTCGTGCAGATGGTGGCCGCGTGCATCGTGCTTGGACGTTTTGCGATGTAGGGTGTCGCTCTGACCGCCCGCTGCGCGTTGCAGCCAAGGACAATGCAGGGAAACATGAGAAAGATCTTGCTCCAACTCGGGACGGCTCTGATGTGCGCCCTGCCGGCCACAGCCATGGCCCAATCCGCTCCGGTCAGAGACGCATTCTATTGGCTGGGCGAGATCAACAAGGCCAGCGCCGTCATGAACACCGAGGAGGGCCTGCTCGACCCCGCCCTCACGCCCCATATCGCAGCCGGGCTGGCGGCCGTGCTCAAGGCAGGCGACCAGCCAGGCGGCAAGCGGCCTTCGCTCGTGATCACCTTCGAACCGCTGCTGATCGAGGCCGCTGGGGTCGAAGCCACCCTGCTGCATGCTGGCCGCTCCAGCCAGGACATGCTGGCCACCGTGCGCAGCGCCATGATCCGCGAAGAGCTGCTGCGTCTCGCCGAGCAGCTTCGCAAGACGACCGCCACCCTCGTCCGCCTAGCTGAGACCCACCAAGGCACGATCGTGCCCAACTACACCAACGGCGTCGCCGCCCAGCCCAACAGCTACGGCCATTATCTGCTCGGCCATGTCGCGGGCCTCGAGCGTGACGCCCAGCGCCTGCGGGAGCTCTATGCCCGTGTCGACCAGTCACCCATGGGCACCACGGTGCTGAACGGCACCAGCTGGCCGCTCAACCGCCCGCGGATGGCGGCCTATCTCGGCTTCCCCACCACCGTCGACAACGCCTATGATGCCGCCCAGATCCTGGCCACCGAGCTCCCGGTGGAGGTCGGCACCGTGGCTGAGCAGATCGCGCTGCACACGGCCGCCTTCATCCAGGACGTGATGGTGCAATACGCCCAGCCGCGGCCCTGGATCCTGCTCAAGGAAGGCGACGGCAACACCTATGTCTCCAGCGCCATGCCGCAGAAGCGCAATCCCGGGCTGCTGAACAACGTGCGCGCCGAGGCCTCCAACGTCCTGACCCTCGGCATCGGCCGCGCCATCACGGCCCACAACATCCCGCCCGGTATGAGCGATGCCAAGAACATCCGCGACAACGTCGCCGTGATCGCCGCCACCAGCCACATGCTGGCCGGCTGGGATCGCATCCTCAACGCGCTGGTGATCAGCCCCGAGCGCGCGCTGGAGGAGCTGAACAGCGACTGGACGGCCTCTCAGGAGGTCGCGGACGCGCTGATGCGGCAATACAAGCTGCCGTTCCGCGCCGGGCACCATTTCGCTTCCGAGGTTGTCGAGTTCGCGCGGCTTCACGACATCCGCCCGAGCGACTTCCCCTATGCCGACGCCCAGCGCATCTACGCTGAGACCCTGGCGGAGCTGAAGATGCCCTCTGGCACGCTGCCCTTGAGCGAGCCAGCGTTCCGCGCGGCGCTGGACCCGGTGGCGATCGTGCGCAACCGCGCCACCGCCGGCGGGCCGCAGCCGGCAGAAATGGCGCGCATGCTAGCGGCGGCGAAGCAGACCCTGGCTGCTCTGCAGATGTGGATCACGTCAGGACGAAGCCGCATTGACAACGCCTTGGCGTTGCTCGATGCGGACTTCGCCCGCCTGCTACACCCCTGAGGAGAGCGCCATTGCCGCGATCGGCGGCTCCACGCCCTCGGGGATCGGGCACACATAGGGGTTGCCGTCCGTGCGCTCGGCGAGATCGGCCTTTGCCCGCGCGATCAGGGCAGGGTCCTCGATCGCGCTGACCGCGGTGGCCGCCATCACCTTGGCCACATGCACCATCGACTTATGCGCCGCCGGCATCTTGCCCTGCGCCGTGAGCTGCCAGGAATGGCCCGGCGTGCCGATCGCGTAAGTGGCGGCATGGGCCTGCACCGTGGGCACCACCCAGCTGACATCGCCAACATCGGTGGAGCCGATCATCTTCACGCCCTTTGCATCGAGCGGCACCAGCCCCTCATGCAGCGGCATGTCCGCCCGCGGCTTCACGCCCACGCGGCGATAGGAGTTGGCGATGTCCTCGGCGGACAGCGTCGCCTGGATCTTTTTAGCGAAATCGCGATCCGCCGCGTCCCATTCCGGTGTGCCGAGCCGTTCGAACGCCTCGCGCATCGAGGTCTCGAGCGGCGTGTTGGGCAGCAGGTTGGAGACGGCGCTCAGCACCTCGATCTCCAGCCGCGTGCCGGTCATGAGCGCTGCGCCGCGCGCACAATCCTTCACCCGCTCCAGCAGGTCACGCATCTGAGGCAGGTCGGCAGCGCGCACCGAGTAGCGCACCCGGGCGCGGGACTGCACCACGTTGGGCGCGATGCCGCCTGATTCGATCATCGCGTAATGCACCCGCGCGTCGCTCGGCATGTGCTCGCGCAGATAGTTCACACCAACATTGGTGAGCTCCACCGCATCCAGCGCCGACCGCCCCAGATGCGGCGCGGCCGCGGCATGGCTCGCCCGGCCATGAACGTGAAGTCGATGCGCGTGTTGGCTAGAGACAGCGCCTCCGCCACCTCGAAGAACGCGTTGGGGTGCCAGGTGATCGCGATGTCCACATCCGCGAACGCGCCGGCGCGCACCATGAATGCCTTGGCTGCCCCGCCTTCCTCGGCCGGGCAGCCGTAATAGCGCACGCGGCCTGGCGTTCCTGTCGTCGCCAGCCAATCCTTCACAGCAGTTGCCGCCAGCATCGCCGCCGAGCCCAGCAGGTTATGGCCGCAGCCATGCCCGTTGTACTGCCCCGGGATTGGCCGATGCTCGGCCACCCCAGCCTCCTGGCTCAGGCCCGGCAGCGCGTCATACTCGCCCAGAATGGCGATCACCGGCCCGCCTTCGCCCGCTTCACCCATCAGCGCCGTGGGTATGCCCGCGACGTTCTCGGTCACGCTAAAGCCCTGGCGCTGCAGCTCGGCCAGATGCTCGGCACACGAGCGGGTCTCGGTGTAGCAGGTCTCCGGCATGCCCCAGACCGTGTCCGACAATTCGATGAAGGCCTCGCGCTTGGCATCCACATGGGTCCAGATCTGTTCGCTGTTCTGCATGGTCAGGGGTCCTGGCTGGGTGTTCCGCAAACAACTAGTGTCCCGCACCAGAA
>CAIQQQ010000143.1 GCA_903873995.1 uncultured Rhodospirillales bacterium
GAAATGCCCAAAGCCGCCACCAAGATACGGCGCGCTGCCCATCTGCCAGAACAGCCAGGACAGGCACTCAGCCCGCGCCGCCGTCTCGGTGGGCAGGAAAGCGCCAAATTTCTCCGCCAGATGCACCAGAATCGCACCCGATTCGAACACGCGAACCGGCACAGGTCCGCTGCGGTCCACCAGCGCCGGAATCTTGGAGTTCGGGTTGGCGTCCACGAACCCGCTGCCGAACTGGTCGCCATCGCCGATCTTGATCAGCCAGGCGTCGTATTCCGCGCCTTCATAACCAAGGGCCAGCAGCTCCTCCAGCATCACCGTCACCTTCACGCCGTTGGGCGTGCCCAGCGAATAGAGCTGCAGCGGATGTTTGCCGACCGGCAGCTCCTTCTCATGCGTGGCGCCGGCGACGGGTCGGTTGATGTTGGCGAAACGTCCGCCGCTTTCGGTGTTCCAGGTCCAGATCTCGGGTGGCACATATTCGTTCGTGATGGTGGCCGGCGTGTCCTGCGGCATGATCCACTCCTTGTTCAAAGCCGCGAGCCCAGGCCGGAGCGGCCCGGACATGCGCTGTTGCGCCGTGGATATAGTGCGCCGCCAGCGCCAAACCACGCTCGCGCGCGTTGTTTTCGCAACGGACGCGAAATCGCCAATCGGACCCGCCCGGCTAAACCGGCAGCCTCACGCGCGCCCGCAGCCCGCCCGCGGGGCTGTCCTCCAGCGTGATCTCGCCGCCATGGGCCCGCACGATGTCCCGCGCGATGGTGAGCCCCAGGCCGGTGCCGCCCGCCGCCCCCGAGGCGAACGGGCGGAACATCTCTTCACGCCGATCCTGCGGAATGCCCGGCCCGTCATCGTCCACCAGCACCTCGATCGCCCGGCCGCCCGCCTCGGCAGCGGCGAGCGTAATGTGGCGGGCGTGGCGGCGGGCGTTGTCGAGCAGGTTGGTGATCGCGCGCCGGATCGCGTCCGGGCGCAACGAAACGGTCAGAACGGGCGGCGGGTCAAACGCGATGTCCGCGCCGGCCCGCCGCGCGTTGTTGGCGATGTCCTGCAGCACGGCCACAAGATCGGTGGGTTGGGCCTGCTCGGCGCCCTCGCCGCGCACGAACGCGATATAGCCGTCGATCATGCGGTCCATCTCGCCGATATCGGCCTCCATGTCCGCAATGTCGGCCGCCAGATCGGCCCGGTGGCTGTGCAGCGCCAAGGCCAGACGCAGCCGGGTGAGGGGGGTGCGCAGATCATGCGACACGCCGGCCAGCATCTCGGTGCGCTGCTGGAGGAAGCGGCGGATGCGCTCCTGCATGCGGTTGAAGGCAGATGCCGCCTGGCGGATCTCGGCAGCCCCCTCAGGCTTGATCGGGCCGATGTCGCGACCGATGCCAAACGCCTCCGCGGCCGCCCCCAGCCGTCGCAGCGCCTTCACCTGGTTGCGCATGAACAGGGCCGCGATCGCAAACAGCAGCAACGACGAACCGACCAGCCAGATCACGAACAGAGAGAGCGTCCCGGCCAGCAGACGCTTGATCGGCACCAGCACGTCCAGCACGCCGTCTGCCAGCTGGATCCGAACGAGGATGGAGCGCGGCTCGGGATTCCAATCGAGCGCGAAGGGCTTGCGCACCCGCTCGTCCATCGCGGCCACCAGGTTGCGAGACCGGTCGGTGCGATGCGTCAGCTCATCGGCACTGAGCCGCACGCCGGGCTGCCACTGCATCGCAAGCTCAAGCTTCTCCCAAGCCGATATCAGCGCCCAGGACTGGTCGGCCGGATCGGGATAGCGGTCGAGCAGGTCGATGGTTGTGGCGATCTCGCCCGCCACGGCGCTGGCGAAGCGGCGGGAGACGATGTCGAGGTTGCTGCCATAGAACAGCTGCAGCGCCACCGCCTGCACCACGATCAGCGGCACGACCATGATTAGCAGCGAGCGGCCGAGCAGCGAGCGCGGCAGCACCTTCTTCACGGCCTTTTCCTGGGAGAGCGGCAGCAGGCGCATGCGTTATGGCCCCGGCTTCAGCACATAGCCCTTGCCGCGCACCGTGTGCAAAAAGCGCGGATCACGCGGATCGGCCTCGATCTTGCGGCGCAGACGGGTCATCTGCACATCAATCGCGCGCTCGCTGGCCTCATCCGTACCCAGCGCCAGGGCGATCTCCTCACGGGTCAGCACCTCATGGGCTTTGGCGGCCAGCGCCGTCAGCAGCGCCGCCTCGCCGCCGGTGAGCCGAACAGGCCCCTGCGGCCCGCGCAGCTCGCCGCGGCCGGGATCGAAATGCAGCGGCCCCAGCTGCACCGGGCTTGCCGGCAGCTCGATCTGCGGCTGCACCTGCGGCGTGCGGCGCAGCATGGCGCGGATGCGCAGCACCAGCTCGCGCGGATCGAACGGCTTTGCCAGATAATCGTCGGCACCGGCCTCAAAGCCCGCGATCCGGTCATCGGGGCTGCCAGCCGCGGTCAGCAGGATGATCGGGATGCCGGAATGCTCGTCCTTCAGCGACTCGGTGAGCGACAGGCCACTTTCGCCGGGCATCATGACGTCGAGCACCATAAGGTCAGGCTGCAGAAACCGCAGCCGGTCGCGCGCCGCCTCAGCGGTCTCAGCGGTGGTGACGCGAAAGCCGTTCTCGGCCAGATAGCGCTGCAGCAGCGAGCGCAGCCGCTGGTCGTCGTCCACCACCAGGATCAATGCGTCATCGGTCATGGATCAGGCCTTCCGGGTCCGGTCGCCGCCATCGAGATAGGCACGCGCCGCGTCGTCCATCACGCCGCGCATCACCCGGCGGAAGCCTTCCACGCTGGCGCCGCCGGCGTCGCGATAGGCATGGGCCAGCCGCTCGCGCTGCTGCTCGAACAGCCGCCGCTCCAGCGCCACACCGTCCTCGGTGAGCGTCAGCAGGCGCTGGCGGCGATCGGCCTGCCCGGTCGCCTGCGCCACCAGCCCGCGCTCGACGAGTTCGCCCAGCACCCGCGCCAGGCTCTGCTTGGTGATGCGCAAAAGCCCCAGCAGGTCGGTCACCGAGATGGAGGGATTGCGGCCGATAAAGTGCAGCGCGCGGTGATGCGCCCGGCCCAGCCCCATTTCGTCAAGGATGCGGTCAGCCGCCCCTGTGAAGTCGCGATAGGCGAAGAACATCAAATCCTGCGCCAGGCGCAGCTCATCCTCACGCAGGAACAGCAGGTTCGCGCCGGCCTGCGTTCCGGATGCGGTCTGCGATGGCAGGGCGGGCGACGGCAGAACGGCCGCGGGCAAGGGGTGCGGCCGGAGCGCGGTCTTCTGTCCGGACATGACAGGCATACCTTTCAAATGAGGCAGGAACGTTGACGCAGTTTTCGCGTGATTATAGCGTCAGCCGCGTTGAAGCAACAATCTTGCGGGAGAGAAGACAATGGCGCTCGTTCCTTTCGATGACCGGGACGGCCTGATCTGGTTCGATGGTGTCATGGTGCCCTGGCGGGAGGCCAAGATCCACGTCCTGTCCCACGGCCTGCATTATGCCAGCGGCGTGTTCGAAGGCGAGCGGGCGTATTCGGGAAACATCTTCAAGCTGCGCGCCCACACCGAGCGTCTGATCGCCTCGGGCCGCATCCTCGGCTTCGAGATCCCCTACACCGCCGATGAGATCGATGATGCCTGCCGCGCCGTGGTCGCCGCCAACAACCTTGTGGACGCCTATGTCCGCCCGCTCGCCTGGCGCGGCACCGAACAGCTCTCGGTCTCCGCCCAGCAGACCAAGATCCACCTGATGGTCGCCACCTGGGCCTGGCCCAACCTGTTCGGCGACAACCGCATGAAGGGCGTGCGGCTGGACATGGCGGAATGGCGCCGCCCGCACCCGCAGACAGCCCCCACGGCGAGCAAGGCTGCCGGCCTCTACATGATCGGCACGCTCGCCAAGCATGCCGCCGAGGCGAAGGGCTTCGATGACGCGCTGATGCTCGACTGGCGCGGCCAGGTGAGCGAGGGCACCGGCGCCAATGTGTTCTTCGTGATCGACGGCGAACTGCATACCCCAACCCCCGATTGCTTCCTCGACGGCATCACCCGCCGCGTGGTGATGAGCCTCGCGCGCGCCCGGCAGATGACAGTGGTGGAGCGGGCGATGTGGCCAGAGGACATGGCCAAAGCCAGCGAGGTGTTCCTGGTCGGCACCGCCGCCGAAGTCACGCCGGTGCGCCAGATCGGCGAGCTGCATTACACCCCGGGTCCGGTCACAGAGATGCTGCTCGGCGCCTTCGAGAAGCTGGTGCGGATGTCGCCCGGTGAGGTGGAAGCGTTGGCGGCGTAAGCAACATCGCCGGGATCAGCACGATCCAGACGATACGCGCCTGATAGCGGTCATGGGGGCCTGAAAGCGCCCCCGTGGCCACGGCGTTTGCCAGCACACCCAGCAGGATGCAGGCAGCGAACCCCCTCGCCCCCGGCCTTCCGCCTATCAGAACGACGATGCTGAGGCAAAAGCCCAGCACCAGCATTACGGCATGCGCGCGGTTAAGCCGCTCGGCCAGCGGCGCCAGCGTGTCATGCACCTGACGGCCGCCCAGCAGCCGGTCCCGCTCATCAGGGCCCAGGAACCGTGCCACAGTCTGCCCGATCCGCGGCCCCATCGCAGCACGGGTCAGCACTTCGCCCAGCGCCACGCGGTGCAACTGCTCAGCCGTGTTGCCCAGCCCGGCCAGCAGCACATGCGCCGGATCGCGCCGGACCGTCGCGGCCACGATCGCCGCAGCCTCCGGCGCGAGCCCGATCGGCCCGCCGGGGTCGGACCACACCGGCCCATCGGGTGACCATAGGAACAGATCGCTGTCGCGCGGCAGGCGGCCCTGCCAGGCACACAGCCGCCACCCGGCCCGCGGGCAGGCCTCAGCGAGCGTTGCATCCACCAACCCGTCGCTGGCCAGCCGGGCCAGCGCGAACACCGAGCCATGCGGGCTGATCGAAAACCGGCCGAACACCGCCTGGTTCGTGGTCAGAAGCACAGCGACCGCGAGCGCAACCGGCGCCACAATCCAGGCGATCCGACGCCGATTCAGGACCGCAACCACCACAACGCACGCCGCCGCCACCGGCAGATGCGTCAGATGCACCGCCACACCAAAGCCCGCGACAACCACCAAACCCAATCGGGTAAGCCAGCCAAGGGCGGCAAATCCCAGCAGCGCCAGGCACAGCACCACGATCGGCCCCCAGATGTCCGGCATCAGAAACCCCACGAACCAGGGTGCGGCCGACCCCGCCGCCAGCACGCCGCAATGCAGAAGATGCCGCCACGCACCGTCGCGGTGAAGCGCCCGCGCCACCAGCGACAGCACGGCCGACAGCGTCACGGCCTGCAGCAGCGCCGGGATCAGCAGGCTCACGCCGCCTGCGGTCGTGATCAGCCAGGGGCCATAAACAAACGGCTTGTCCCAGATTGCAAACCACTCACCGCCTTGGACCAGAAACGCATCCGTGTCAGAAAAGACGATCGGGTATCGGTTGATGAACACGGGCCACAGCAGCAGCAGCGCGCCCGCCACGGTGACAGCCGAGCGGGTCAGAACAGGGTGCACGCGGCGCGATCGGTCCCACATGTCCCACGCATACAAGAAGGATCCGTCATGCGCACCAGCCTCATCGCCTACGTCGTCACCGCCCTGGTGCTGTTCACGCTGGATTTCATCTGGCTGACCAATGCGGTCCCCGCGATCTACAAGCCGCGGATCGGCCAGCTTCTGCTCGAAACCCCGAACCTTGCGGCCGCCGCCGGCTTCTACCTGCTCTACGTCGTAGGCGTCGTCGGGTTCGCCGTCCTCCCGGCCCTGGAACAGGGAAGCCTCGTGCGCGCCATCTGGGGCGGAGCACTGCTCGGCCTCGTGGCCTACGGCACCTACGACATGACCAACCTCGCCACCCTCAAGGATTGGTCAGGCCTCGTGAGCGCAGTCGACATGGCCTGGGGTGCGGTGGTCTCGGCGATCGCGGCAACTGTTGGAACCGTGGTGGTCAGGCAGTTTACCTGACCTTTCGCCCTACAGCCTGCCCCACCGCTCGGCTGTTACGTCATCGGCTTCGCGGGCATCGACCCAGGACTCGGTGCCGTCGGCGAAACGTTCCTTCTTCCAGAACGGCGCTCTGGTCTTGAGCCAGTCGATGAGGAAGGCGCAGCCATCCAAGGCGGCCTGCCGGTGGGGCGCAGCCGTCAGCACCAGGACGATCTGATCGCCCGGCAGAAGGATGCCGACGCGGTGGATCACCGTGCAGCCCTGGAGTTCGAACCGTTGCGTGGCGGCATCGCCGATGGCGCCTAGCGCGCGTTCCGTCATGCCGGGGTAGTGCTCCAGCGTCATGGAACTGATCGGCCTGCCGGAGGCGGTGCCCCGCACAAGACCCACGAAGCTGGCCATGCCACCGATATCGGTCCTGTCAGCGCCCAACGCGCGGGATTCCGCTGCGATGTCGAAATCGGCGGTCTGAACCCGGATCGTTGCCCCAACCGCATCCATGTCAGCCGCCGGTGACGGGGGGGAAGAACGCCACCTCGTCGCCCGGCGCGATGGCGGCGTCAGGCCCGGCGAAGTCCTGGTTCACGGCGCAGCGCACCAGCCGGCCTTGCGCGAAGGCGGCCTCGAACCCCGGGCCGCGGGTGCGAAGCCAGGCGATCAGGCCGGCCACGTCGGCGATTCCCGCCGGCAGGTCGACCTGCTCCTCACCAAGCCCCACGCGCTCGCGAAGCCAGGCGAAGTACAGGATCCGCATCGGGCTCTTTCGGAAGAACGTTATTTCGGTGTCGGGACCGTCTGGACCGAGCCATCCGGCGCGATCAGCGTGCTGGTGCCGTTGCCGTTGGGCACGACGAGGCCGGTTTTGCCGGTCTGATCGGTGTAGGTCTGCACGCCGGGGCCGCCGCTGAGCGTCGCCGGGCCGTTCGGCGTCTGCACAAACCGCGAGCCAGGCGCCGGCTGTGCGGCGGCGGCGGGCGCCGGTGCCTGGGACGGCGCCACGTATGGCTGCACGGCGGCAGGCACTGCCGAGGGGGAGGAGGATTGCGGCACCGGCTGTGGCGTCACAACCTGCGGCGTCGTGCCGGAGACCGGCGGCAGCGGCTTGATCGCGGTGTTGCGAACGGCGGGGGGCAAGGTGATCTCGCCGTCCGGCTTCAACAGCTGGTCGGGGTTGGTCTTGGCCAGGTCACCCAGCGAGGCACTGGCCTCGATTGGGCCGGGCCACACGTTGCCGGTCTCCGGTGTCAAGGGTTCGAGCTCGGCGGGCTGGCCGAGCACGCGATGCACCGTCTCGCCCTCGCTCACCGGCCGGTTGGGATTCGCCCGCAGGGTGTGCGTGTCTGTGATGAAGCCCCCGAAGCCCTCGAACGGGCTGCCGGCGATCGTTCCGCAGCCGGACAGCAGCCCAACCAGAGTGACAGAGGCGGCGAGGGAAGCGGAAAGCCGCATGAGAAAACATTCCTTGTCGCGCGATCGCAGGCGATCGATTTCGGGCCGTATCGGGTCGTGAGCCCTTCGGTATCGGCCGGCGCAATGTGCCTTGCCCGGCGCCGCTTCTCAAGCGCGGGTTTGCCCATCGGCCGGTCTACTGAGAAACCGAAGAATCCAGGCGGCAACCATATCATGATCCGCGAGATCAAGGATGTCCCGATCGCAGCCCAGAAGCGGCGCATCGCTTGCAACCGCCAGCACCTCGGCCCGGCCCGGCCACAAGGGGGGGTGCCCCAGGCTGGGGCGATGAACCTCGAGCTTGGGATGGCGGCTGGCGCGGAAGCCCTCGACCAGCACGAGATCGACCGGCGCCAGCCGGCCGAGCAGCGCGTCAAGATCTGGCTCGGTCTCGCCCGGGGTGTTGGCGAGCTCGTGCATCAGCGCCCAGCGCCGCCCGCTCGAGACGAGAACCTCGCGCGCGCCGGCTTCGCGGTGGCGGTGGCTGTCCTTGCCTGGCCGGTCCACGTTGAAATCATGATGCGCGTGCTTGATCGTGCTGACGTTGACGCCCTGCGCGGCAAGCCTCGGCAGCATTGCCACCAGCAGCGTGGTCTTGCCGCTGCCCGACCAGCCCAGGAGCCCGAGAACCCTGCTCAACGGCGCCCCCTCATTGTGGCCGGGTCGCGTGACGCAGCCCAGCGGTCAGATAGTCCCAGCCCGTCACCAGGGTAAGCAGGGCTGCTATCCACAGCAGCGCCGCGCCGATCAGCGTCACCGGCAACACGCCAAGACCGATTTCCGCAGCACCGCTGTTGCCAGCCAGCAGGGCACCGAGCGCGCCCATCTGAAACCCGGTCTTCCATTTGGCGAGCCTGGACACGGGCATGCTGATCCGCAGGCCCGCCAGATATTCCCGCAGCCCGCTGACCAGGATCTCGCGCAGCATGATCACGATCGCCGGGTAAAGCCCAAAGGGCCCCAGCCGCCCCTGTCCCGCCAGCATCATCAGGCACGCCCCCACCAGCAGCTTGTCGGCGATCGGATCGAGCATGCGGCCGAGATCGGAGAATTGCTGGCGATCGCGGGCAATCTTGCCGTCGAAATAATCGGTGATGGCGGCGATGGCAAACAGGCCACAACCCAAAATGTCGCCAACTGGCGTGCCCCAGGCGACCAGGGCCACCACCAGGGGAATCGCCGCGATCCGGCTGAGCGTCAGAAGATTGGGCAGGTCGGTCAGCACAGCACAGCTCCGGATGGTCGGGACAATGCGATCATGAGGCGGTGTCCAGACGTGCGCCGGGATGGAAATGCGCATAGACCCGGCGCGCCGTCTCGCGCGAAATGCCGGGGGCGGCCTCCAGTTCGGCGAGGCCTGCCA
>CAIQQQ010000144.1 GCA_903873995.1 uncultured Rhodospirillales bacterium
GAATTTCTGGTGCGGGACACCAGAGTCAAAGCCGAACTGATAGGCGTCCGGCTTGGGCTCTACCTCTTCGTTATGGCGAGCATCTTTATCCGACGGGTGATGCCGTCTGGTCGGATGACGCTCTATGGCACTCCGCTGCACCCGCGACAGCGACTGGGTGATTTCCGGCGCTGCCTAAACCAGGTCGCGCGCGTCTATCGCGATACTTCCATGATCAGAAGGCGACACACGATATGACACATCTCCGGGCATTTACCCTGGCCGCCATGCTGGCTGCCGGGACGGTCCTGTCGTCCACCCTGCCCGCGCCGGCCCACGCCGAGCCGACCGACGAGCTCAGCCGCGATGCCGATGCCAAGCTGAACCTGCTCACCCGCACCAACGCGTCTGCCGCCGTGCTGCGCCAGAAGGCCCGCGCGATCCTGGTGTTCCCCAGCATCGTGAAAGCCGGCCTGATCTTCGGCGGCGCCTACGGCGAAGGCGAGCTCAAGGAAGGCGACAGGCTCGTCGGCTACTACAATTCCGTCACCGCGTCCTGGGGCTTTCAGGCCGGCGTCCAGTCCTATGGCTACGTCGTGTTCCTCATGACGCAAAAAGCCGTGGACTACGTGCGCGACACCAGCGGCTGGGAAATCGGCGTCGGACCCACCGTCGTGATCGTGGACGAAGGTGTGGCCAAAAACCTCTCCTCCTCTACCCTCAAAGATGACGCCTACGCCTTCATCTTCGACCAGTCGGGCCTGATGGCCGGCATCAACATCGAAGGCACCAAAATCACCCGCATCAAGCGGTAGGGCGCTGGGGGCAAGGGAGGCCAGGGCAGCGCCCTGGCCTCCCTTGCCCCCATCACCCCCCCAAATGCTGCCCGGCGTCCACGGGGATGATGGCGCCGGTGATGTTGCGGGCGCTGTCTGAGACCAGGAAGGCAGCGAGAGCGCCCACGTCGTCGGTGTTGACGGGGTCGGGTTCGGGGGCTTCCGCGGCATGGGCCAGCATTTCGTCGAAATGGGCGATGCCGCCGCCGGCCCGGGTTTTGATCGGGCCGGGGGAGATGGCGTTCACGCGGATGCGGCCCGGGCCGAGTTCGGCGGCGGCGTAACGCACCGCACTTTCGAGCGCGGCCTTGACCGGGCCCATAATGCTGTAATGCGGCACGACGCGCTCCGAGCCGATAAAGGTCACGGTCAGCAGGCTGCCGCCTTGCGCCATCAGGGGCTCGGCAAGGCAGGCCATGCGCAGGAAGGAGTGGCAGGAGATGTCCATCGCCATGGCAAAGCCTGCCGCGGTGCTGTCCACCACGCGTCCGTGCAGATCGGCGGCCGGGGCGAAGGCGATGGAGTGCAGCAGGAAGTCGAGCTCGCCCCATTCGGCGCGGATGCGGTCAAACACAGCTTCCAGCTCGCCCGGCACGGTGACATCGAGCGGGATCAGGATGTCGCAACCCAGCGCCTTGGTGACGGGCTGGACGTGGGGCAGCGCCTTCTCGTGGGCGTAGGTGCAGGCGATGGTCGCACCCGAGGCCACGAAGGCGCGGGCGCAGCCGGCGGCGATGCTGGCGTCGTTGGCGATGCCGACCACAAGGCCGCGCTTGCCGCGCAGATGGGTGACCGGCGCGGGCGGCAGGACATCGGGTTCGATCATGTGGTGGGTTCCATCAGAACGGCCTGTGTGTGGCGGGCGATCATGGCTTCCTCGTCGGTCGGCACGATGCGCACCTCGATGGCGCTGTCGGTCGTGCTGATCAGCGGGGCGTTGGCCGCGTTGGCGTCGTCGTCGAGCTTTACGCCGAGCCAGGCCAGGCGGCGGCAGACGGCTTGGCGGATCTCGGGCGCGTGCTCGCCGATGCCGGCGGCGAACACCAGACCGTCGAGCCCGCCGAGCGCGCTCACCAGCGCGCCGGCCTCGATGGCGATGCGGTAGGTGAACAGCTCGATCGCCTCGGCCGCGTGCGGATCGGCGCTGGCGAGCAGGGTGCGGACATCGCCGCTGATGCCGGACACGCCGAGCAGGCCGGAGCGGCGGTAGAGCATGTCCTCGATGTCGGCGATGCTGTGGCCGTCCTGGGCGAGATAGAGCACCACGCCGGGATCGATGTTGCCGCAGCGTGAGGCCATCATCAAACCGTCGAGGGCTGTGAAGCCGGTGGTGGTGGCGATGCTGCGGCAGGCGAGCAGGGCGCACAGACTGGCGCCGGAGCCGAGATGGGCGGCGATCACGCGGCCCTGCGCCATGGCGGGGCTGAGGCAAGGCAGGCGGCCGGCGATATATTCGTAGGACAGGCCGTGAAACCCGTAGCGCCGCACCCCGGTGGCGGTGATGGCGCGGGGCAGCGCGAAGTTCGTGGCGATCGCGGGCTGTGTGGCGTGAAACGCCGTGTCGAAGCAGGCGACCTGCAGCAAGCCTGGCCGGTCGGCTTCGATCGCGGCCATCGCCGCCAGGGCCGCGGGCATGTGCAGCGGGTCGAGCTTCGTCATGCGTTCGAGGTCGGTGCGCAGCGCTGTCGTGACGGCGGCCGGGTGGATGTGATCGGCGCCGCCCTGCACCACACGGTGCCCCACAGCCGCAATGCGGGTGCGCCCGCCGCGTTCGCCGGTGAAATCGAGCACGGCGCCCAGCATGTCATCAAGCGACGGCTGCACCCCGGTGAGCCAGTCCCGCTGGGTCAATGCGCGGCCGGCGGGGTCGCGCACCTCCAGGCGGGGCTGTATGCCGATTCCGGAGATCTCGCCATGCATCGTGGCAGTGAGACCCGCGTCGTAGAGCGCGAATTTCAGGCTCGACGAGCCGGCGTTCAGGGTCAGGATCGGGCCGCCCATGGTCAGCCGGCCTTCCGCGCCATCATGACGCCAACCGCGCAGGAGGCCACGCGCGTGCCCAGGCTGTCGGCACGGCTGCTGAGGACGATCGGCACGGACGCGCCCAGCACCACGCCGGCCGCCTCGGCACCGGAGAGGAAGATCAGCGACTTCGCGATCATGTTGCCGGCCTCGAGATCCGGCACGAGCAGGATGTCGGCAAAGCCCGCAACAGGCGAGACGATGCCCTTCTCGGCCGCGGCGGCGGCACTCACGGCGTTGTCGAACGCCAATGGGCCATCGAGCAAAGCGCCGGTGATCTGGCCGCGCTCGGCCATCTTGCACAAGGCGGCGGCATCGATCGTGGCCGGCAGCTTCGCACTCACGGTCTCGACCGCGGCC
>CAIQQQ010000145.1 GCA_903873995.1 uncultured Rhodospirillales bacterium
GTTGCGACGGCTTCGATCGTCGGGGCCTGCGCCAGAGTCTGCGTCTGATCGGGAAGCAGACCGGTCACCAGATCGAAATCACCGGCCTGGAGCCCGGCGAGGCGGGACGAGGCCTCGGAGACCGCGGTGACGATCACCTGCCTGGCCGCGGGACGGCCCAGGAAGTAGCCATCGTGGCTGTCCAGCACCACGCGCGTGTCCGGCTGGAACGCCGTGATGCGGTAGGGGCCGCTGCCGATGGGCCTGGTGCGCCAGCCCTGCTGGCCTGCGGCCTGCATAGCGCGCCTGCTGCCGATTCCGGCGGCGTAGCTGGCAAGACGCATAGGCATGACGATGTCGGGGGTCTTTGTGTGGAACAGCACGGTTCGGCTGCCTTCGACCGTGACCCGGTCCAGATGCCCCCAGGCCGCCCGGCCCTGGTAATAGGGCGCTTTGAGGCCCCAGAGGCGATCCTCCTCGAACGAGGCAGCCACGTCTTCGGCGGTGAGTTCATATCCGTCGTGGAACATGACGCCTTCACGCAGGGTGGCGGCCCAGGTGAGCGGATCGCGCTGTTCAAGGCTGGTTGCCAGATGCGGGCGGAGGACGGCGCGGCCTGTGGTGCGTTCGGCGGCGAAGTCGCGGCGGAGCAGCGTGTCGAACACGTTGTCGCTGATCCGCTGGCCAACGACGGTGAGGCTTTCGATCGGATCGAGGGTTGGTGGCAGGGCCTGGACGGCGACGCGAAGGATCGGCCGAGTGTCATCGGGCGCGGCGGCGACGGCAGCGCCGGCGAGGGCCAAGATGGCCCGTCGGGGGAGCGGCCTCATCGCGCGGCCTGATGCTGCATCCAGGCATCACGCAGGAAGGCGCGGCGAAGCTTGCCGGTATCGGTGCGCGGCAAGGGGCCGGTGAACACGAGGTCGACATTGCCGAGATTGCGCGGCAGGACCTGGGTTGCCAGCTCCGCAAGGCCGTCCTGCCGGATACCTGGGGCGAGATGGAGCATGATCAGGAGTCGGCCGACGTCCTGGCCATCTGGCACGCTGATGAGGGCCGCGTCGGTGACGCCCGGCAGGGTGCGCAGGCGGGCCTCGAACGGATCGGGGGCGAGCTTGGTGCCGGCGATGGCCAGCATGTCGTCGCGTCGGCCGAGCACCTGCAACCGGCCGGGTGCGGGCATCATGCCAAGATCGGTGGTGATCAGCCAGCCATCGGATATCCGGCTGCCACCGGGGTCCGGATCGGTGAGATAGCCTGCCGCCATGGCCGTGGTGTGGAGCGCGATGATGCCGGGCTCGCCCCATGGGAGGTCCCTGCCCTGCTCGTCCAGAATGCGGCATTGGGCGCCGGGTACGAGGTCACCGACGCCGTCCGGCCCGACAACGGCGATGCGGCCGGTCTCGTTGCTGGCGTAGATGTTCTGCACATCGGATGCGACATGGGAGGTGACGGCGTCCCGCAGGGCCTGCGGCAGGGCGTCTCCGCCGATCTGCAGGAAGCCTGGGCGCGCCCGCTTGCCGAGGCGGGCGCAGCGTTCGGCAAGCCAGGCGGCCTCGGCCGGCAGGACGTTGGCGGTGAAGGGCGGCAGATCGTCAAACCCCGAAACGAAGGACTCCAGATCGTGGAACACCAGGGTCCGGCCGGTCGCGAGCGCGCAGAGCATCAGATGGTAGGCCGAGGCGTGGGTGAAGTTGTAGAGCGCGATCCAGATGCCCGCGATCGGTGCGCGGTTCGCGGTGTAGAGCTGGATCGTGAGACGGCCCGCGATCTCGCCCGCGCGGACCGGAACCAGCTTCGGCGCCCCCGTCGTGCCGGAGGTGCGGACGATGCGCAGCAGCGTTTCGGGTGGCCAGACGGTTTTGAGACTGTCCGGCAGCGCGCCAGCGGCCAGCGAGGCCTGCGCCTGTGCGGTGGTGAGCCGTATCTGGCCCGCAACCGGCGCCAGCGCCTCGTCGGTGTCACGGCAGATCAGGCCGAATGACTGGCAGAGGCCGGCGTCGGTCCCAAGATCGAGGGCCGTGATCGACATCGAGCCGGCACCGGCGGCCTCGCAGGCGAGCACCAGAACCATGTGGATCAGGCGGTCGTCGCATTGCAGACCGGCCCACATGCCTGGCTGCAGGCCTGAGCTGGTCAGCATGGACGCGCAGGACGCAACCTTTCTGGCAAGGTCCGCGTAGCCGATGGCGGTGCCGCGCCAGGAGGCGGCCGGCGCATCGGGGGTGAGCCTTGCCCAATGCAACAGGGCCGCCAGGGTCGGCAGGGTTTGCGCGTCAGGCAAGGTTGAGACTTTCGCGCACGCCGTCGAGCGCGATCTGGGCGGCGAGGGCGGCGAGCAGCACGCCGAGCACGCGGCCGATGACATTGGCGCCGGTGTCGCCGAGCAGGCGCTGGACGTGGCGGGCCAGCAGCAGACCGGCGAGGGTGACGAGCAGCGCCGTGACCAGGGCCAGTTCGACGGCCGCGATCATCAGCGGGCTGCCCTGGGTGCGGGAATGCAGCAGGACCATCGTGGTCATGGCGCCGGGGCCGGCGATCAGCGGGATCGCCAAGGGAAAGACGCTGATATCGGCTTCGGTCGCGGTGGCGGTGGCACGTTCCTCCGGCGATGCGCGCAGGATGCCGCGGGCGGTCACCATGTCGGCCGCGGTGAGGAACAGCAGGATGCCGCCGGCGACCTTCATGGCGGGAAGCCCGATGCCGAGGCCGACCAGAAGCCCCTCCCCCACCAGGCCGAAGATCGCGAGCACGGCAAACGAGATGACGCAGGCACGCTTGGCCTGCTGGGCACGCTCGGCCGGGGTGTCGCGCGGCGTCATGGCGGCGAACAGGGCGGCGGTGCCGGCCGGATCGAAGATCACCAGCAGCGCCACCAAAGCATAGACGAAGGCCTCGATCGCCGGATGCATGGTGCCTAACCCTGCCCTGCGCCGGCCTGCCCCACGCCAGCCTGCACGTGCCGCAGCCAGCTCTCGCGCAGTTCAGCGCGCCGGAGCTTGCCGGATTCGGTGCGTGGCATCGGGCCGGTGAACACGATCGACACGTGGCCGAGATTCTCCGGCAGCGACGCCGTCACCATCGCGGGCATGGCCTGGCGCTGGCTGTCATCAGCCATCTGCAGCATCACCAGCAGACGTTCGACCCCCTGCCCGTCCGGCACGCTCAGAAGGGCTGCGTCGGTGACAGCGGGAAGCCGGCGCAGAACGGCCTCGAACGCATCAGGGGCAAGCTTGGTCCCGGCAATGTTGAGCATGTCGTCGCTTCGGCCCAGTACGCGAAAGCGCGTGGGCGACAGCATGACGCCGATATCGGAGGTGACCAGCCAGCCATCGACCAGGTTCGCGTTGCCGCCGCCGGCGCCGTAATAGCCCGAGAACAATGCCGGCGAGCGAACGGCGATGCGGCCGGGCTTGCCATCGGGGACGGCCGTGCCGTCGTCGGCCAGCATGCGAACCGTGACACCCGGAATCGTCTCGGCGGTGCCGGCCTCGTCGAGATGCGCGACGCGGCCGGTCTCGCTGAGGCTGTAGGTGTTCTGCACGCAGGTGACGGCGTGGGCCGCGAGATTGGCCCGCAGCGTGGGCGGCAGCGTCATGCCGATCACATGCAGGCCGGCGCGGCGCGCAGCCTTGCCCTGCCCAGCGCGATGCGACGCGATCAGCGCGGCCTCGGACGGCACCATCACCGTCGTGAAATCCGGCAGCGCGTCGAATTCGGCGATCAGGGTCGCGACGTCGAGAAACCGCATCGTCTCGCCCAGGGTCAGCGCGCAGGCGGCGGTGATATAGGCGGAGCCGACATTGAGGCCGTAGACGCTGACATAGCCGCCGCCGATGCCGGAGATCCGGCGGCCATCGAGCTGGACATAGATATTGCCGCGCAGCGAGGCGGCACTGATGCTGATGAGCTTGGGCCGCCCGGTCGTGCCGGACGTGCGGAACAGGCGAAGAACCGTCTCGTCAGCCGGGTCCACGGCCAGCGCGGCCAGGTCGGCCGGCGCCGTCTCCGCAGGAAGCCCCGCCATAACGGCGGCTGTCTGCAGGCGAACGGCGCGGCCGCATGGCAGGTCGTGCAGTGCCAGGTCCGCGCAGATCAGATCGCTGCTCTCACGCAGGCCCTGGTCGAGGCGCAGATCGGTCTCGCTGACCGACAAGGTCGCGGCCCCGATCGCCTCGCAGGCGCGGATCAGCGTCAGATGGGCGAGACGATCCTCGCTTTGCAGGA
>CAIQQQ010000146.1 GCA_903873995.1 uncultured Rhodospirillales bacterium
ACTCTGTGTTGGTAAGCCAGGTGTACTTCATGGAAATCGTACTTACTTACTTCAGGATGCGACCACGAGATTGCCGAGATTGCTCACCAGGGTCGTGCGGCTGTTCAGCAGCAGCTGCTCGGCGTTCAGCACATCAAGCGTGGTGCGGCTGCCGACGATGGCCTCTCGCTGTGTGCCTTCCAGCGCGATCTGGTTCGCGCGGATCTGGGTACGGGTGCTGTCGATGGTGGACTTGGTGGCCTGATAGGTCTCCCAGGCGCTGACCAGCTGCTGCACGGCCGTGCGGCGCGCATCATCGATCAGGCGGCTGGACTGCTGCTCGGTCTGACGTGCCTGGCGGATGGCGGCGTATTCAGAGCCACCCTGATAAATCGGCACGGTGACGTTGGCGGTGAACTGGCCGCCCTTCTGAGTCACGCGAGCCTGCGCCACATCCTTGCTGTATGTGCCGGTGGCCTGAAGCGAGACCTGCGGCATGAGGGCCGTGTATTGCAGGTCAAAATTGTCCTTGTCGGACGCGTTCTGGAACTGGGCCGCAACCACGTTGGGGTTGTTGCTCCGTGCCAGCGCCCGCGCCTCCTCCAAGGTCGGCGTCGGCAGCTTCAGCGGCTGCGGCTCGGTGAGGTTGTCCGGCAGATCGCCCACAAGACGCTGGAAGGTCGCACGCGCGGTCTGCAGATTGCCTTCAGCCGTCTGGCGTGTGGCCGTGGCACCGGCCAGCGCCGCCTCGGCCTGCGCCACGTCGGTGCGGGTGATCTCACCCACGCGGAACCGATCATTGGTCGCCTGCAGCTGGCGGGCGAGAACCTGCTCGTTGTTGACGTTCAGCTGCAGCGTGTCAGTTGCGGTGATCACGCCGACATAGGCGGAGATGGTGTCGGAGAACACCTGCTCCTCGGACGCGATCAGCTTGGCGCGCTGCGCGATCACAAGGTTTTCGGCCCGGTTGGTCGATGCCTTGGTGCGGCCGCCACGATAGATCGGCTGCGTCAGAGTGCCTGTCGCGCTCTGCACGGAGCGCTGCTGGTCCGACGAGACCGATGTGCCGGTGGTCTTGGAAATCTGCTCGCCATAGCCGCGGCCGGCCTGGCCGGTTGCCGAAAGCGTCGGGCGCCATCCCGCGAGAGCGCTCGGCACGCCTTCGTCGGTCGCACGCAGCAAGGCGCGGGCCGCCTGCAAGGACGGATTGTTCGAATAGGCCGTCGCCAGCGCATCCTGCAACGTCTTGACCTGGGCGTGGCCCGAGGCAGGCAGCGCGCAGGACAGGCCGATCGCCACAAGTGCGGCACCGATCACCCGCGCCGGTCCGGCATGGAGCGGGCGCGTGCGGTCTGCAGACGAAGTCGGAGCGAATGGCATCGTGAAGGTCTCCAAGATCCCGCACCGAGGCTGGCCCTGACGGGCCAGCCTCGGCATGCGTTACAGTCTCATCTGCCACAGCCCCGGCCACTGCGCCAATGTTTTGCTCAAGGTCAGAACCAGGTGTCTGGTGCGCCATGCCCGGCGGTGCGGCCTGGATCAGAACACGAAGCCTGCCGGCACCTGAAACGATGCCAGCTTCGTGGCAGGCAGGTCAAACGCCGGAACGAAATTGACGGCGCCCAACGACCTGCGCCCGACCACCGCCTGGCCCCCGCCATTCGCCCGGCACCGCACCGCAACCACACGCCCATCCGGCGAGAGCAGGTCGGCGACCGAATCGGGCAGGCGGGCGATACCGCCCTCGATCAGGATCAGGTCGAACGGCCCTTCGACCGGCGGCTGCGCAAGCGGGCCGGACACGAGCTGGACACCCGGACCCCACGCCGCCAGCGCCGCGCGCGCGATCAGGAGCTGGGCGTCGTCCTCCTCCACGGCCACCACCGCAACACCGCAGGCCAGCAACACGGCCGCGCCATAGCCGGTGCCACAGGCGATCACCAAGGCGCGCTCGCCCGCCACCGGCTCGGCGAGCTGCAGCAGCCGCGCCACGGTCATCGGTGCGGCGATCGCCCGCCCGCCGGCAAGCCGGATATCGGCATCCGCATAGGCCAGCGCATTTTGCGCGGGCGACAAGAACGCCTCACGCGCGATCATC
>CAIQQQ010000147.1 GCA_903873995.1 uncultured Rhodospirillales bacterium
AAGGGGCTCGGCCCCTTGGCGGGTCCGGGCAGAGCCCGGTGCTTGCTTACTTGATGCTCTCAGACCGAGAAATACTTCGCGATGGGGTTTAGGACCACGATGGCGCTGGTGGATTGTTCGGGGTGGAGCTGGAATTCGTCGGAGAGGGAGACGCCGATTCTGTCTGCGTCCAGGGCGTTGAGGAGCATGGCCTGGTCTTCGAGTTTGGGGCAGGCGGGGTATCCGAAGGAGTATCGGCTGCCGCGATAGCCTTGCTGGAGCATTTTTTCGATGTCTCGGTCGTCTTCGCTGGCGAAGCCGAGTTCGGCGCGGATGCGTTTGTGGGTGACTTCGGCCATGGCTTCGGCCATTTCGACCGACAGGCCGTGGAGGTAGAGATAGTCCTGGTAGCGGTTGTCATCGAACCAGATGCGGGCGGTGTCGCTGGCCTTTTGGCCGACGGTGACGACCTGCAGGCCGATGACATCGCGCTCGGTGTCCTCGATGTCGCGGAAGAAATCGGCGATGCATTCGCCGTCTTCCTTGGGCTGGCGTGGCATGGTGACGCGGAATTTCTCGGTTATGCCGTCGTGCTCGAACACGACGACGTCGTTGCCCTGGCCGGCGGCCTTCCAATAGCCGTAGATGGCCTGCGGCTTGAGGATGTCCTGCTCGTCGCACAGGCCGAGCATGCGGCGCATGACGGGGCGGAGTTCCTGCTTGGCCCAGCCGAGGAAGTCTTCGAGGTTGCGGCCCTGTTTCCGGAAGCCCCACTGGAACTGATAGAGGCTGCGCTCGTTGATGAACGGGACGAGGGATTTCGGTGCAGCTTCGACGATGCGGGGGCCCCAGAAGGGTGGTGTGATCACGGGCTGGTTCTGGGTGAGGCGGCGGCGGCGGGCCTGGACGGCTGCGACATCGACAGGGCGGAAGGCGCGGGCGTCGGCAGCACCGAGGGTGCGCGCGGTGTTACGGGCCTTGCCGGCGCGCTTGGATTGCAGGGCGGCGAGATAGTCGTCAAAGCCGTTGCCGGTGACGCGGTCCATGAGGTGGAGGCCGTCGAACGCGTCTCGCGCGTAGGCGACGCGGCCGCAGGCATAGGCGCGCACGCAATCGTCCTCGACATAGTTGCGCGTAAGGGCGGCGCCGCCGAGAAGAACCGGAACGTCGATGCCCTGGCGTGACATCTCTTCGAGGTTCTCGCGCATGACGACGGTGGATTTGACCAGCAACCCGCTCATGCCGATGGCGTGCGCCTTATGCTCGCGCACGGCGGCCACCATGTCGGAGAGTGTCACCTTGATGCCGAGATTGACGACGCGGTAGCCGTTGTTGGTGAGGATGATGTCGACCAGGTTCTTGCCGATGTCGTGCACGTCGCCTTTCACGGTGGCGAGCACGATGGTGCCTTTCTCCTGACCGGCGATGCGTTCCATCTTGGGTTCGAGATAGGCGACGGCGGCCTTCATCGTCTCGGCGGATTGCAGCACGAACGGGAGCTGCATCTTGCCGGCGCCGAACAGTTCACCCACCACCTTCATGCCGTCCAGCAGCACGTTGTTGATAATGTCGAGCGGCGCCATGGACACAAGGGCGTCGTCGAGCTCGTCGGTCAGGCCCTTGCGGTCGCCATCGATGATGCGGTCCTTGAGGCGGCCTTCGACGGTCTCGGCGCGGGTTTTCTTCACCGCGTCCGCGGCCTTGCGCTCGGCGAACATGGCCAGCAGCGCCTGCAGCGGGTCGTAGCCCTCACGGCGGCGATCGAAGATGAGATCCTCGCAGACCTCCACCTCCTCGGGCGCGATCAGGTGCAGCGGCCGGATCTTGGAGACATGGACGATGGCGCCGGTCATGCCGGCTTTGACGGCGTGATCGAGGAACACCGAGTTCAGCACGGCGCGGGCGGCCGGGTTGAGGCCGAAGGAGATGTTGGACAGGCCGAGCATGATCTGGATGTCCGGGAAGCGATCCCGGATCATGCGGATGCCTTCGAGCGTCCATTGACCCAGCTTGCGGTCATCCTCGTTGCCGGTGGCGATGGTGAAGGTTAGCGGATCGATCATCAAGTCGGAGTGCTGGAGGCCATGCTTGTCGCAGGCGAATTCGACAAGGCGGGTGGCGATGGCGAGCTTTGATTCGGCGGTCTTGGCCATACCGGTCTCGTCGATGGTCAGCGCGATCACCGCCGCGCCGAACTTCTTGGCCAGGATCATGCGATCGTCCGCCGCCTGCTCGCCGTCCTCGAAATTGATCGAGTTGATAATAGGCTTGCCGCCATGCAGCTTGAGTGCTGCTTCCAGCACGATGGTCTCGGTGCTGTCGATCACGAGCGGCGAGTTCACCGACGACGTAAAGCGCGTCATGATCTCGCCCATCTCGGCCATCTCGTCGCGCCCGACAAAGGCCACGCAGACATCGAGGCTGTTGGAGCCTTCGGCGATCTGCTCACGGCCCATGGCGACGCAGCCATCCCAGTCGCCGGTCTCCTGCAGCTCACGCCATTTGCGCGACCCGTTGGCGTTGCAGCGCTCACCGATGGAGAAATAGCTGTTCTCCTGGCGCAGCGGCACCTGCTGGTAAAGGCTGGCCACGGACGGCATCCAGATGATCTTGCGCTCGACCGGCGCAGGCCGGAACCCGCCACGGCGACGCAGCATCTCGTCAAGTGCCTGGATGTGCTCAACATTGGTGCCGCAGCAGCCGCCCACGAGGTTTACGCCGTCTTCGGCCACGAAACGTTCTACCCAGCTTGCCATCTCGGCGGCGCCCAGCGGGTAATGCGTCTTGCCATCCACGAGCTCAGGCAGGCCGGCATTGGGCTGGATGCTGATCAGGCCAGGCCAATTGCCGGCGAGATAGCGGACATGCTCGGCCATCTCCTGCGGCCCCGTGGCGCAGTTAAGCCCGATCAGCGGCACATCGAGCGCCTGGATGACGGTCGTGGCGGCGGCAATGTCGGGGCCGACCAACAGCGTGCCGGTGGTCTCGACCGTCACCTGCACAAAGACCGGAATGTTGGTGCCGGCCTGCCGATTGGCGCGCTTGGCGCCGTTCACGGCGGCCTTGATCTGCAAGGTATCTTGGCAGGTCTCGATCAAAATGGCGTCGGCGCCACCGGCGATGAGCCCGCGGCATTGCTCGAACAATCCGTCTTCGAGCGGGTCGTAGGCGATGTTGCCCAGCGAAGGCAGCTTGGTGCCTGGGCCAACAGATCCGACCACGTAGCGATGGCGCCCGTCGGCAAAACTTTCGGCGGCCTCGCGGGCGAGTTCGGCCGCGAGCTTGTTGATCTCGAAGGCACGGTCCTCAAGCCCGAACTCGCCGAGCGTGATGGGTGAGCCGCCGAAGGTGTTGGTTTCGACCATATCCGCGCCGGCTGCGAAATAGCCGCGGTGGATGTCACGCACCAGGTCCGGGCGCGACAGATTGAGGATCTCGGTGCAGTTCTCCTGCCCCCAGTAATCGCGTTCGACCTCCAGCGGCAGCGCCTGGACGCGGCTGCCCATGCCGCCGTCACACAGCAGAACCTGGTGGCGAAGTGCTTCAAGCAGAGCTGGGCGGGTCATTGAGCGTGTTCCAAAGCGGCAGCGGTGGCGGCCAGGGGAGAGACAAGAGAGGGTTTGGCGGCGGCCCAGAGGCGCACCTCCAAAGGACCGGAAATGCGGATGGACGGCGGGACGGTCAGATGCACTCCGCACAGTTCGGCCATTCGCTCGTCCGAGAAGCCGGGCCAGCGATGGGCGAGGCGGGTCAGGCAATCGGCGTTGTCATGGTCGGCAAGATCGATCACGACCAGAGATCCCCCTGGGCGCAGCACGCGCGCAGCCTCGGCGAGACTTGCTTCGGGATCCTCGGCGTAATGGAGCACCATCTGCATCACCACATGGTCGTAGCTGCCATCGGCGATCGGCAGGCGATACATGTCGCCGAGCTTGACGGCGCAATGCGTAAGGCCCGGGCGGGCAAGGCGAGCACGGGCCAGGGCCAGCATGGCGCGGCTGGCGTCGATCCCGAGCCCTGATTCAATGCGCGGGGCCAGCAATTCTAGAAGCTGCCCGGTGCCGGTGCCGATATCAAGCAGCTTGCCGACCTGGGCAGGCATCAAGACAAGCAGAGCCGCCTGGACCTCGGCAGCCGGCAGATCAAGCGCGTTCATCTCGTCCCATGCCGCACCGCGCCGCTGAAAACTCTCAGTCGCAATGCGCGCCCGCTCGGCCAGCACGCGCGCGGCCTGCCGCCGGTCGGCCGCGAGGATCTCGTCGTCATCCGAAAGCCGCGCCAGCAAAGCGCGCACCAGAGAGCCTGGCCCGCTCTCGGTCGCGGGCAGCGAGAACCACACATTGGCTCCCTCGCGCGACCGCTCCAACAGCCCGGCCTCGCCCAGCAGACGAAGATGGCGCGACAGCCGCGGCTGGGACTGGCCAAGGATCTCTGTGAACTCCATGACACAGAACGACCCCCGCGACGCGAGTGCGAGGATGCGCAATCGCGTGGGCTCGGCGCAGGCGCGCAGTTCGGCAAGAAGGGTCTCCATACTTGTGTTATTGTATAAAGATATCCTTATGTCCAGTGGGTGTTTCTCCGGTGACTCGTGGCGAGAGGTGGTGACATGGCGCTCTATGTGGACGCGCGGGTGCCGGTGGTGTTTGGCGCGATGTCGGATCTGCGCCCTGACGATGCCCTGCTGATCGATGGCGAGGCGGAGGCGCCGGAAGGTGCGATCGTGGTGCGTCTCGCGGATCCCACGACGGCTTCGCATGAGCAAGGTTGCGTCTGCTGCGTGCCGCGCTCCGCGGCGGGTTCGGCGCTATCCGGGCTTTTTCTGGCGCGGGGGCGGGGGGACGTTGCGTTCTTCCGCCGTGTGCTAGCGGTGACGCCTGATCCTGCTGCGATCCAGGCTGCCGTGGAGGACGATCTCGTGGCGTCGAGTTGGTTTCGCCTTGCCTGAGGCTATGGTCAGGCCGCCTGATCGGGCTCATGTGCGCCAAGCGCCCGCTGCATCTGCACGACATCAAGCCATCGGCCGAACTTAAAGCCCACTGCACGCAGAACGCCGATCTTCTGAAAGCCCAGGCTGGCATGAACGCCGATCGAGCTGACATTCTCGCTGTCGCCGATCACGGCGATCATCTGGCGAAATCCCTGGGCTGCGGCCGCCTCGACAAGGGCTGCGACCAAAGCCTTGCCAACGCCCTGGCCGCGCACGTCCTCGCGCACGTAGAGGCTGTCCTCAGCGGTGAAGCGATAGGCGTAGCGGTCACGGAACTGGCTGAAATAACCAAACCCCAGCAGCCCTGTGGCGTCGCTTGCCGCAAGCCATGACCAGCCGCGCGCGGCCACGCGCTGCCAGCGCTCGGCCATCTCCTCGACGGATGGCGGCGTCTCCTCGAAGGTGCCGGTGCCATGCAAGACGTGATGGGCGTAGATCGCCTGCATGTCCGTGGTGTCGGAGGCCTCGAGGGCGCGGATGATCATCTCGTTCACTTTCTTTTCATCACGATGCGCAAGGTTTCGGCAGCAATCCAAGACCACAGCTGCGCCTCCTTTGGATCGGCGTTGGCAGCGCAACGGGTAACAACGTTATTGGAATAATCCTGCACAAGACAAATCGGCCGAGAGACGCTATGTGAGCAGATGCGGCATTGGGGCAAGCCTGATGCCTGACCGTGCGCGGGTTTGCTGGTTCGAGCCTGTGTGGCCGCGAATCTCAGCTGAATCCGGTCAGCGATGGAGAGCGAAGACGATGGACTCGATCGACAGCCAATTCCAGGGACCAGCCGACGGCTCCCGCTCGCCTTACGAAGGCGCTGACGGCACCCCGCGCTCTCCGCTGGACATCCGGATCCTCGCAGTGTCTGCGGCCGCGCGCTTTCACGGCTTCGAGCTGGATCGTGACGAGCTTCGTATCGCCAAGAATGAGGATCCGCAGCCGGCCACGTTCGTGCGCTGGGTGCAAGGTGCCGGCATGTGGGCAAAGGCTGGGCAACTGCGGTGGAAGCAGCTGGTGGCGATGAGCGATTCGCGCCCTGTCGTGCTGTTCCTCAACGACGGCAGCGCGGCGCTGATGGTGCGCACGGATGCGACCCGCAACCTCGTGTGGCTGAAGGATCCAGCAGCGTCATTCGAATCGGATCCGGTGGCGGTGGACGAACTGCGTCTCGCCCAGGTCTGGTCGGGCCTCGTCCTCATGCTGCGCCCGGAGCGCGGTCTGTCACAGGACGACGAGCCGTTCAGCTTCCAATGGGTTCTGAACCTTGTCCTGATGGAAAAGAAGCTCCTCCGGGACGTGCTGATCGGCTCGGTGACCCTGGCGTTCCTGACGATCTTCCCGCCGCTCATCGTGATGCAGGTCGTCGATCGCGTGGTCACCCATCACAGCTGGAGCACGCTCACGATGGTGGCGCTGATCCTGGTCGTCGCCACCCTGTTCGAGGCGATGATCGCGTGGTGCCGGCGCATGCAGATCCTATACGTCGCGACGCGGCTCGACTCGAAGCTCAGTCTCTACACATTTCGCCGGCTGCTCGGGCTGCCGATCGACTATTTCGAGCGCACGCCGACCGGCGAAATCATGCGCGCGTTGTCCGAAGCCGGGAAAATCAAGGACTTCCTGACCGGCCGCCTGTTGGCCACCTTCCTCGACCTGATCATGCTGATCGTGATCATTCCAGTGCTGTTCATCCTGAGCCCGTTTCTCACCTGGCTCATCATCGCCTGCGGCGCCGGGATCGTGTTGATCATCTATGCGTTCATGGCGCCGTATCGCAGGCTTTACACGAAGTATATCCAGGCGGAGGTGCAGAAGGGCATCATCCTGGTCGAGACCATCCACGGGATCCGCACCGTGAAGTCACTGGCCCTCGAGCAGAGCCAGCGGGACACGTGGGACCTGCGCACGGCGGCCTCCGGCGAGGCACGCCTTGCCTCTCAGCGGCTGGCCAATTGGCCGGCGACGCTGGTGATGCCGCTCGAAGCGGTCATGACCCGGTTCATCATCCTGGTGGGCGCCGCCATGATCCTGCTGGACGGCACGGGGTCGATCGGCTCGCTGTTCGCGTTCATGATGCTGGGCGGCCGCGTGGCCGGGCCGTTGGTGTCACTGTCCAAGCTGATCGAGGATGCGGAGGAACAGCGGACAGCGATTGCCTATGCGTCCAATGTTCTGAACAGCCGCCAGGAGACGACCAACCCGAATGGCGGCCTTCGCCCGCGGTTCAACGGCGCGATCAACTTCACGAAGGTCGAGTTCTCCTACCCCGGCAGCCGCAACCGAGCGCTTGACGGCGTGACGTTCAGCGTGCCGGCCGGCACCATGCTGGGCCTTGTCGGCCGGTCGGGTTCGGGCAAATCCACGATCACGCGGTTGCTGCAAGGCATCAACCGCGATTACGAAGGCTCGGTGCAGATCGACGGCATCGATCTTCGCGAAATCAATCTCTCCCATCTGCGCCGCAGCTTCGGCGTCGTGCTGCAGGATAACTTCCTGTTCCGCGGCTCGATCCGCGAGAACCTGCTGGCTGGCCGGGCGGGTCTAACGCTGACAGACGCCGTGCGCGCCGCCCGTCTCGCCGGTGCGGAGGAATTCATCGAGCGTATGCCGGGCGGATATGAGACCTTCATCGAGGAAGGCTCGCCCAACCTTTCGGGCGGCCAGAAACAGCGCCTCGCCATCGCGCGCGCCCTGATCCATGACCCGCGCATCCTGATCCTCGACGAGGCGACGTCGGCGCTGGATCCGGAAAGCGAGGCGCTGGTGAACGCCAACATCAAGCGGATCGCCCATAACCGCACAATGGTGATCGTGTCGCACCGGCTGTCGTCGATCATGGACTGCCATCAGATCATGGTCATGGACCGCGGCAAGGTGGTGGATATCGGCCCGCATGACGAATTGGTGGAGCGCTGCGCGATCTATCGCCACCTGTGGATGCAGCAGAACCGCCATATCGACGCGGCACTGGAGCGCAGCGCCACGGCGGCGGCGGCGGCGTTGGCACAGGGGAACTGATCCATGGCAAACGAAATCGCCCGCATCCGTCCAGGCCGCGCACCGGCCACCATCGATGGGTCGGCCGGCCGTGCTCTGCTGGAGTTCCAATCCCCGACGATGGCGCTAATCGCCCGGCCGGCGCCGCCGCTGTCGAGCCGTCTCACCTGGGTCATCGGCGCCATGTTCGCGGCGATGCTCGTGATTGCAGCAACCGTGCCGATCGATCGGGTCGTGACCGGATCCGGCAAGGTGGCGTCGCAGTCGACCAATGTGCTGATCCAGCCGCTTGAGATCTCCATCGTGCGATCGATCGATGTGAAGCTCGGTCAGCGTGTTCACAAAGGGGATCTTCTCGCCCGGCTTGATCCAACCTTCACCGGCTCAGATCTCGCGGCGTCCGAGGCCCAGGCGCAGAGCCTGGAGGCCGAAGTGGATCGTCTGCAGGCAGAAGCGGCCGGCAAGGTCTACACCGGCAACGGGTCGCCAGCCGGCACATTGCAGGCCGCCTTGTTCCTGCAGCGCCGGTCCGAGCGCGCGTTCAAGACGGAAGCCTACGCCCAGAAGATCAGCAGTCTCGGGACGGCCCTTCGCAAGGCGCAGGATGAAGCGCGGGTGTATTCGGACAGGTACGGTTACGCCTCCCAGGTGCTGCAGGCGCGCGAGGATGCAGAGCGCCTCGGCGTCGGCAGCAAGCTCAACACCACGGCTGCGCGCGATGCCAAGGCCGAGAGCCTGCGAACGCTGCAGACCGCGCAATCGGCGGCCATCTCTGCAAAGAAGGACCTCGATGCCCTGACAGCAGAGCGCGATGGCCAGGCGCAGACCGATCGTTTCACCACATCACAGGAACTCAACGAAGCGCGGCGTAAACTCGACGATGTGCGCGAGCAGCTCAACAAGGCCCGCCGCCGCCGGGACCTGGTGGATATCCGCGCCGACCAGAACGCCACCGTGTTCGCCATCGCCAAGGTCTCGGTGGGATCGGTCCTCAGCGCCGGTGAGCCGTTCCTGACATTGGTGCCCGACGATTCGACGATGCAGATCGAGGGCGCCATCCCAGCCTCGGAGATCGGTTATGTGCGGGTCGGTGACGAGGTGGTCATCAAGCTCGAGGCCTACAGATCAAACGAGCACGGATATATCGTCGGACATGTTCGCACCATTGCGCCGGACTCCCAGGAAAATAAGGCCGAAGGCCCAGACAAGCCCAAGATCGACAGTATTCCGGTTGAGCTTGGCAACACCGTCTATCAGGTGAAGGTTTCTATCGACGAGTTGAAACTGACCAACATTCCACCCGATTTCCGACTCCAGCCCGGTCTCGGGGCAGCGCTCGACATCCAGGTCGGCAAACGTACCGCGCTGAGTTATCTGCTGACGCGCATGATCCCCGCCCTTACCGAAGGCATGCGCGAGCCATGACACACCTAATCGCAGCGCCCAACTGATCCAATGGCGGGTTTGCTCGGCTCACTGTTCGGCTCCCCGAAGTCGGACCTGCGCGATGCGCTCGAACTGATCGAGGCGGGCGATCGGGCGAAAGCGTTCCCGCAGCTTACCCGCGCGGCGAAGGCTGGGCTGCCGAAAGCAGAGTTCGAGATCGCACGCAGCTATCTCGAAGCGGCCGGCGTGCCGCCCAGTCCGGCGGAGGCCGCAAGGTGGCTGGAGCGGGCGGCCACGCAGGGCCTTGTCGAAGCCCAGTCGCTGCTGGCGGCCTTTTATGTGCAAGGCGTGCCCAAGGTGCAGGGTGATGACGGTGCCGGCAGCGTCGGCAGCAGCCTGACCGCCGCCTTGTTCGTCGGCACCACCGAGCCCGCCAAACCGGATTTCGAGCAGGCGCGGTTCTGGGCCCTGAAGGCGGCCGAGGCCGGATCGGCCGACGCCCAAGCCTTGATGGGCTTCATCCTGACCGCAGGCCCAGACGCCATGCGAGACGAACCGGCGGCCGAGGATTTTTACCGCCGCTCTGCCAAGGGCGGTTGTCCGCAGGGCCATCTCGGCTACGCACTCGCGTTGCTGCGCAAGGCCCAGAAGCCGGAGGATTACAGCGAGCCGGCCGTTCATTTGCAGAAGGCGGCGGCGGCCAATCTCGGCACGGCGCAATACATTCTCGGTGCGCTGACCGAACAAGGCCAGGGCGTGCCGCGTAACCCAAAGGCCGCCGTGGAGCTGTTCGCCCTGGCGGCGGAGCGGGGCGTCAGGTCAGCGCAGGCGCGCTTCGGTTCGGCGTTGATGCGGGGCGATGGCGTGGAGGAGGATTCCGTTCTCGCCGAAACCTGGCTGCGCCGCGCCGCGATGGCCGGGGATCCGGAGGCCGCCTTCTCGGTCGGCCAGCTCTACGCCAAAGGCGGTGCGCTCCCAGCCAACATGGCGGAGGCCGGCATCTGGCTGCGCCGCGCCGCCGAGGCCGGGCACCAGCAGGCCGCGAAAGTTCTGGCCGGCATGCACCTCACCGGCAATGGTGTGGTGAAGGACGCGATGGAAGCAGCCGCCTGGCTGCGCAAGGCCGCCAATGCCGGCGACACCCAGGCGCGTTACGATCTCGCGGCACTGGTCCTGCAAGGCAAGGCATCCCCGGCCGACAGCGTCAGCACCACCTCCTGGTTCAAAAGCGAGGCCGAAAAAGGCGACATGATCGCCGCCTTCAACTACGGCGTCTGCCTCGCCGAGGGTGTTGGCACGGAGCGTGACGAGGCGGGTGCGGCGCATTGGCTGCGCATCGCGGCCGACAAGGTCGTCAATGCACAATACTGGTACGGCCGGATGCTGCTCGAAGGCCGTGGTGTCGCGCCCGATCTTGTCGAGGGACGGGCCTGGATCACCCGCGCCGCCGATCTCGGCGTCACGGATGCGCAGGTCGCCCTGGCTGAGATGCTGGTGAACGGGCGCGGCGGGCCGCAGGACCATAGCGAGGCGCTCCGCCTGTTTCACCTCGCAGCTCATCAGAACCATGTCGGCGCCATGTATGCTTTGGGTGCGCTGTATGGCGGCGGCCATGACATCATGTGGGACCGGTTGGCCGCGCAATCCTGGTTCAAGGCCGCGGCCGAACGCGGCCACGCGCCGTCGGCCATGGTGCTCGGCCGCTATCTGGCCCGCGGCCTCGCCGGCGAACGGGACCGGGAGGCGGCGCGGAAATGGTTCACGCAGGCGATCGAAGGTGGCATCCAAGACGCCCAGTCCGAACTCGACGCGCTGCCTGCCGCGGCCTGAACCCGTCATGACCAGGCCGCAGACGCGCGGCGAACGCCAGATCGAACTGGTTCATAACGCCTTGCGCCACGCCGAAGCGGCCTTGACCAGCAACGACACCGATGTCGCAAGGCTCTGGCTCGAACGCGCCCATCGTCTGTCGCCCATCGATCCCACGGTCATGCTGTCGCTTGCCAAGCTGCGGCTGCGCACGGGTGACCCGACCGCTATCCCCCTGTTTGCGGCGCTGGCCCGCGAGACAGATCTGCGAGAGGCCTGGTTCGGCCTCGCCGCGGCATCCTGGCGCGCGGGCGATCCCATTGGCGCAGCAACCGCCCTGGCGCGGATGCTGCAAGGCTATGTCATGCCCGAACCGCTCAGCGAGACTGCTCGCCTGGCCGATGCCATCTGCCGCGACGCCGGCCTGTCTGGCTGGTGCGGTATCGCGGCAACCGGCACGCCCCGGCGGCTTGTGGTGCAGACCAGTGGCGCCAAAGCCAGGGTGCGGCTCGATGGCCGGGCGCTGCGAGGCCGTGATCTGAATGCCGGCCTCCTCCTTGAGGCCGAGGCCAGCGGCGCCCGGCTGCTGGGCAGCCCAATCGACCTTATCCGCCTGCGACGCGTTGAAGGCTTCGTCACCGAGGCGGCCGGCGGGCTCGAGGGCTGGGCCTGGTGCCCGGGTGACCCGGATCAGGACCCTGTGCTCACGCTCAGATCGGGCAGCCAGGCGGCCCGCATCGTCGCTGCCGATGACAGCATGATCGCGATCCGCCCGCTCATGCGCCCGAAGCGGTTTCGCGTGCCGCAAGCCGAGCTGCCGCAAGGTGGTAAGATGATACATGTCATCGGCGCCGATGGACGTGAGCTGTCGG
Source organism: uncultured Rhodospirillales bacterium (assembly GCA_903873995.1). Taxonomy (GTDB): domain Bacteria; phylum Pseudomonadota; class Alphaproteobacteria; order Acetobacterales; family Acetobacteraceae; genus CAIQQQ01. The sequence goes on from CAIQQQ010000147.1 coordinate 12,034, forward strand.
GAAGCCCGCTGGCACCGCACGATCCGCTCGCCGCTGCAACAGCGATCGCACGGGCAGCGTCTCGCGCATCACCCGCGTCCGACCGCCCCCGCCGGTCGATCCTGGCCTTGGCATCGGCCCCGGCTGAGCTGTCCGGGCCACCCGCACACGCGCCGGCGGATCCCATGCGTGCGATCGCCATCGTCATACCCGTCTATGCCGGCCTCGGCTTGACGCAGGACTGTCTGGCCGGCGTCCTCGCGACGATGCCCCCAGCCACCAAGGTGATCGTGGTGGATGACGCCACACCCGAGCCCGCCATGGCCGCCTTTCTTGACGACCTCTCCGCCGACGGCCTGATCACCCTGCTGCGCAACCGGTCCAACCAGGGCTTTCCGGCCAGCGCCAACACCGGCCTGCGCGCGGCCCTGGCCCTGCAGCCGCTGCATGATGTGCTGCTGCTCAACAACGACACCGCCGTGCCGCAGCACCCCGGCCGCTCCTGGCTCGACCGGCTGCACACGGTCGTGCACGCGGCCCCGGATATCGGCTCCGCGACACCGCTCTCCAACGACGCCACGATCCTGAGCTACCCCAACCGCGACAGCCGCAACACGCCCCCCGGCGCAGAGGACCTCGCGCACCTCGATACGATCGCGGCCCGGGTCAATGCCAGTGAAACCGTGGACATCCCGACCGGCGTGGGATTCTGCCTCTATCTGCGCCATGAATGCCTGATCCAGACCGGCTTGTTCCGCCCTGAGCTGTTCGCCCAGGGTTACGGCGAGGAGAACGACCTCTGCATCCGTGCCCGCCATCTCGGCTGGCGCCACGTGGCCGTCCCCGGCGTCGTGGTCGCCCACCGCGGCGGCGCCTCCTTCGGCCACGCCGCAAAACCCCTGGTGACGCGCAACCTCGCGGTGCTGGAGCGGCTGCACCCCGGCTATCACGCCCTGATCACTGCCTATAAGGGCCATCACCCGACCGACGACCCGCTCGCTCCCGCCCGCCGTCGGATGGATGCCGCCCGCTTCACCGCCGGCCGCCGATCCGAAGCCGTCATCCTGATCACGCATGACAGTTCCGGCGGGGTCGAGCGTGTCGTCCGCACCCGCTGCCGCGCGCTCGCCGAGGCCGGCCAGCGGGTGGTGGTGCTCCGTCCGATCCCCGATCCCGACAGCACCGAAGCCGAGAGTCTGCCCGGCCTGTGCCGGGTGAGCGACGGTGCCGAGGCCAGCCACCCCAATCTGATCTACCACCTGCCGCAGGAACTGCCGGCACTCGCGGAGCTTCTGTCCGCAGAGGGCGCCATTGCGATCGAGGTCCATCACCGCCTCGGCCATCATCCCTCTGTGGTGAACCTCGCCGAGATGCTGAACCTGCCCGTCGATCTGCACCAGCACGACTACGCGGCCTTTTGCCCCCGCATCACGCTGATCGGCCCCGAGCGGCGCTATTGCGGCGAGCCCGCCGACGCCTCCGTCTGCGACGCCTGCGTGGCCGACGCCGGCAGCCGGCTGGAGGAGAAGCTGAGCGCCGCCGAATTGCGCGCCCGGTCCGCAGGCGAAATTGCGTCCTGCCGCAGCCTCGTCGTGCCCAGCCCGGACATGGCCACCCGCCTGCGCCGCCATTTCCCCGACGCCCGCCCGATCGTGGCGCCGCTGGAGCATGATCCGCAGCCCCTCCACACCCCACCGCCGGGGCGGGCGCGGCATGTCTGCGTGATCGGCGCGATCGGCCCGGAAAAGGGCTACGATGTTCTGCTGGCCTGCGCCCGTGACGCCGCCCGCCGCGGCCTGGATCTGCGATTCACTCTCGCCGGCCACAGCACAGACGATGCTCGCCTCGAAGCGACCGGCCGCGTGTTCGTCACAGGCCGCTATGACGACGACACCGCCTGCGACCTGATCCGCGGTCTTGACGCAGATCTCGCCTTCCTGCCCAGCATCTGGCCGGAGACCTGGGGCTTCACTCTCGGTCTTGCCTGGAGCAGCGGCCTGCGGGCGATGGTGTTCGATATCGGCGCCATGGCCGCGCGGGTGCGCGCCAGCGGCCTGGGCTGGGTGCTGCCGCTGGCGCTCGGCCCGTCCGCCATCAACAATCTGTTGATGGCGCCGCCGCCGTCCCGGTGACCGGGTTCCTTGCCTTCATGTCTTGCGGCAAGACAACAAGACCGCCTATGCACCCGAGACATTCAACGATGCCTGTCAAACACGAGAGAGTGCATGTCCGAGATTGAAAGCGCCTTGCCCACCGCGGACGGCCAGACATCGGCCTCCGACCGGATCACGGCAATCCCCTCCGATGTCAGCATGATGACCCTGGATGCCGGACTGTATTGCGTCGTGGTACAGCCCTCGCCGGCGGCGGACGCTGCCTCCGGCCTGCCGGGCGTGCGCATCACCCAGGCGCCGGGGACCGCCGGGCGGGCCGAGCATGTCACGGTCCGCACCATAGCGGCCGATGGCTGGATGAGCGGGTTTGGCGACGCTGCGCTCGTGCGTGTCACCGGCGGGCAGGCGCAGGTGATGATCTCGATCTATCATCGCCCCAATGCCGGGTCCGCCGGTGCGCCGAAGCTGCAGGTGCTGCCGCTGCTGCGATCGGGGGCCGAACCCGGCGGCCAGGCGCTGCCGGCGGCTCCGCAGGCCAATCTGCCGGCGCCCTCCGCCATGCCGGCAGATGGGCTGCCCCATGGGGCGTCGCAGGGGCCGGCGGTGATGGACATGGTCGCGCATATCCAAAAGCGCGGCGATGTCGGCGCGCGCTTCAGCGAATGGCTGGGTGTGCCCGGCAGCGGCCATTGGATCGAGGGTTTCGGCATCGCGCCAGTGGCCGGCGTGGCCTTGGCGGACATCGAATATCAGGCTGTGCTCGGTCGCGGCTGGCTGTCTCCCTGGGTGGAGGGCGGCCAGTTCTGCGG
>CAIQQQ010000148.1 GCA_903873995.1 uncultured Rhodospirillales bacterium
ACCAATGGCCTGACGCTCGGCTCGGGTGCGACCTCCGGCACGATCGTCACCGCCGCGGGCGGTCTGTCGCTCACCTCCGGTCCGATTACGATGACAGTGGCCAACGACGCGATCACGGCGTCCGGCCAGGCCCTTTCGGTCACCACGACCGGCACCATCAACGAAGCCTCGACCGCCACCATCACCGCCGGCACGCTGACGGGCTCTGCGACGGGCGCGGTCACGCTGGCTGGTGCGAGCAACGCGATCGGCACGCTGTCCGCGTTCAGCGCCGGCGGCACGCTGGCACTCACCGACAGCATTGGCCTCACGCAGGTCGGCACATTGTCCGCCACCGAAGTCACACTGAGCACGATCGGCTCCGGCGGCATGAACCTCTCCGGGCTGATCAACGCAACCACGGGCCTCTCGCTCAACACCGCAGCAGGCGGTGTGAACGAAGCGACCGGCACGATCGTCACGCCCGCTCTGCTCACCACCACCGGACTCACGGGAGACGTCATCCTCACCGGCAGTGCCAACATGATCGGTACGCTAGGCACACTTGGCTCCGGAATCGGCCTGCTCAGCGTGGTGGGCGCCAAAAGTCTTACCCTCACTGGCCCCGTTATCACGGGCAACGGCGCCACCATCGCCGTCTCCGGCGCACTGACCCTTGCCGGATCGCTCACATCCGCCGGAACGCAGACGGTCTCGCTCACATCGACCGGCGTCCTGAACCAGACCGGCGGCGTGCTAACGGCCGGCACGCTGTCGGCCTCCGCTGCCAGCATCACGCTCGGCCAGGGCAACACCATCGGCGTATTCGGCACGCTGTCCTCGGGGGGCGCCATCTCGCTGATCGATTCCACGCCGGTCACGATCTCGGGTGCCGTCAGCGGAAGTGCCGTCACCATCGCCACCAACGGTGCCTCGAGCACGGTCACGATCACCGGCAGCCTGCTTGGGTCCAGCAGTCTCGTGATCAACGGCGCCGGCGGGATCGTCAGCGCCGGCACCATCTCAACGCCGGGGTTGCTCGACATCACCACGCGCCAGGGCGGTTTCACTCAGACAGGCGGGCTCATCGCCGCCGGCACCCTCACCAGCAGCGGCGGAATCGCGGGGAGTGCCTCCTTCACTGGCGGCGTCGACCGGATTGCGATTTTGGGTGCGTTCAGCACCACCGGGGCGCTCACCCTGCTCGACACTGGAACCCTCACGGTCGCAGGCCCGGTTTCGAACGGCGCCGCGTCTCAGCTGTCCGCCTCCGCGGGTCTCATATTGGCCGGCAACATCACGGCTCCGGCGCTCGACCTCGCAACAAGGTCCGGCGGTGTCACACAGACCGGCGGTGTGCTGACGCTCGGCACGCTGACCGGCCAGGGCGGCATCGCTGGCGGGGCAACGCTTGCCAGCGCCGGCAACCAGATCGCCGCGATCGGATCCATGACGGTCGCGGGCGGCAATCTCGTGCTGACCGATGCCGTCAGCGTGAACCTCGCCGGGACCATCACCGCGCCGAACGCCACGATCACAACGCCGGGTTCGATCACCATCCCCGGCACCATCACCACGGGCACCCTGGCGCTGTCCGCGGGCGGCACGATCATAAGGCCCGCCAATGCCGGCCGGTTCACCATCGGCACGCTGACCGGCAACGCCGTCACCATCGCCAATTTCGGCACGGCGGCCAACGTCACCGTGCTCGGCCAGTTCGTCGTGACAGGCAGCACCCTCACGCTCGCCAACGCGCAACCACTGACAGTCACCGGGCCGCTCTCGGCCGAGTTCATAGGCATCACCGCGACCGACACGATCACGCTGAGCGGCACCATCAACACGATGGGTCTGCCGGTTGCCGGTCAGATCGCCAGCACACCTGGGGATCCCGGGAGCTACTTCGCCGTGACGTCTTCGGGCAACGGCACATCGACCATCCATGATCTCGGGACCCTGTTGATCCAGCCATCGGCCAACGCGCAGACCGCGACGGTCCGGTTCGACCTGCCAACCAATGGCGGCACGATCGTGCTCGACAATCTCGTGGGCCCGAGTGCCAACGTCATCCTCTATACCCGCGCTGGTGGCGCCGTCTCGGGCCAGATCGATATCGGGTCGCTGACTGTGATCGGCACCAACGGATCGTCCCTCCTGAACGGCTTCGTCGCCAAGACCACCGGCCCTGAGGCAGCACATCTGGCCGCCATCAAGCCGGACCCGTCCGCCACCTACCGCCTGAACTCGTGCCCGATCGGCTCGGTGAACTGCGTGCTGATCCCGGTTGCCGGCCTGCCGCCATCTAACCCGCTGCGGGACTTTTTCCTGGATGCCGGACGCGGCCAGTCCGAAGACGACGACATCGCTTTGCCCGACGTCTCCAGCAGGGATTACTGACATGACGCGCCGTCTTCTGTCTGCGCTGCTGCTCCTCACCGTCGCCGCATGCGCGACCCCGCCCAACTCAGCCTATGTTGGCGGCACCGGCGGGGCAGGGGATGCCGGCCAGCCGCTCGGCCAGAACGCGGTCGGCGAGGAGTGCACGCAACAGGCGGGCGGCGAGGGTGCGAACCGCAACGCCAGTGTTTATTGCGGTACCTGGCAGCAGCCCAGCGGGAATGTGCGCACAGCTGGGCCGATCGTTCCTGCCAACCTGCTGGACCTTGCGCGCAGCAGCCCATGGCGCCAGTCCATCGAGCAGCGCTTTGCGTGCGGCGAGCCGAGCCTGACAACGATCCTGGGCAATGTGCCCGCGGCGCTGATGTCCTGCACCCGGCGGCAGGGCGGTTGGCCGCACGTGGCCTTCGTGGCCGCAGCTGGCGGCGGTGCCTCGGGCAACGATGGCTGGTATGCCGATGGCGTGCTGCCCGCGCTGCCGGCGATCGAGCGCTCCGTCGGCCTTTTATCCGGCCGCGCCCAGGCGGGTGCCGCGACGCAAAGCTCTGGTGCCGATGCGCTGCTGGCCAGCCGTCTCGCGGCCCAGGCCTTCAGCTCGGGCGATATCGGCAAATACGACCAGGTGATGGCCGCCGGGAGCGGTGCCAACCGCGCTGAGCGCTTCGCAGACGCCGAGCAGGCGTTCCGCGCGGCGCTGGCGCTGCAGGAGAAATCCCTCGGCGCCGGCAATCCCAACACCGCAACGACTCTTGAGCGCCTGGCACTGCAGATCTCAAACCAGGGCCGCTTCGCCGAGGCGGACGGTCTGTTCGCCCGCGCCAGCGCCCTGGCCGCACGGTCCGACGACCCGCTGGCGACGCCGCGGCTGCAGCATTACCTCGCGTTGCATCTGCTCAATCAGAACAAGGTCGAGGCTTCACTTGAACAGCTCGACAAGGCGCTGCCGGGCTATGACAGGCGCCTTCCGGCCGAGGTGCTGAATGCGCGTCCAGTGCGCGTCGCGTCCAACGCAGGGGCCTTTGGCGACGCGGTCGCCAGCCGTGCGCTGCTGGCCGACCCCACCATCCGGGCGGCGTTGGCCGGCTCGGTCGAAGTCCGTCGCTACCGGTCCGTCGCCCTTCGCCTTTTGGGACGTGAGGACGAGGCGGACGCCGCCCTGCAATCCGCCCGCGTGCTGGCTTCGGGCAACAATCTACGAGAGCCGGTCGAACAGGGCCGCCTCGCGCGCACCGCTGGTGCTGGCGATTTCCAGCGCGGCGACACTGTGGGCGCCGCGCAATCCTTCGCATCTGCCGTCAGCACCTTCACCACGGTTCTGCCGCGCAGCCGGCCGCTCGCCGAGACGATGCTGCTGCAGGCCGCGGCGATCGGCAGCACCTCCGGCCTGTCCGAGGCCCTGGCGGCCTGCCAGGACGGCACGCAGATCCTGCGGCGCGAGGCGCTGGGCGTACCTCCCTCCGTCATCGGGCCATGCCTTGAAATCTATGCGCGCGCGGCAGAGGCGGACAAGGAGCATGGCCAGACCTTCCTTGCCGCGATGTTCGAGGCAGCCCAGCTCGCCCAGGGCGGTGTGACCGGGGCGCAGATCGCACAGGCAACGGCGCGTCTGGCCGAAGGCTCGCGTGACCCCAAGGTCGGCGAGGCGATCCGCCACAAACAGGATGCGAGCGCGGCCCTGACCGCGCTCGAGCGGGAGCGTGACGACAAGGTTCAGTCCGCCCCCAACGGTGCTGCCGTCGAGACGCCGGAGCTGGACGCCAAGATCACAGCCGCCCGCGCGGCGCTGGCTGATTCGGAGGCGTCGTTGCAGGCGGCCTCGCCCAATTTTGGCCAGTTGGTGCAGGAGGTGGTCCCAGCGTCGGACGTGCTCGCATTGCTGCAACCAGACGAGGCGTTCGTGGCCATCTATCTTGGTGACAAGGGTGGCTGGACCTTCGCGCTGCGCGACAAGAAGGTGACGGTGGCGAAGGTCACGAAGGGCATCGGCGACATCAACAAGCTGGTGCAGCGCGTACGCGCCGGGGTCGAACCGACCACGGACGCCCTGCCGAAATTCGACACGGCGGCGGCGCAAGCGCTGTACGACGTTTCGCTCGGCGGCGTTTCGGCCGAGCTGGAGGGAATCAAGAGCCTGGTGGTCGCGCCCACTGGCCCGCTGCTGTCCGTGCCATTCGGCGTGCTGCTGACCGGGCCGGGCGATCCGGCGAAGCTTGGCGCAGCCCCCTGGCTGCTGCGCAAGGCTGCCATCGCGCATGTTCCGGCGGCCGCCAACTTCGTGTCCTTGCGCAAGATCGCCGGCCAGTCCCGGGCGACGCAGCCCTGGTTCGGGTTCGGCGATTTCCGCCCCGTGACCCTGGCCCAGGCGCAAAAGAGCTTTCCGGGTGGCGAGTGCGCCGACAGCGCGGCGCTGTTCGCGGGCCTGCCGCGGTTGCCCTTCGCTTCGCGTGAGCTCGAGGTGGCGCGCCTGCTGCTGGGCGGACACAGCCAGGATGCTCTGCTCGGCCAGGCCTTCACGGCGCAGGCGGTGCGCAGTGCAAACCTCAAGAACTACCGCATCCTGCACTTTGCAACGCATGCGCTGCTGCCCGCCGAGTTGCGCTGCCAGTCCGAGGCGTCGATCGTGACTTCGGCACCGGCGGGTGCGACCGACGCGAGCGGCGCGCTGCTGACGGTGTCCAATGTGGTCGGGCTCGATCTCGATGCGGACACGGTGATCCTATCGGCCTGCAACTCGGGCGGCGGCGCGGTGTCGGCCAGCGATACGAAGGATGGCGGCAAGGTCGCCGGCGAGAGCCTGTCCGGCCTTGCGCGTGCGTTCTTCTTCGCAGGCGCGCGCTCGCTGATGGTCACGCACTGATCGGTGAACGACCAGACGGCGGCCTATCTGGTGGCCGAGACGATGAAGCGCGTCCACACCGGCGAGGGTATCAACGCGGCGCTGCGCGAGGCTCAGCTGTCGATGTTGGACGGTGCGGGAAGCACGCTGCCGCCGGAGCTGGCCCATCCGTTCCATTGGGCGCCGTTCGCCTTGATCGGCGATGGCGGCGTGAGTAAGCAGACAAGTGCTGCTGCCGTACCACCGGCGTCAGCGCAGAGGAGCCTGTAAGGAATGTCTGGAACGCTCACGCGCCTCGGGAAATATGAGATCCGGGGGATCCTCGGCAAAGGCGCGATGGGCACCGTCTACGACGGCTACGACGCGATGATCGATCGCCGTGTGGCGATCAAAACGATGTCCCTGCCGGATGCGTCGGATGGCGAGGCGCAGGACGAGCTGGCGCGCTTCCGCCGCGAGGCGCAGGCCGCCGGGCGCCTCGCGCATCCCAACATCGTCGCGGTGTTCGATTACGGCGAGGATGGCGGCGTCGCGTTCATTGTGATGGAATACGCCCCGGGCACCGAGCTGAAGAAGATTCTCGACAAGGGTGATCGTCTGCCGCCGGCCGAGGCGCTGCGGATCATGGACGGCGTGCTCGCCGGCCTGCAATACAGCCATGAGCGCGGCGTGGTGCATCGCGACATCAAGCCCGGCAACGTTATTCTCTCGACCGAAGGCAAGGTGAAGATCGCCGATTTCGGGATCGCCCGAATCGAGAGCAGCAGCATGACCCAGGCCGGCACCATCATGGGCACGCCGGCCTATATGTCGCCCGAGCAGTTCATGGGCCAGACCGTTGATGCGCGCACCGATCTCTATTCGGCCGGCGTGATGCTCTACCAGCTGCTCACAGGCGAACGCCCGTTCGAGGGCGGTATGTCGGCGATCATGCACAAGGCGCTGAACACCCAGGCGCCGCGGCCGTCCGACCTGTCGGTCACGGCGCCGCCGGCGCTGGATGCCGTGGTCGCGAAGGCGATGGCCAAGCGCCCGGAGGACCGGTTCGAGAGTGCATCTGCCTTCGCCGAGGCGATCAAGACCGCGATGGCTGGCGGCGGGATGGCGGCCAGCCCGTTGCCGGGCGGCGATCCGTTGGCCGATGACGATTCCACCATGATGGCGGCCAAGCCGCCGGCGGGCGGGACGGGGAGCGGGACGGCAAGACCGGCGCCTGCGGCACAGGCGCGTGCACCGTCCGCGGCCGCAAGGCCCGGCGCCGTACAGCCGGTTGCGAAACCCGCAGCCAAAGGCAAGACCGGTCTGTATGCCGGCGTTGCAGTGGCCGTTCTGGCCGTGGCGGGGATCGGTGGGTATTTTGCTTTGAGCGGTGGCTCCCCACCTGTGTCCAAATCTGTCTTGCCCATTCCTGCTGTCCCGGCGCCGGTGACACCTGCTCCGGTGGCGCCGATGCCCGTAGCGCCCGCTCCGTCACCGCTGCCGTCGGTGACGTCGCCGCCATCGCCGCCGCCTGCCCCGGTGCCCGCCCCGGTGTCGGCCCCTGTGGTGGCTCCGGTGCCGGCTCCCGCGCCTTCCCCAGCCCCGGCCCCGCGGCCGGTTGTAGTGACACCCGTTCCGGTTCCGGTTCCCGTCCCGGCGCCTGAGGCGCCGCACGCGGCCCCTCCGACGCAAGCCGCGATTCGCGACGCCCTATCTACAGCACTGGCCAAGGCGCCGTGCAGTGTGACCCGCACCAGCATCGAAGGCCACTCGGTTGTGATCGCCGGCATCGTCGGTCGCAACGCCGAGCCGGGTCTGCGCCAGATCGCGCGTGATGCGCTGCCGGCCAACGTCGCAAATGATGATTATAACCTGCGGCTCGATGCGTTCGACGGCCCTTATTGTGATGTGCTGGACACCATCCGCCCGCAGGCCAATGTGCCGGTCGGCATCGCGCTGCGCGATGGTGGTGCGCGACTGCTGGAAGATCAGTATATCATCCCACGCCTCACGATGCCCGCCTTCCAAGGCTGGATGCAGCTCGATTATTTCAGCAGTGACGGCACTTTGTCGCATCTGCAACCGTCAAAGCAGGCACCGGCACGGCAGTCCAGTGCCGGCAGCACGGTGACGGTCGGCACCACCGGCAAGGATGGCTGGCAGGTCAATCCGCCCTTCGGGACCGATATGATCGTGGCGATCGCCTCATCTTCGCCGCTGTTCACGCCGGAGCGGCCGGAAGATGACAGCGTGGCGGCGTATCTGGCGGCTTTGCGCGCAACGATGGACAGCGCGGCACGGAAGGGCGTCCGCCTCGCCGCTGGGGCCTTTCTGGTTCAGACGGTCCCGAAGTAACGATTTACAGGAGCATCCAGCCAGACAGGATCACCCGTTGGATAAAATTGCTCGCTATAACAAATAGCCCGACCCGTGGCCAAGCCCCTATCAGATCGGCTTCGACTCTATAGCTGTTCTGCTGCACCTATCAGCGGTGGATATGATCTCGTGTCCCGCACCAGAAATTCGCAAGGCGAATTCCTGGTAAAGCGGGCCACTAACCTATTGTTTCTAGTGTCGTGATTCGCACCTGTCATCTGTGTCGCGGCGGCACGCCGGTCAGGCATGATCGACGATCGCCTGGTCGCGCAACCAACCTTGCGGCATGCCGTCACGGAATCGCTGGCGCAGATCGGCAACCGTTGTCTCGGTCATGCCAACGAGATCCGGGCGGAAGAAGCTCCGGTTCGGCGTGAACATAAGATAGGCCTGGGTTTCATTGACCAGCAGGTCTTCGAGCGCGGGATCGTAGTTCTGCGTCACCAGGAACGCGCGAAACGCGGCCCGCGCCGGCGCATCGAGCACGCGGTCCCAGAACGCATGGCTCCAGCTGCGATAGGCCGTGTTGGTGAAGAACTCACCATGCGATAACTCGTGATGCAAGATGGTCGCGCGCATGTCCATCGTCACGTCGCCAGCAACGGCCGGCACGCTGATCAGGCCGAGCCCGGTGCCATTCGATGGCAAGCCGTGCTCTTGGACAAGCAGAGTGTGAAGCCAGGCCTCGTTCGAGGTGAGCGGCAGGTTTTGGCGTTGCATGGCGTCGAAGAAGCGGCCCAGTTCGAGCGCACCGTAATCGTGGCCGTAATAAAAGGTCTCTGGCGTGTCGCCACCGGCGCGGATCGCCTGGTCCAGCGCTGTCGCGTCCAGCGCGCGGTCATGCGGCTGGCCGTTCTTCTCGATCATCGCCGCCACGCGGTTCAGCATCGCACCCTGGCGGCCCAGGCTTGCGAAATCCAGCACCAGCACGCTTGGATTGCGCTCGAAGCGGAACACGTCAAGCTCGGTGGCGCGATTGTCCCGGATGGTTTGCTCGTCCGCCGTGATAATCCTGACAGGCGCCGGCGACTGCGGCTGTGGCGGCGGCTCGGCGGTATGGCTTGAGAACAGCGTGACACCCAAGCCGCCAACAGCGGCCACGCTCGCGCACAACGCACAACCGATGAACAGTCGCCGGGATGGCCTGAAACCGCGTCCGGCGGCACGGGAGCGACTCCCGTCTGCATCCCGCATGTTGACAGTTTCATCGTCAGGCGAAGTCATGGGCGCGGGGCCGTTCCTGTCCAGAGTCGATCAGGCTCCGAGATTGATGACCTGGACGCGGCGGTTGCGCGGCTCGTCGACCTGCGGGCCGGTGGCGACCGCCGGGCTGTCTGACCCCATGCCGATCGCCTCGAGGCGCGACCGCTCCACATGGTAGTTGGACGACAGGTACTCGACCACCGTGTTGGCGCGGCGTGCGGACAGGGCGCGGTTGCTGTCCGGGCTGCCCACGGTGTCGGTATGCCCGGCGATCCGGAAGCGGAAGCCCGAGAGATCGGGGCTCGACAGCGCGGTGCCGAGACGGTCCAGCGCCGTGCGGGCCTCTGGCGTCAGTTCGGCCGAGTTGGAGGCGAACTTCACCTCCAGATTGATCGATGGCGCGTTGGCCGGGGCAACTGGCGCCACCGGGCGCGGGGCGGCAGCGGCGGCCACAGGGCGCTGCACCGGCTGGGCGGGCGCGCTGGGAGTTACATAGATCGGAGCCGGCACAACCGCCGTGGCGGGGGCCGATGTCGCCGGGCGGATCCCGCGGGTGCCGCTGCCGATCGTGCCGGATGGCTTTAGCGACTTTATGATGTCATCGGCCGAAGGGGTCTGGGCCATGGCCGAAATGGGCGAGAAGCACGTGATTTGGGCCGCGGCGATGGCAGTGCCCAGCAACAGCGACGACAGGATCCGCATGGCGCTCTCCGAAACTACGAATTTCAACCAAATTAGCACTGCCTTGCGCCGTTGATCCAGTGCGATCCGACCCCATCCGCCGCAAATCACGGCAACGTTCATCCGCCATCCTCACTGGTCGTATTTCGTCCATCCGTAGTTATTGATCACCCACTTGAGTGTCACGCCGTATTCGGGGTCCGTAGCGTAAACGCCGGTCAGCGCGTCTGCGAACGCTTCGGGATTGTCAGCGACCTGCATAGCCGGCTTGTAAGGGTTTGCTGTCGCAAGCAGGCGGCCATGCAGCTCGAACGCCTCCGTCAGACTGTCGAACTTGCGGAATTTCGCAGAGATCACGACGCTCTTGCCATCATAGACCTCGCGCGTCGGAGTCTCCACTGACGGTTCACTCGGCAGGGCCTTGATTCCAAAAGGATTGTTGCTGTCTGGCGGCATCGATGCACCCCAGGCGCTCTCCACCGCCCACTGCGCCATCGTGACGGAGGCCGGCACCTTCCATTTCTTCAGCGATGCCCGCGCCGCCTCGATCACCTCCGGCGGCGCCTCGCCGAAATGCCCGGTCTTGGGTGGCGTGTCATTGACCAGGGGGTGCGAGGCCAGAGCGTAATAGGTGGCGCTGCCCGGATCCACCCGGCCGGAGGGAGGTAGCATCTTCATCGCAACCGCCTGAAACGTCTCGATGGCGAGTGTTGTGCCGATATCGGCCTCGCCCGTCATGGGGATCGGCGAATGCGGCTTCGGCAGCCGGTCGTTGAGCAGTCCTTGGATCACGAACACATCGCCCGGGGCATTCACCCCGTCGCGGCCGACCGAGGTGAAGATGGGCGCGGCCACACGCCCCATCTCGTCAGTGCTGATGATCGTGGTCGACGGCACGAGCGCCATGGCGGATCCATCTCTTCGTGAACGACTAAACCCGATTATGCCGGCGGACAGGCGAAGCCGAAAGCCCGATCTGGCCGGGGCGCCTCACAGACGACATCACGTGCAAGTTAATCGAACGACGGCGGAAACGCGCCACTGTCCGGCTCGCGCTGGCTCCTCGCGAGTGATACGGTTACGTATGGCCGCAACGTTGCGACTCAATTTTGAAAACCTTGCGGCCGGCCGTGCGACCCGGACCGTGAAAAAATCCGACACCAAAGGTGCGCACCGCAGCAGGAGTGGGCTTTTGAGCAACAACCCATTCGACGAACCGGACCATGACCGGACGGTGATCCGTCCGTCGCCCGGTGGACGAAGGGCACCCCCGCTTCCGGCGACACCGCCGCCGCCCCCCGAACCCGAACCTGTCGCGGCTGCTGAATCCGATGCCGATCGGACCGTGGTCCGCCCCTCGCCGGGCGGCCGCCGCGCGCTCCTGCCGGAGCCGCCCCCGCCGTCTGTGCCCCCGCCGTCTGCGCCCCCACCGTCTGGCCCCCGGGCTGAGGCCGATGCAGCCCCCATCGACAGGGTCGACGCGACGGACCAGATCCCGCTTGGCGACAATCCGCTGATCGCCGCGGCAACGCCGTTGCTGCAGCTGCTCGCCCGCCTGCGCAACACGGCGAACCCGCCGGACGCCGGCGATCTGCGCGCCCGTGCCACCGCCGAGATCCGGCGCTTCGAGCGTCTCGCCCGCGACTCCGGGGTGCCGATGGAACAGCTGCGCCCCGCGCATTACGCGCTATGCGCGAGCCTTGATGATGTCGTGTTGAACACGCCGTGGGGCATCTCCGGCGGCTGGGCCGAGGCCACGCTGTCCTCGGCCTTCCATCACGAGGCCACGGCCGGGGAGCGTTTCTTCGATCTGCTGGTCCAGCTCCGCCAACGCCCAGCGCCCGCGCTGCCCGTGATCGAGCTGATGTATCTGTGCCTGTCGCTCGGCTTCATGGGACGATTTCGCGAGATGCCGCGTGGGCAGGCCGAAATCGACAGGCTGCGCGCAGACGTGCTCGCCACGATCGAGGCCGAACGGCCGCCCGCCGAACCGGAGCTGTCGCCGCACTGGCAGGGAATCGACGCGCCGTATCGCCCCGCCAAGGCCAGGCTGCCGGTCTGGGTCGTGGCCACCGCCTGCCTCGCCGCGATCGGTGCGGCATTCGCCTTCGTCTCGACCAGCCTTAACGTGAGGTCAGACGCGCTTTACGCCCGCACGCTGTCGGTGGCACCCGCTTCGATGCCCACCATCGCCCGTGCCGCCCTGGTGCTGCCGCCGCCGCCCCCGCCGCCCCCGCCGGAGCCAACCGCGGTCGATCGCCTTCGCGTTGCCCTGAAACCGCAGATCGACCAGGGCGCCTTAACAGTGCTTGGCACCGCCACCACGCCGGTCGTGCGCATCGCCAGCCGCGTGCTGTTCACCAACAACAGCGCCACCCTGCAAAGTGCTGCGGGCAAACTGCTCGCGGCCGTTGCCACCGCCCTGCGTGCCGAGCCCGGACCGATCCAGGCGGTGGGCTACACCGACAACCAGCCGATCAGCACTGTGCAGTTCCCCTCCAACTTTCAGCTCTCCGCAGCCCGCGCCCAGTCGGTCCGCACCGCGCTGGGACGGCTGCTGGGTGATGCGAAGCGCGTTTCCTCAGAAGGCCGGGCCGATTCAGACCCGGTTGCCACCAATGCGACGCCGGAAGGTCGTGACCAAAATCGCCGCGTCGACCTCGTGCTGCATCGCTAGGAGTGATCCGGATGAATGGCTTCCTTCGCATCCTGGTCTCGCGCTGGGTATTCTCGCTACTCGGGATCGTGCCGCTGGCCGGGCTCGTGTGGGTGTTTGGGCCGTTCCTGCCGGCTCTGGAAGAGCCGCTACCGCGCCTTTTAGCAATCGCTGCACTGGTGCTCATCTGGGCTGCCGCCAATCTGCTGCTGGACCGGCGCAAGGCGCAACGAGACCGGGCCTTGAAAAAAGGCGTGGCCGGAGACGGCGCAGCCGAGGAAGCGCAGGCCCTGGCCGACAAGCTGTCCCGCGCGATGGACCTGCTGAAGCAGAAGCGCGGCGCCAAGGGCTATCTGTATGAGCAACCGTGGTACGCCATCATCGGCCCGCCAGGCTCGGGCAAGACCACGGCCCTGCTCAACGCCGGGCTCAACTTCCCGCTGGCGGCCGAAATGGGGCAGGGGGCGGTCGCCGGCATCGGCGGCACCAGGCTATGCGACTGGTGGTTCACCGAGGACGCGGTGATGATCGACACCGCCGGGCGCTACACCACCCAGGATTCGGACGCCAACATCGATCGCGCCGGCTGGGAAGCGTTTCTCGGTCTGCTCAAGCGCACCCGCCCGCGCCAGCCCTTGAACGGCGTGATCGTGGCGATCGCGCTCAACGACATCGCGACCGCGCCCCCCGCCGAGCGGTCAGGCCACGCCCGGGCCATCCGCGCCCGCGTGGCCGAGCTCGAAACCAAGCTCGGCATCCGCCTCCCGGTCTACGCCATGTTCACCAAAAGCGACCTGATCGCAGGCTTCACCGAGTTCTTCGACGATTTGGACCGCGAGACCCGCAACCAGGTCTGGGGCATCACCTTCGAGCGCCGCAAGGACGACCAAGGTGCTGTGGCGCAATTCGCCGCTGGGTTCGCAGCCCTCGCCGAACGACTCGACCGCCGCCTGTTCGCCCGTCTGCAGGCCGAGCGGGGCCCCGAGCGCCGGGCGTTGATCGCGGGCTTTCCGACCCAGGTGGCAAGCCTCGCCCAACCCCTGATGGCGTTCCTGGAGGAGGCGTTCGGCGCTGCCCCAGGGGCCATAGCCGGACCCACCCCCCTTCTGCGCGGCGCCTATCTCACCTCCGGGACGCAGGAAGGCACGCCGATCGACCGTCTGACCGGCGCACTCAGCCGCACCTTCGGCGTGGACCAGCGCCGCGCCCCCAGCCTGCGGCCCGAGGCCGGACGCAGCTACTTCCTTGGCAGCCTCCTGACCCGGGTGATCTTCGGCGAGGCCATGCTGGTGTCGGACAATCCGGAAGCGCGCAAGCGTGCATCCCTTATGCGCCTCGCAGGCATCTCCGTGGCCGTGCTTGTGGTGCTGGCCTCCGGTGCCGTGCTCTGGACCCGCCAATCCGCCGAAACCACCCAAATCGAGACGGTGGCCGCATCCCTGGCCGCCTATGAACAGGCCGCCTCGGCGCTGCCGCTCGATCCCGTGGCCGATGCCGATCTGCAGCGCCTCGCCCCGCTGCTCGACCAGGCCCGCGCCTTGCCGTATGGCGAGGAACACCCGGTTTCGGCCAGCCCGTCGCTTCTGGGTCTCGGCCTGGAGCAGGGCGACAAGCTCGCCGCCTCTGCCCGTATCGTCTACCGCCATGCGCTCGAACGCGCCTTGCTGCCACGCCTGCTGTGGCGGCTCGAAGCGCAGATGCGCGGCAACTTCAACCGGCCGGATTTCCTCTACGAAGCCACCCGCATCTACCTGATGCTGGGCAGCGCCGGTCCGCTCGACCGTGACCTTGTGCGCGACTGGACGCAGCTCGACTGGCAGATCGCCTATCCCGGCCCTGGCATGGCGCCGCTGCGCGAAACGCTCGCCCGCCATCTGGAAGCCCTGCTGTCGGACGCGCTGCCGCAGGTCTCGCTGGACGGAGAATTGGTGACGCAGGCTCGCCTCGCCTTCGGTAAGATCCCGCTGGCCCAGCGTGTCTATGCCCGCATCAAGCCGTCTGCCGCCGCCCAGCGTCTTTCCCCATGGCGACCCAGCGAGGCGCTCGGGCCTGCGGGTGCGCGCCTGTTCCTGCGCGCCTCCGGCAAGCCGTTAAGTGAGGGCATCCCCGGCCTGTTCACCCAGCCAGGGTTCCGGACCGTGCTGCTGCCCTCGCTACCGGCCGCCACGCGCAGCATCGCCGCCGAAGGTTGGGTGCTCGGCCGGCGTGAGGAGATCGACCCCAACGGACCTGAGATCGCCGCTCTGCAGCACGACGTCGTGGCTCTCTACGAAGCCGACTACATCGACATCTGGGATAAGATGCTGGCCGACCTGAACGCCGCACCATTGCGCAGCCTCACCCAGGCAGCACAGGATCTTTATATCCTGTCCTCGCAATATTCCCCAGTGCGCAATCTGTTGAGCAGCGTGGCAGCACAGGTCTCACTCGCCAAATCCGCCGACGCCCAGGCAAAGTCAGCCCAGCCCAATCCCTCGCAGTCCGCCGACACCGCGGCAAAGTTTCAGGGCGTGTTTGCCCTCGCGCCTGCCGTGGCCGACGCATCGCCCGCCCGGCCGCCCGGCAGCGCCGTCGACGCACACTTCCAGGGGCTGCGCACCTTGATGGGAGACGGCGCCGGCGCGCCGATCGATCAGCCACTGCAGGCGCTGTACGACCTTCAGCAATTGCTGGCCAAGATGGCCGCGGCCCCCATCGGCACCCCCGCGCCCATCTTCGCCGGCAACGACCCAGCCGTGGCGCTGCGCGGTGAGGCAGTGCGCCAGCCGCAGCCGCTGCAGCGATGGCTGCTGGCCATCGTTGACGGCGCGACCGCCTTGCGCAGCGGCAGCCCCAAGCAACAGATCGTCGCCGCCTATAACGGCCCCGGCGGACCGGCCCAGGCCTGTGCCGCAGCACTCAAAGGCCACTATCCGTTCGACCGCACTGCCGCCCAGGACATGTCGCTTGACGACTTCGCCCGGCTCTTCGCCCCGGGCGGCCTGCTCGATGGCTTCTTCAACACGCAGCTGCGCTCCTATGTCGCAACCACCGGCAGCACCTGGCGTCTCCAGCCGCCGGACGGCACGCCACCCCCAATTTCCCAAGACGACGTGACGCAGTTCCAGCGCGCCGCCATGATCCGTGACACCTTTTTTGCTGATTCCAGCGCCACCCCCACCCTGCGGCTCGACGTGGCACCCGTCTCCATCGATCCCGGCGCCAAGGCCGCCGGGCTCCGGCTGGACGGCGTGGACATCATCGCCAACCGTGCCCCCCCGCGCGCCGCCCAGATCACCTGGCCGCCGCCAAACCACAGTGGCGGGTCGCTTATCGCGTTCGAACCCAAACCCGCCACCGGACCTTCCGATCTGTCAGACCAGGGCGTCTGGTCGATATTTCGCATGTTCGACCGCGCCCGCCTGCAACCTGCCCAAGCCCCAGGCCACACCCAGGCCGTGTTCAAGCTGGCCGACCGGCAGGTCGTGTTCGACCTCGCGGTGAGCGGACCGATGAACCCCTTCATCCGAACCCAGCTCCAAGACTTCCACTGCCCCGCGGTGCAGTGAGGGCGTGAACCAAGAAAGGCCAGGGCTATGCGCTAGTGTCCCGCGCCAGAAATTCGCAAGGCGAATTCCTG
>CAIQQQ010000149.1 GCA_903873995.1 uncultured Rhodospirillales bacterium
ACAATAGGTTAGTGGCCCGCTTTACCAGGAATTCTCCTTGCGAATTTCTGGTGCGGGACTCTAGCTTTTCGGTCTCATGATAAGGGAGCAAACCTAACGGATGCATCGACCCGTCGGGTATGCCCCTTTCTCATGAGACCGAACTCTTAAACTTACGAGGTTCCAAGGGGCTCGGCCCCTTGGCGGGTCCGGGCAGAGCCCGGCTCTTACGCTGCCTTCGCTTCGCTTATCGCCTTCCACAGCCGCTCTGGGGTGGCGGGCATGTCGACGTGGGTGACGCCGACGGGGGTGAGGGCGTCGACGATGGCGTTGATGACGGCGGGCGGGCTGCCGACGGCGCCGGCTTCGCCCGCGCCTTTGACGCCGAGCGGATTTGAGAGGCAGGGAACTTCCACGAAGTCGACCTCGATGTCGGGGAGGTCATCGGCGCGGGGGAGGGCGTAGTCCATGAAGGAGCCAGCGAGGAGCTGGCCGCTTTCGGTGTCGTAGGCGGTGTTTTCAAGCACGGCCTGGCCGAGGCCCTGGGCGACGCCGCCATGCACCTGGCCGCGCACGATCATCGGGTTCACGGCCTTGCCCACGTCGTCCATCACGATGTAGCGCTTGACATCTGTCATGCCGGTTTCGGGATCGATCTCAACCTCCGCAATGTGGCAGCCGTTGGGGAAGGTGTGGCTCTTGATCTCGGCCACCTCGGCGGCGTCGAGCGTGATCACGTCTTCGCCGGCATCGGCCCGCTTGCGCTGCTGAACGGCGAGCACGGCGAGATCGATGCCGCGATCGGTGCCGGCGATGGCGAAACGGCCGGCGTCGAACTCGATGTCCACGGCCGCGGCCTCAAGAACCTCAGCGGCGGCCTGGCGGCCCTTTTCAATGACGGTGCCGGCGGTCAGCAGAATGGCCTGGCCTTCGGAGTAAAGGCTGCGCGCACCGCCGGTGCCGCCGCCGACGGGAATCGTGTCGGTGTCGCCCTGGCGGATGCGGATCTTGGACGGATCGACGCCGAGCTGATCGACGGTGAGCTGCACATAGGCGGTCTCATGGCCCTGCCCGGTGGACTGGGTGCCCACGAACACGTCGATGAAGCCGTCCTCGGCAAAGCGGATCTCGGCGCGCTCGGTCGGAGCACCACCGGTGGCCTCAAGGTAGTAGGCGAGGCCGATACCGCGCTGCTTGCCGCGCGCGGCGCTCTCGGCGCGGCGGGCCTCGAAGCCGGCCCAATCGCTCTTCTCCAGAGCGGCATCCAGCACGATACGGAAATCGCCAGAGTCATACAGCTTGCCGACAGGCGTCTTGTGCGGCATCGCCTCGGGCAGAACCATGTTCTTGCGGCGGATCTCAACGCGATCGATGCCCATTTCACGGGCCGCGGCGTCGATCAGGCGTTCGACGAGGTAGTTGCTCTCCGGCCGGCCGGCGCCGCGATAGGCGTCCACCGGCACGGTGTTGGTGAACAGCCCGATCACGTTGGCATAGACGGCCTTGAAGCCATAGACGCTCGCGAGCACGCCGGTGCCGGCACCGGTCGGGATGAAGGGCGCGAAGTTGGACAGATACGCGCCCATGTTGGCCACATTGCGGGTGCGCAACGCCAGCAGATGGCCCTCGGCGTCGAGCGCCAGCTCACCAAGCGTGATGTTGTCGCGGCCATGGGTGTCCGACAGGAACGCCTCGGAGCGCTCAGACGCCCACTTCACCGGCCGGCCCAGCTTGCGCGCGGCGTAGCAGGTGAGGGCATGTTCGGCATAGACGAACAGCTTCATGCCGAAGCCGCCGCCGACATCGGGCGTGATCACGCGAAAGCTGGGTTGGCCGGTCTTGAAGATCATCTCACCCAGCACGCGCTTGAGCAGCCAGCCGCCCTGGGTGTTGGTGCGGAGCGTGAAGCGCTGCGTCTCGGCGTCAAAGATGGCAACGGCGGCGCGCGCTTCCATGGATGCGACGACAATGCGGTTGTTCACGACCGTGAGGCGGGTGACATGGGCGGCCTTGGCGAACTGCGCGTCGGTCTCGTCCTTCGAGCCGATATCCCAGTCAAACACCTGGTTATGGGCCACGCTGTCCCACACCTGCGGGGCACCGTCCTGGTTGGCGATCGCGAGGTCGGTGACGGAGGGTAGCACGTCGTAGTCGATCTCGATCGCCTCGGCGGCGTCACGCGCGGCCTCGATCGTCTCGGCCACGATGAACGCCACCGGATCGCCGGCATGGCGCACGGCGCCGCGGGCCAGGATGGGGTGGCCGGGGTTCTGAATGTCGCTGCCGTCCCGGTTCTTGATGAGTGCCAGGCAAGGCAGCTCGCCGATGTCGTCCGCATCGAGATCGGCGCTGGTGTAGACGCCGGCCACGCCCGGCATCGCCTTGGCGGCGTCGGTGTTCATGGACACGATCTTTGCCGCCGCATGCGGGCTGCGCAGCACAATGCCGTGCAGCTCGCCGGAAACCTGCATGTCATCGGTGTAGGAGCCGTCTCCCTTGAGCAGGCGCGGATCCTCGACGCGGCGGACGGATTGGGCGAGGCCGAACTTGGTCATGGCGGATATCTCCAGATGGCAGCGAGCTTTCACTCAAGTTACGACGAATCACGCCGCCGCCAAGGGGTATGGCAGCAGCTTCGTTCAATGAGCGGGCGGATGAGCCTGACCGGGCGGCTTCATGCCGAGTTTGCCCTTGGCCCATTCCCGGGTCGTCTGGAACGTGACGTAGAGCATCGGGATCATGAAGATGCCGATGGTGCTCGCCGCGATCATGCCCGCGAACACCGGCAGGCCGACCGAGCGGCGCGACAGCATCGCAGCCCCCTGCGCCGTCACCAGCGGATAAAGGCCGAGGATGAAGGCGATCGACGTCATCATCACCGCGCGGAACCGCGTCTTGGCGCCGAGCGCGGCTGCCTCGCTGATGCCGAGCCCGGCCTCGCGCCGGTCCTTGGCGAACTCGATGATCAGAATGCCGTTCTTTGCCGCGAGCGCGATCAGCACCACGAGGCCAACCTGGCCGTAAAGGTTCAGCGGGCTCGATGCGATGGTCAGCCCCACGAACGACCCGAGCAGGCCCACCGAGACGGACAGAAGCACCGGAATCGGAATCACCCAGCTTTCATACAGCGCCACCAGGAACAGATAGGCGAACAGCACCGCGAGCGCGAGGATCGGGCCGGTCTGGCCTGCCGCCTGTATCTCCTGGTAGGCCGTGCCGGTCCATTCGAAATCGTAGCCCTGTGGCAGCACCTTCTTGGAAAGCTCCGCCATAGCGCCCAGCGCCACGCCCGAGGAGATACCAGCGCCGGGCGAGCCGTTCACGGTGATGGAGCGGTAGTTGTTGAAGCGGCTGATCGTCTGCGGCCCGAGCACGATGCGGATATCGGCGATTGAGCGCAGCGGCACCATGGTGCCGGTCTTGTTGCGGATGAAGATGCGGAAGATGTCGCCGATATCGGCACGATCCTTCGCCTCGCCCTGGATGTTCACCTGCCAGGTGCGGCCATACAGGTTGAAGTCGTTGACATAGATGCCTCCCAAGGTGGCCTGCAGCGCCTGGAACACATCGGTGATTGCCAGCCCCACCGACTGCGCCTTGTCACGGTCGATATCCAGATAGAGCGAGGGGGTGGAGGCGGTGAAGGTCGAGAACACCCGCGCCAACCGCGGGTCGGCGTTGGCCGCGCCCACCAGCCCACCCATCGCGGACCCCATCTCAACCGGCTCGCGGCCTTCGAGGTTCTGCAGCTGGTATTCAAAGCCCGAGCCGTTGCCAAGGCCGATGATCGGCGGCAAATTGACAGGGAACACCGCCGCCTCCCGGATCTGGGACACGGCGCCGAACACGCGCCCGATGACCGCCTGAACCCGGTCCTGCACCGCGGTGCGATCGGCGAACGGCTTAAGGCGGCCAACGAGAAAGGCCGAGTTGCTCTGCGCGCCGCCGTCGAGCAGCGAGAACCCGACGATGGCCAGCGTGTTCGTCACCTGCGGCGTGTTCAGCAGCACCTGCTCCACCCGTTTGGCCACCTCGCGCGTGCGCGAGACGGAGGCGCCATCCGGCAGCTGCGCGAACACGAAGAACGCGCCCTGGTCCTCCTCCGGCAGGAAGGCGCCAGGCGTGCGCAGCGCCAGTAGGCCGGCGCCTGCGCCGAACACCCCGACCAGCACCAGCGCCAGAGCCGACAGGCGCAGCAGGCGGGCAACGATGTTGCCATACCCATCACGCACCCAGTCTATCCCGCGCGACACGCGGCCCATGATCCCCTTTCGCGGCCCGGAATGGCGCAGGAACACACCGCACAAGGCCGGCGAGAGGGTGAGCGCGTTGGTGGCCGAGATCAGCATGGCAACCGAGATCGTCACAGCGAACTGGCGGAACAGCTGGCCGGAAATGCCGGGAATGAAACCGATCGGCACGAACACGGATAGCAGCACGAGGGTGATGGCAATGATCGGCCCGGTGATCTGGCCCATCGCCTTTTTGGTGGCCTGCTGCGGCGTCAGCTCCGGCTCCTCCTCCATCACGCGTTCGACGTTCTCGACGACGACGATCGCGTCATCCACCACGATGCCGATCGCGAGCACCATGGCCAAAAGCGAGACGGTGTTGGCGGAATAGCCGAGTGCGAGAAGGACCGCGAACGTGCCGATCAGCGAAACCGGCACGGCCACCAGCGGGATGATCGTGGCGCGGACCGAACCGAGGAACAGGAACACCACGGCCACCACCAGCACGAACGCCTCGATCAGCGTCTTGATGACCTCGTTGATCGTGTCGGTCACGAAGGTGGAGCTGTCGTAGAAGATGATCTTCTTCATCCCGTCCGGAAACCGCTCGGCGAGATGATCCAGCGCAGCGTTGACGCGCTTGGCCGTCGCCACCGCGTTGGCGCCGGGCGAGAGATAGATCGCCATCGTCACCGCCGGGTTGCCGTTCAGCCGGCTTTCGGTGTCCTGCGTTGCAGCCCCCAGCTCGATCCGCGCGACGTCGCGGACACGCAGCACCGAACCGTCCGGATTGGCGCGCACCAGGATGTTGCCGAACTCCTCGGGTGTGACGAGGCGGCCCTTGGTCTGCAGGTTGATCTGAAACGACGTCGCATCATCGGTGGGCCTGGCGCCGATCCGGCCCACCGGCGCCTGGATGTTCTGGCTCTGGATCGCCGTGATGATGTCAGACGGGGCTAGACCAAGGCCGATCAGCCGGTCTGTATCAAACCAGATGCGCATCGAGTAGTCGAGTGCGCCGATCAGCGACGCCTGGCCCACGCCGGGCACGCGGCTGATCGCATCAAGCACGTTGATGGTCACGTAGTTGGACACGAAAAGCGGGGTCTGCTTGCCGCCCTCGCTATAGAACTGCAGGAACTCCAGGATGGCGGAACTGCGCTTGGCCACCGTCACACCGTTGCGCTGCACCTCGGCCGGCAGCTTGGACAGGGCCGACTGGACCCGGTTGTTGACGTTGACGGTGTTGATGTCCGGATTGGTGCCCAGCGCAAACGTCACGGTCAGCGTGTAGCTGCCGTCGTTGGCGGAGTTGGACTTCATGTAGAGCATCCTGTCAGCGCCGTTGACCTGCGCCTCCAGCGGCTGGGCCACGGTCGCCTCGACAACGGCCGCCGAAGCGCCGGGGTAGCGGGTGGTCACCTGCACCGTGGGCGGCACAATGTCCGGGAACTGGCTAACCGCGATCTGCGTCAGCGCGATCAGACCCGCCATCGTCGTGACGATGGCAATGACGATGGCCATGCGCGGCCGATCGACGAAAACATCCGAGAACATCGTCTCAGCCTTGCGGTGCGGTAGGGGGAACTCCGGGCGCAGCACCCGCGGGTCCCGGGTTCACCGTGACCCCGGGCCTGACCCGCTGCAGCCCCTCGACGATCACATTGTCGCCCGCGGAGATGCCCGAAAGGATCACCGCTGTGTCCGGCGTTGACTGGCCAAGGACGAGGCGGCGCACCTGCACCTTCTTCTCGCCGTCAACGATGTAGACGAAATTGCCCTGCTGGTCCGACAGCACCGCCGAGCGCGGCACCACCAGCGCCTCCACCGGCTGCACGCCCTGCACGGTCACGGTGACGAACGAACCGTCCACCAGCTCACGGTTGCCGGGCTCACCGGGCTTGGTGCCCGATCGCAGCGGGTTGGCGATGCGGGCGCGCAGGTTCACCGTGTCGGTGTTCTGCGCCACGGACGGATCGACGTAGTCGAGCTTGCCCGCGATCGGATAGAGCTTGCCGTCCGGCAGCCTCAGCCTGATCACGACGGCGGAGAAGCCGCCCTTGTCGGCATAGCGGTTGCGCAGGTCGAGGGCCGCGCGGAGCGACACCGGGAAGATCACATACATCGGGTCCTGGCTGACCACCGTCGTCAACGCGCCGGTGGTGGGGCTCACCACGTTGCCGGCCGAGACGGTCGAGCGGGCGATCTTGCCGGTCACCGGCGAGCGGATCTCGGTGTAGTCGAGATTGATCTGCGACTGGCGAAGCTGCGCCTGCGCGCCCAGCAGCAGGGCCGCCTGGCTCGCGCGCTGCGCCTCGGCGTCATCGACGCTGCTGCGCTGGCCGGCCGGCCCATTGAGCAGCGCGTTGGCGCGGCCGAGCACGATGGTGGCGTTGCGCAGCAGCGCCTGCTGCTGCTGCACGGTGGCCTGCTTTGCCAGAAGATCGGCCTCGAACGGGGCGCGCTCCAGGCGATACAGCAGCGCGCCTTTTTCGACCTCGGCCCCTTCAGTGAAGGCGCGCTCCTCGATGAAGGCGGTCACGCGGGCGACGATGTCGACCTTGTCGATCGCCAGCACGCGGCCCACGAACTCGTTGGTTTCGATCACCGGGCGTTTGGCCGCCGCCACCACGCCCACCGCCGGCGGACCGCCGGGTCCGAACTGGGCTGCGGCCGGAAGCGATCCAAGCACGAGAGCTGCGAGGGCAAGGGCAAGACGCATATGAAAACCTCGTTTTGCGATCGCGGCCAGCAAGCGGCGGGAGACCGGGGCGACACCTCTGTGCCACATGTTTCGGTGCAGCACACCCAGCAGGCCAGCAGTTGCCGTCACAACCCGAACTTGTCACCCTGGACACATGGGCGGGCTATGACGAAGGAGAACCAGAATGTCCGAGTTCGTGACCGTGTGCGAGGTGGGTCCGCGTGACGGGTTGCAGATGGCGCGGAGCCGGATGCCAACCGCCGTCAAGACCCGCTGGATCGCCGCCATGGCCGCCTCCGGCGTACGCGAGATCGAGGTCGGCAGCTTCGTCTCGGCCCGCGTCATCCCGCAGATGGCGGACACGGCGGAGATCGTGCGGCGCGCCGTGCTGCTGCCCAACCTCACGGTGATCGCACTCG
>CAIQQQ010000150.1 GCA_903873995.1 uncultured Rhodospirillales bacterium
AGGCGGCGCGGGCGGTGGCGGCGCGCGTGATCGACCTTGTGATCGGCACGCAGATCGTGGCGAAGGGCTGGCATTTCCCGCATCTCACATTGGTCGGCGTGGTGGATGCCGATCTTGGACTCGCCGGCGGCGATCTGCGCGCGGCGGAACGCACGGTGCAGCTGCTCCACCAGGTCTCGGGCCGCGCCGGGCGCGCGGAAGCGCCGGGCCAGGTGCTGCTGCAGACCTTCACCCCAGAGCATCCGGTGATGCAGGCGCTGCGCCTCGGCGACATCGCGGCGTTCCGCGCCAGCGAGCAGGCCCAGCGCCGCCCCGGCCACTGGCCTCCTTACGGCCGCCTCGCAGCCCTTATCGTCAGCGCCGACACGGCAGAAGCGGCGGACGCCACCGCGCGCGCCCTGGGCATCACAGCGCCCGCCGCCGAAGGCGTGGTGGTGCTCGGTCCGGCTCCCGCGCCGCTCGCCCTGCTGCGCGGCCGCCATCGTCGCCGCCTGCTGCTGAAGGCCGAGCGTGACGTGCAGGTCCAGCGGCTCCTGCGCGCCTGGACGGCGATGGTGCCGGTGTCCGCCGGCGTGCGGGTGGATGTGGATATCGATCCGGTCAGTTTTCTGTAGTCTAGCCCATCTTCTTTCCTGCGCGGAGCCCGACGATGACCCGAGACGACCTCGCAGCGATGGACGCGGCGGATGCCCTGTCCGACATGCGCGCCCTGTTCGATCTGCCGGACGGCGTGATCTATTTGGACGGCAACTCGCTGGGCCCGCTGCCGGCGGCGGCCCCCGCGCGGATCGCATCCGTGGTGTCGCAGGAATGGGGCACGGGCCTGATCCGCAGCTGGAACGACCATGGCTGGATCGATCTGGCGGCACGTGTGGGCGACAAGATCGCGCGGCTGGTCGGTGCCGCCCAGGGCAGCGTGATGGTGGCGGACAGCACCAGCGTGAACATCTTCAAGCTGCTGTCTGCCGCCTTGCGCATGCGGCCGGAGCGGCGGGTGATCCTGTCGGAGGCCGGCAACTTCCCGACCGATCTTTACATCGCCGAAGGCCTCGCAGACCTTCTAGGCCGCGGACACACGCTGCGCACGGTGGCGCCGGATGACATCCTGGGCGCGATCGGGCCGGATGTGGCGGTGGTGATGCTGACGCAGGTGAACTACCACACCGGCCACCTGCTCGACATGGCGGAGATCACGAAGGCGGCGCACCACGCCGGCGCGCTGGTGATCTGGGATCTCGCGCATTCGGCAGGCGCGCTTCCAGTGGAGCTTGGCGCGCTCGATGTCGATCTGGCTGTGGGCTGCGGCTACAAGTTCCTCAACGGCGGGCCTGGTGCGCCGGCGTTTTTGTATGTGGCCCCCAGGCTGCAGGCGGAGATGCGCTACCCGATCACCGGCTGGCTCGGCCACGCAGCCCCCTTCGCGTTCGAGCCCGGCTATCGCCCGGCGCACGGCGTGGTCCGCGCGGTGGTCGGCACGCCGCCGGTGATCAGCCTGTCGGCGCTGGAGGTGGGTGTCGATATCGCGCTCTGCGCCGATCTCGGCCTGGTGCGCCGTAAGTCGCTGCACATGGGCGAAGTGTTCACGAACCTGGTGGCGCAGGCCGGGCTGGACGTGGCGCTGGTCACGCCGATGGCCGCACGCGGCAGCCAGATCAGCCTGTCGCATCCGCAGGCCTACGCCGTGATGCAGGTCCTGATCGAGCGTGGCGTAATCGGCGATTTCCGCGCGCCGGATGTGCTGCGCTTCGGTATGACGCCGCTTTACACGCGCTATGTGGATCTGTGGGACGCGGTCTGGGTGTTGGCCGATGTTCTGGCGAGCGGCGTGTGGCGGGAGGAGCGATTTTCGGTCCGGCGCGCAGTGACGTGATGAGGCTCTAGTGTCCCGCGCCAGAAATTCGCAAGGCGAATTCCTG
>CAIQQQ010000151.1 GCA_903873995.1 uncultured Rhodospirillales bacterium
ACAGGGAGCGTGGGTAGCCGAGCCTTGGGCACCGGTCAAGCCAGACGCACCACGGCCGCGTCGCGGATCATAAAACCCACGCTCTCCCGCCCGTTCCATGTCTCGCTGCGTAGATGGCCGGCAACGTCCAGCGGCTCGCCGGTGCGCGCGAGCAGCGTCTCGGCGAGCCGGCCTTCGGCGCGGAACAGCAGCGCCTTCACTCGGCCGCCCAACGCGCCCTCGAGCTGCGCGCGGATCGTTGCCCCCTCCTTCCCGATCCTTTCGGCATGCGCCACGCGCACGCCGGCCAACACCAGCACAGGCTCGGCATTGCCCGGCCCGAACGGGGCAAGTCTTGCGATGTCGCGCGCCAGCTCCAACGTGCAGCCGGGCACTGACAGGCCGCCTTCGATCACGAGCTCGGCCGCGGACGGCAGCAGCGCCGCGGAGGCCAGACGGTCGTCGAGGAAGGCATGAAATGCGGCAAGCCCTGGCTCCGGCAGGCCGAAGCCTGCCGCCATGGCGTGGCCGCCGCCGCTGGAAAGCAGGCCGTGGGCGCGCGCTGCGATGATCGCAGCCCCCAGATCGATCCCCGGCACCGAACGACCCGAGCCCTTGGCCATACCGTCCGCCAGGGCCGCCACGCAGGCCGGACGATTGAACCGCTCCTTGATGCGGCCCGCCACGATCCCTACCACGCCGGGATGCCAGTGCGAGCCGGATACCAGGACCGTGGCATGCCCGCCTGAAAGCTGCGCCTCGGCCTGGAGCATGGCGGCGTCCAGCATCTCCGCCTCCACTATCTGGCGGGTGCGGTTCACTGAATCGAGCGTGGCAGCCAGGCTGCGGGCCTGGATCTCGTCCTCGGCCAGCAGCAGCCGCAGGCCCAGATCGGCCTGGCTGATGCGGCCAGCGGCGTTGATGCGCGGCCCCAGTGCCCAACCAAGGCTCATGGCGGTCGGCAGCTCCACCACCTTCGCCACCTCCAGCAGGGCGGCCAGGCCCGGACGGCCACGCCTGCCCAGCACCTGCAGGCCACGGGTGACGAAGGCGCGGTTGAGGCCCGTCAGCGGCATCACGTCGCACACCGTGGCCAAGGCCACGAGATCGAGCATCTCCTTGAGATCGGGCTCCGGGGTCTGCGCGAAATGGCCGGTGCGGCGCAGCGCCCGCTGGGCCGCCACCACCGCCATGAACGCCACGCCGGCAGCGCACAGGCTGCGCAGGCCGGAGGTGCAGTCGGGCCGGTTGGGGTTCACCATAGCGGCGATGCGCGGCAGGTCGCCCTGGGCTGCGTGATGGTCGAGCACGATCACATCGGCCGATCCCGCGAGCGTGGCCAGGATCGCGGCCGCCGCGGTGCCGCAATCCACGCACACCACCAGTGTCGCCCCCCGCGCAGCGAGCCCCGCCAGCGCCGCCGCGTTCGGGCCGTAGCCCTCGGTCATGCGGTCCGGCACATGAGTCAGCACGGGGCAGCCGAGGCCGCGCAGGAACAGCGCAATCACGGCAGCGCTGCATGCGCCGTCCACGTCGTAATCGCCGAACACGCCCACCGTCTCGCCTCGGCGCACCGCCCCTGCCAGCCGGTCCGCCGCCGCGTCCATGTCGGTGAGGCAGGACGGATCGGGCATCAGCGCACGCAGGCTGGGATCGAGGAAATCCCCAGCGGTCTCAGGGTCCAGCCCGCGGATCGCCAGCAGCCGCGCCACGATCTCCGGCAGGGCGAGACGCTGGGCGATCGCGGCCACCTGGCGGGCGTGGCTCTCCTGCCAGACCCACCGCCGGCCAGAGAGGCTGAGCGCCGCGAAATCCCTGATCGCGCTCAGGTCTTTGCCGCTCAGTTCTTTGCCGCTCAGTTCTTTGCCGCTCAGTTCTTTGCCCAGGTCTTCGTGCTGAAATTGTGATGCGCCTCGATGAACCGGATCGTGCCGGACTTGCTGCGCATGATCATCGAATGCGTCACAGCGCCGTGCGGGCTGCGGCGCACGCCGCGCAGCAGGTTGCCCGATGTCACGCCTGTGGCGGCGAACATCACGTCACCCTTGGCCATCTCATGGACCGCATATTTCTTGTCTGGATCGGCGATGCCCATGGCGGTGGCGCGGGCGCGCTGGTCGTCGTCCTCATAGATCAGCCGGCCTTGCATCTGGCCGTCCACGCAGCGCAATGCCGCCGCCGCCAGCACACCCTCCGGCGCGCCGCCGATGCCCATGAAGATGTCAATGCCGCTCTCGGCCATGGCGGTGGCGATCACGCCGGCCACGTCGCCGTCGCTGATCAGGATGATGCGCGCGCCGGCCTCGCGGGTCTTTGCGATGATCTCCTTGTGGCGGTCGCGATCGAGGATGCACAGCGTGAGGTCCGAGATATCGACCTTCTTGGCCAGCGCCAGGTTGCGCAGGTTCTCGGTCACTGTCGCGTCCAAATCAACAACGCCCTGCGGCAGCCCGCCGCCCACGGCGATCTTGTCCATGTAGATGTCCGGCGCGTGTAGGAAGTTGCCGCGCTCGGCCAAGGCGAGCACAGCCATGGCGTTCGGGCCGCCCTTGGCGGTGAGAGTGGTGCCCTCCAGCGGATCGACGGCGATATCCATCTCAGGGCCGCCCTGCCCCACCTTCTCGCCGATATACAGCATCGGCGCCTCGTCCATCTCGCCCTCGCCGATCACCACCGTGCCGTCGATCGCCACGCTGTCGAAGGCGCGGCGCATGGCTTCCACCGCGGCACCGTCTGCCTCGTTCTTCTTGCCGAGCCCCATCCAGCGCGAGGCCGCAAG
This sequence comes from uncultured Rhodospirillales bacterium, assembly GCA_903873995.1. Lineage (GTDB taxonomy): Bacteria > Pseudomonadota > Alphaproteobacteria > Acetobacterales > Acetobacteraceae > CAIQQQ01. Next base: position 2,759 of record CAIQQQ010000151.1, read on the forward strand.
CCCAGCCGCCTCGGTGACCCGGACCAGCTCCATGGCGAGATTGCGATCGGTCTTGGATTCAACGACGCTGACAGTGGACATGGGATGGTCTCCTTAGCCGTGTTCGATGCGGATCATGGCGGGCGGCTCGGTCACGCTGTCGAGGGCTGCGATACGGGCCAGGGCCGCGCGCATCGCGCTTTCGGTCGTGTCATGCGTCACCAGCACCACCGGCACGGCGCCGCCGGCGGAGCGTCCGCGCTGCAGCATGCTCGACAGCGACACGCCGGCATCGCGCAACGCGGCCGTCACGTCGGCGATCACGCCGGGGCGGTCCTCCACCATCAGGCGCAGGTAATAGGCGCCGGCGTGGCGCTCCATCGGCACGGACGGCACCTGCGACAGCAGCGCCTGGCCGGCGCCCCAGACCGGGGTGAACCGGTCGCGCGCGATGTCGATCAGGTCGGCGACCACGGCGGATGCGGTGGGCCCGGCGCCGGCGCCACGGCCCTCCAGCATCACGCGGCCGACGAAATCGCCTTCCGCCACCACCGCGTTGAACACGCCGTCTACCCGCGCAAGCGGGGAGGCCTCGGGCACCAGGCAGGGATGCACGCGGGCTGCGATGCCATCCTCGCCGTGACGCGCGATGCCGAGCAGCTTGATGCGGTAGCCGATTTCGCGGGCGAACGCGATATCCAGGGCAGTGATCGACCGAATGCCCTCGACATGCACCGCATCGAACGCGACCGGGCGACCGAACGCCAGGGCGGCAAGGATCGCAAGCTTGTGGGCGGCGTCGATCCCATCCACGTCGAATGCCGGGTCGGCTTCGGCGTAACCCAGGCGCTGGGCGTCGGCCAGCACCTCAGCGAAGTCACTGCCCTGCTCACGCATCACCGTAAGGATGTAGTTGCAGGTGCCGTTGAGAATGCCCAGCACGCGGGAGATGCGGTTGCCCGCGAGCCCCTCGCGCAACGCCTTGATGACCGGAATGCCGCCGGCCACCGCAGCCTCGAACGCAAGGCTGGTGCCGGTGCGCTCGGCCAGCGCCGCAAGGGCCGCGCCATGGATCGCCAGCAGCGCCTTGTTGGCCGTGACGACCGGCTTGCCGGCGGCAAGAGCGCCTTCCACCAGTGCGCGGGCCGGCCCTTCGGATCCGCCCATCACCTCCACCACCACATCCACTGACGGGTCCACGACCAACGCCGCGGAATCCTCGTGCCAGGTCAGGCCCGCGACCGAGAAGCCGCGATCGCGCGTGCGGTCCCGCGCCGACACCGCCGTCACCACCACCTCGCGCCCCGCGCGGGCGGCCACGATCTCGGCATTGCCACGCAGCATTGCGATCACGCCGCCACCGACCGTGCCGAGGCCCGCGAGACCGACGCGCAGCGGCGTCATTGTGCCGGCTCCATCTGCGGATCGGCCGGGGACGCGTTGTCCTGCTGCAGGAAGGCGCGGATGTTGCGCAGCGCCTGGCGCAGGCGATGCGTGTTCTCCACGAGCGCGATGCGCACATGGGTGTCGCCGTGCTCACCAAAGCCGATGCCTGGCGCCACCGCCACCTGGGCGCGCGCTAGCAACAGCTTGGAGAACTCGACGCTACCAAGATGCGCGAACCTCTCAGGAATCGGCGCCCAGGCGAACATCGAGCCCTCTGGGCTCGGCACGTTCCAGCCAGCCGCATGCAGACCCTTGATCAGCACGTCCCGCCGGTCCCGGTAGAGGGTGCGCATCTCGGCCACGCAGTCCTGCGGCCCGTTCAGCGCCGCGGTCGCGGCGATCTGGATCGGTGCGAACGCGCCATAGTCGAGATAGGACTTCATCCGCGTCAGTGCGTCGATCAACCGAGGATTGCCCGCCGCAAACCCCATGCGCCAGCCCGGCATGGAATAGGTTTTGGACAGCGAAGTGAACTCCACCGCGATGTCCTTCGCACCCTCCACTTCCAGGATGGAGGGCGGCACCGCGTCCCCGAAATAGATCTCCGAATACGCCAGATCGGACATGATCCAGATTTCGTGCCTCCGGCAGAACGCCACGATCTTCCGGTAGAAATGCAGATCGGCCAGATAGGCGGTGGGATTGGACGGAAAGTTCACGATCAGCGCCGTGGGCTTCGGCACGCAATGGCGCACCGCCTTGTCCAGCGCCTCCAGCATGTCATCGTCCGGCGTCGCAGGGATGCTGCGCACCGAGGCGCCCGCAATGATGAAGCCGAACTGGTGAATGGGGTAGGAGGGGTTCGGCACCAGGATCGTGTCGCCCGGGCTGGTGATCGCAGCCGCCAGATTGGCGAGCCCCTCTTTTGACCCTAGCGTGGCCACCACCTCCGTCTCCGGATCCAGCTTCACGTTGAACCGGCGATCGTAATACGCAGCCAACGCCCGGCGCAGGCCCGGGATCCCCTTGCTCACCGAATAGCGATGCGTCCGCGGATCGGCCACCGCCTCCACCAGCTTCGCCACAATATGCGGCGGCGTCGGGCTGTCCGGATTGCCCATGCCGAGATCGATGATATCCCCGCCCGTCGCCCGATAGGCGGCCTTGGCCTTGTTCACCTCGGCGAACACATAAGGCGGCAGGCGGCGGATACGATGAAACTCGGAGGAGGACGCGTGCGACATGACAGGGGGTGATCCGACAACAGACTCAGGCATGAGCCCCCTCAATGACCCGCAGCCCAGCCAAGGGCAAGCCCGTCCGGGAGTGGGGACGGAAAGAAAGGAAGACCAGGGCCCTGACGTGACGCCGAGGGCATGCTCGCGAAAGGCGGCTTGTTTGTCGGAACCCAGCCTTCCGAGCCATCACCCGATCCCGAGGCCCGTCACTTCATGCCGGTCATCGAGGCTGCGAAGGCGCGTGGATCGCGGGTCGGCCAGCGCCCGGCGTCGACCTGGGCCAGGAAGTCGCCAAGGATGTCGTTGAACATCTGCGGGGCTTCCAGATTGATGGTGTGGCCGCAGTTCGGCATGACCGATATCGCGGACGACGGGATGGTTCGTTTCATCAGCAGTGCGGGGGCCAGGCAGGGCCAGTCCTCGTCGCCGGTGAGGATCAGCGTCGGCGCCGACAATGCGGCCATCTCGGCGGTGAGATGATAGAGCGACGGGCGTTCCTTCTGACAGCCGAGCTGGGTGTTGGCCGAACCCAGGGCTGAATGCTCAGCGAGCTGCTGCTTGAAGATGGCGAAGCCGCGCGGGTCCTTTGCCTCGAACTGCACGCGCGTCGGGCCGTGGGCGTAGCGCGCGGCGAAAGCGGCCATGCCGTCCGTCAACAGGGCTGCGACGATCGCATCGGCCTCGGCGCGGAACGGGATACGTTTGTCAGGTTCTGCGCCATAGCCGCAGCCGGCGACGCACAGCGAAAGCGCCCGGTCGGGATGGCGGAAGCCGAAATGCAGCGTGGCGAACCCGCCCATCGACAGGCCGCAGACATGCGCGCGGTCGATGTCGAGATGGTCGAGGATCGCCTTGATGTCGTCCGCGGCCCGCGCCTGGCTGTAAGAGCCGGCGTTCTCCGGCACGTCCGACGGCGGATAGCCGCGCGCGGCATAGGAGATCGCCCGGTAGCGGCGGCCGAAATGCTGCATCTGGCCCTCCCAGCTGCGATGGTCGCCGGCGAATTCATGCACGAAGATGACCGGTATGCCGGAGCCGACCTCCTCGTAATAGAGGCGCACGCCGTCATCGGTGAGGGCATGGGGCATGGCGGTCTCCTTGGTCAGGATTCGAAGAGGCGTTTGAGGTTCGGCGAAAGGCCGGTCAGGGATTTCGGTCCGGGCCTGCGAAATGTGCCGGCAATCGGCTTGCGCGGGCGCAGAGCGGCGAGGGTCTCGGCCTGACGCACCGCGGCCGCCACGGCATCGACCACCGGCACCGCCACCTGGTCGGCAATCTCCGCGGCCAGACCCGCAAGCGGGGCGCCGCCCAGGATGATGACGTCAGCACCGGCGGCGATGGCGCGCGCGGCCAGGGCGGTGAGACGGGCGGCTTTTTCCTCGGCGACCGACGTGATCGCCTGAAACGGCTCGTCGAGGCAGAAGATGCCGGCGCAGCGGCCGGCGAGGCCATTGTAGTCCACGCATTCCTGATACCACGGCTCCAGCGCCACGGCGAAGGTGAGGATGGCGAAGCGTCGGCCCAGCATGCAGGCGGTGAGCATCGCTGCCTCCGCCATGCCGACCACGGGAATGGACAGCAGCTCCCGCGCGGCACCTAGGCCGGGATCGGCGAACGCCGCCACGATCGCCGCGTCGCAGCCCTCGGCGTGGGTTGCCAGCAGATCGAGCGTGGCATGGGCGCCAAGCACCGCCTCGGCGCGGGTGGCGATGTATTCGGCGCCGAAGCTGGCCGTCACAGCCAAAATCTCGGTCCCGGGGGACGCCGCCTCGCGCGCCACCCGTGCGATCCGATCGGTGACGCCCTGTGTGGTGTTGGGGTTGGCGACCAGCAGTCTCATTCCGTGCCGCCTTCGGTGCCGAGCAGGGCGCGGAGTTCTCGGGCAAAGCTGGTGAACGCGTCGCTGCGGCTGTCGCGCGGGCGTGGCAGATCGACAGGGATGGTGGCGGCAAGCTGGCCCGGGCGCGGGGTGAAGACCAGGATGCGGTCGGCCAGATAGACCGCCTCATCGATCGAGTGAGTCACAAACAGCACGGTGGTGCGCTGGCGCGCCCAGATGTCGAGCAATTCCGTCTGCAGATGGCCGCGCGTCTGTGCGTCGAGTGCGCCGAACGGCTCGTCCATCAGCAGCGCGCGCGGGCGCGTGGTCAGCGCACGGGCGATGCCGACACGCTGGCGCATGCCGCCGGAGAGCTCGTGCGGGTAGCGCGTGGCAAAGCCGGACAGGCCTGTGAGGTCGAGCATCTCCACAGCCCGCACCCGGCGCTCGGCCTTCGCAACCTTGCGGGCCTTCATGTTGAATTCGACATTGGCCTGCACCGTCATCCAGGGGAAAAGGCCATGATCCTGAAACACGATGGCGGTGGCCGGTGACGGCCCGTCAAGCTCCCGGCCGGCGACGATGATCTGGCCGATGGTGGGGGTCTCGAGCCCCGCGATCATCTGCAAGAGCGTGCTCTTGCCGCATCCGGACAGGCCGAGCAGACAGACGAACTCGCCCTCGGGCTCTGGCTCGCCGCCGTTCTGGTCGCGCTGCCCGCTTCGGCGGCGTTGAACATGTTCCTGGACAGTCCCGGCGCCCCCGGGGAATCCACGGACCCCGTCCACGCGAATCAGATTGATGTGCTGGCCTGGAGCTGGGGGATGTCCAATTCCGGCAGCGCCGTTGGCGGCGTCGGAGGCGCCGGCAAATTCAGTGTCCAGGACGTCAGCTTTACTAAGTA
>CAIQQQ010000152.1 GCA_903873995.1 uncultured Rhodospirillales bacterium
ACCTGAGCTTCGCTTCTCCGATTCAAACTGGCTAGGGTAAGCCCAACGAGGAGTTGTCCATGAGCGATACGGCTTCCCCAGGTCTGTTCGACCGCGCCATAAGGCGCATCACCGGTGCATGGCGCGACATGGCCGCCAGCGTCTCCCGCGACGAGGACGACGGCATCGAGGCGCAGATGCGCGCCTGCCTGGCCGGCCGCGGCGGCGAGGTCAGCGCCCGCAACCGCGCGGCAAAGCTTGCCGAGACCTATCTCTCACTGGACGCCGAAGGACGGCGCGGCTTTTTGCGCAGCATCGCGGGCTTTGATTCCGATCCTGAAGCCGTCGATGCCGCCTATGCCGTGCTCCAGGCTGCCGCCGACCCGGCGCAGAGTGTAGCCGCCCGTTCGCGCCTGCGCCGCGCGTTGGAGCCGCCGCGCACCCGTCTGCTGTCGCAGTTCACCACCATCCCGGACGGCATGAAGTTCATTGTCGATCTGCGTGCGACCCTGATGGGACTTACCAAGGCCGACCCGCATCTGGCGGCACTCGACAGCGACATGCGCGCGTTGCTGGCGAACTGGTTCGATGTCGGCTTTCTGGAGCTGCGCCGCATCGACTGGGACAGCCCGGCCGCATTGCTGGAGAAGCTCGTGGGCTACGAGGCGGTGCATGAGATCCGCTCCTGGCGCGACCTCAAGAACCGGCTCGACAGCGACCGGCGCTGCTATGCGTTCTTCCATCCGCGCATGCCGGCCGAGCCGCTGATCTTCGTTGAGGTGGCGCTGGTCAAGGGTCTCGCCGCCAGCGTGCAGCGCCTGCTCGACCAGAAGGCGCCGCTGGAGAACCCGAAGCTTGCGGACGCGGCGATCTTCTACTCCATCAGCAACTGTCAGGCAGGCCTTGCCGGCATCAGCTTCGGCAACTTCCTCATCAAGCGTGTGGTGGCCGAGCTGTCGGGCGAGTTCGCCAATCTCAAGACATTTGCGACGTTGAGCCCGATCCCGGGCTTTCGCCGCTGGCTTGACCGGCAGATCGCCGAGGATGACGGCACTCTGCTGGCCGAGGAGGAGACCGCGGTGCTGCTGGCCCACGAGCCGGCGGAATCGGGGCCTGCCTGCCTTGCCAACCTGATCGGCCGGCGCGGCTGGACTCGCGATGTCGTCGTGTCAAAGCTCGTTGAGCCGATTTTGGTGCGTCTGTGCGCGCGCTATCTGCTGGCGGAGACCAACGGGCGGCGGGCGGCTGACTCGGTGGCACATTTTCATCTCTCCAACGGCGCCCGCGTCGAGCGGCTCAACATGCTGGCCGATACCTCGGACAAGGGGCTGAAGGAGAGCGCATCGCTGATGGTGAATTATCTCTACGACCCCCTGAAGATCGAAACCTATCACGAGGATTATGCGGGCGAGGGCAAGCGCCACGCCTCGACCGGCGTGCGCAAGCTGGCCCGGGGGTGGGCATGAGGGGGTGGGCATGAACGCGCCGGCCGGAACGATCATGCCTGAGCTCACAGATGCGCGCCGCATAACGCTGCTGCGCCAGGTCGAGCGGAAGCTTTTGTGGCTGTCGTCCTGGATGATCCACAACGCCAACCACATCCGCCCGAACCGGGACGGGCTGAAGGTTGGCGGGCACCAGGCGTCCTGCGCGTCGGTGATCTCGATCATGACGGCGCTGTATTTCGATATTCTCCGCCCGCAGGACCGGGTGGCGGTGAAGCCGCACGCTGGGCCGGTGTTTCACGCCATGAACCTGCTGTATGGCCGCCAGACGCCAGAGAACATGGCGGCACTTCGCCAGTTCGGCGGCACGCAGCCTTATCCGAGCCGGGTGAAGGACGGCGGCGAGGTCGATTTTTCGACAGGTTCGGTGGGACTCGGCGTGGCCATCACCTCGTTTGCCGCCCTGATCGCCGATTACGTGCGGCTGCATGGCCTGGCCGAGCATCCGCTGCCGGAAGGCCGCATGGTGGCGATCGCCGGCGATGCCGAGCTCGACGAGGGCAACATCTACGAGGCGCTGCTGGAGGGCTGGAAGCACGACGTCCGCAATGTGTGGTGGATCATCGACTATAATCGCCAAAGCCTTGACAGCGTCGTGCCGGACCGGCTGTTCGGCCGGATCGAGGGTCTGTTCCGCGACATGGGGTGGAACGTTGTCACGCTCAAATATGGCCGCCGGCTGCAGGCGGTGTTCCGCAGGCCTGGCGGGGAGGCGCTGCGCCATTTCATCGATGACTGTCCCAACAGCCTGTATTCCGCGCTGACCTTCCAGGGCGGGGCCGCCTGGCGCCAGGCGCTGCTGGCCGAGCTTGGGCGCGACCCCGATCTGCGCGCGATCATCGATCCGATGACGGATGACGAGCTGGCGGCGCTGATGACCAATCTGGGCGGGCACGATATCGAAGCGATCCTGGACGAGTTGCGCGCGGCCGATGCGGCGGGCGACCAGCCGACCTGCTTCATCGCTTACACCATCAAGGGCATGGGCCTGCCGTTCGCAGGCCATAAGGACAACCACGCCGGCCTGATGACGCGCGAGCAGATGGAGCTGTTTCGCGCGCAGATGGGCATCCGCCCTGGCCACGAATGGGATCTGTTTGAAGGCCTGGATGTGACACCGGGGGAGATGGCGGCGTTCGTCGCCAGCCGGCCGTTTGCAGACAAGCTGACGCCGCAGGGACGGTCGCTCGCAAGCGCGCTGATCCATATTCCCGCTCAACTGCCGGGCCCGGAGCTGGCGGGGCGGCGCATGTCCACGCAGGCGGGATTTGGGGAGATCCTCGCCGAGATCGGCCGCGGCAATGGCGAGACGCGCGATCTGGCCGCCCGTATCGTCACCACGAGCCCGGACGTGACGGTCTCCACCAATCTCGGGCCCTGGGTGAACCGGCGCGGCGTGTTCGACCGGCACACCCGCAACGACGTGTTCCGTGACGCCAAGCTGGCCTCCGCCCAGCGCTGGGGCATGACGCCGGAGGGCCAGCACATCGAGCTGGGCATCGCCGAGCAGAACCTGTTCCTGGTGCTCGGCGCCATGGGTCTGTCGCACGCGCTGAACGGCGCGCGACTGCTGCCGATCGGGACGGTGTATGACCCGTTCGTCAACCGCGGGCTCGATGCGCTCATCTATGCCTGCTACCAGGATGCGCGGTTCCTGCTGGTCTCCACGCCGTCCGGCATCACCCTGGCGCCGGAGGGCGGGCAGCACCAGTCGATCAACACACCGCTGATCGGCATGGCGGCGGATCGGCTGGCGAGCTTTGAGCCGACCTATGCCGACGAGCTCGCGATCCTGCTGCGCCACGCCTTTGACCACATGCAGAAGCCGGATGGCTCGGCGGTGTGGCTGCGGCTGTCCACGCGCCAGCTGCTGCAACCGACGCGGACGCTCGATGCGGACGCAGTGATCGCCGGTGGTCATTGGGTGGTGCAGCCCGCACCGGGAGCGCGGATTGCGCTGGCCTATCAGGGACCGGTGGCACCCGAGGCCGAGCAGGCGTTTGCGATGCTGCAAGAGGAGGAGCCGGGTGCCGGTCTGCTGGCCATCTCCAGCCCGGACCGCCTGCACGCCGGCTGGCTCGCCGCCGGCCGCGCGCGCCGCGCCGGGGTGTCGCAGAAATCATCGCATATCGAGACGCTTCTGGCCCCGCTCGCGCGTGACGCGGCGCTGGTGACGGTGCTGGATGGCCATCCCGCCGCACATGCGTGGCTGGGCGCGGTGCGCGGCCAGCGCGTCGTGCCGCTCGGGCCGGACCGGTTCGGCCAGGGTGGGGACATTCCCGATCTGTATCGCGAATACGGGCTGGATGTGGACGCGATCCTCGACGCCTGTGCGCAGGCGCTTCTGGCATAGACGTGGGTTAGGGCACAGTCCGCCCGCCGGCGGGTAGGGAGGAAAGGAAGGCCAGGGCTCTGCCCTGGACCCCCATTCTTTCAAGACCGATCGCCTTAAACGGACGAGGTTCCAAGGGGCTCGGCCCCTTGGTTGGTCAAGGGCAAAGCCCTGGCCTTTCTTTCTCTCCCACTTGCCCCCCGTCGCCGGCTGCGCTATCCCCCCGCGCTCACGGTCGCGCCGATGCTGTTGGCGTGGGCGGGCGTGGTGAAATTGGTAGACA
>CAIQQQ010000153.1 GCA_903873995.1 uncultured Rhodospirillales bacterium
CAGGAATTCGCCTTGCGAATTCCTGGTGCGGGACACGAGGGAACCGAGACGGCTTCCCTCGTCAGCCGTGCCACCAGACACGCAGCGCGTTCCGGCAGACCTTGAGCCAGCCATCCAAAGAGATGTCATGCGCGTTCTCGCCAGGGGCGAAACGGTCCATGTGCCCCTTCAGCAGGCGGTCATTGATCCGCACCACGCTGCCGGGTGGCTGATCCTCGTCCGCGAGCTCCAGCCACAGCAGCGTCGCTGCACCTCGTTCAGCGAGAATATCGGCTAGCTCCTGGGCCTCGCGCTGCGCCAGCGGACGCATGGCGTGATAGACGAACAGCTTCTCGCCGGCCTCGACATCCTCCATCAGCTTGCGGATCAGGAACGGCACGCGGCGATGCTCGCGCACCAGGATCTCCTCTGGCGTCATCTCTCCCAGCATCGCCCAGGCGTGATAGAGAAATCCGTAGCGGCGATCGAGCACCATGTATTCGCGCCCGCCATGCAGCTCGACTTCGAGCTCCCCCTTGGCGCCCATGCCGCGGAAGCCCTGGCGCAGCGCCGGAAACAGCTTGTCTGGCGGCGAGCTGGCGAAGCGCAGCAGCCCGAGCGGCTCGGCGCCCCAGCGGCGCTGCACCAGGCCGAGCTCGCAGTTCTCGCCGATGCTCTCGAATTGGATGGCCAGTTCGGACAGCGGCATCGTGTCCGGATCGGGGCGCTGCGGCCGCGGTTCCGGAATGGTTGCCGGTGGCGGGCCTGAGATCGGCGCGGGCTGTTGGGCCTGTGGTGCAACGAGCGCGATGCTGCGGATGTAAAGCCCGAGGCGACGGTCGTCGCCGCCGGCGCCGATCGACTGCGGGCTGGTCGCGTCCGGCAGGACCAGCGTGATACGCACCGGCTCGCGGGCGGCGATGATCCTGTCGGGAATGGCGCAGTCCAGCACCGCCCGGCTCGACATCGCGCAGACGGCAATGGCATGCGCGTTGACCAGTACCCCGACTGACTGGGCGGGCAGGCGTTGCGCCGTGAACGGCGTGGCATCGATCAGCAGCCGGTACGGGCCCGGAAACGGCGGGTGGGGTAGCATGATCTCGGCACGGGTCTCATTGGTCCAGCGCGCCTCCTCCTCGACCACGGACCAGCCGGCGCCCGCATGGGCCTCACTGGCGGCGCCGGCGCCGAAGCCAACACGCAGGCCGGGCAGGGGCTGCGTGTTGGTGAGATAGGCCAGCACCTGGTCTGGCCCGGTTGCGGCCAGGGGGTTGGGCAGATGCGGCCGTGACGCAAAGACCGGGAACGGCAACCGGGCGCTTGGCACGAAGACGCTGGCGGCCAGGCCTTGCAGCGTTTCGGCCCCGGCCACGCGCGCCAGCTCCTGGCCGGTGATGCCGGGCCGTCCGGTGCGGTTCAGCGCCCAGGTGATCAGTTCGTAAAACCGCCGGTCCTCCCTGGTCATGTCCAGCAGGTGATCGGAAAATGCCTCGATCGCCTCTGCGTTTGGCAAAAGCTGCGCCGGCTCGTCCCGGTGCGGCATCACAACGCCCCATCGCTCCAGAAGCCAGGCCGGCAGATCGGCGCGCGTGGTGATCTCGACATCGAAGATCACCGCGGCGGAGACCGCGTCGAGGAAGGATTTGCGCGCCGTGTGGCTGAGGATGCGGCAGATCGCGTCGGGCCGGCAGACCGCGGGGTTGGTGAGCGCCCGCTCGGCAAGCCGGCGCAATTCGGCCGGCTTGTCCCGGCCGGGCCGCGCCACTCCGGGCGCCACACCCATCGCCTGGTGCAATTCACGCGTGAGCGGTGCTGTGCCCTCAGGGTCCTGCTGCAGCCGCGCCACGGCGGCGCCGGCCTGTCCGAGCATCGCGCGCACCGGGTCGTCGATTACGATCAGCATCCGATCACGCGGCCGATGCCCCACCCGCGCCTGATACCGCTCAAGGCCGGAGACGCATTCCGCCACCAGATCGCCGGCATGACCGATGCCGCGCACCACGCGAGACAATGTGTCCAGAAACGCTGCGGCGTCGTCTTGCCTGGCCACGCCAAGCTGGTCGCGCAGCACGGCCTGAACGCCGGACAGCGCGTTCAGGACTGGCGACGGATCAATCCCAGGCACTGTGAGCACGACGCAGCGGCCAGGCGAGGGATAGGCATGCAAAAGGTTCAGCACCGCGTTGGCGCGAAATTCTTCAGAGCAGATTGCGGCACCGAGCGGGGCGCGCGCGTCGAAATGGTCCGGCAGCATCGCACCGTTCAAGGTGTCCGCCGGGCGGCGATGGGCCACGTGATACAGCGCCCGCGGGGTCGCCTTGCTGAGGTCGATCCGATCGAGCCAGGCCTCCAGGGCCGCGTCCGGCCGGCCGGCATCCGCCTCATAAAGCGCCAGAAGCTCGAACAGGTCGCGCTGGTCGTCTGGGAAGCGCATGAGTCCGGCCGGCATTCCGCCAGCTTCGCGAGGCTTGCTGACCACCTTGACCGTCACCGTTCGATTTCTGGTGGTCGAGGCTTAGCGCAATCCCAATCGGGCGGAAAGGCGCGCCAGGCCGCTCGTCGCGCAGGTAATGCTAAACGTTGTCGCGCCATTGGCCGGGGCCGGCATAGCGGTGGGTCACCGGCCCATCAGTCATGGCGAAGAGATGCACCCAGCCGTTCTCCACCAGGCGCCGTACGCTGTCATGGGCCGCGATGACGCTGTCCATTGCGTCGGTGGGGGCTGCGATGATCACCGTGAGGCGCAACGGATCGTGGCGAAACCGCGTGCCGTCATGGACGGACTGCCAGGGCAGCCCGGCCTTGAGATCGCCCGCATTGCCCTCCAGCACGCCGATCGCGCCGCAAACATTGTGCAGCGCCTTGTTGCCCGCGCCGAACGCGCGATGATTCACGACACAGGCGTAATATTGCAGGTTGATCCAGCTCGCCACGATCAGCGGCGCGGTCATGATCAGCGTCAGGACCGACAGGTCCGGGTCCTGACGCCAGTCATAGTCGTGCAGGAACACCTCCCCGCCCAGATCGCGCCCTCGCGTGGCCGCACGCGGTGCGGCGATGAAGGCGCGGTTGCCGGCAAGACCCCATTCGGGCCGCACCTGAGACCAATCCACCGCCCGCGCGCGCAGGGCCTGGGTCGTGTCAGTGCCGGCTGCAAGACCGAGGTCGGGTGCGCGCCAGGTCCGGGCCAGTGCGGCGGCGCGACGCAGCCAGGTCTGCGCCAGAGCGATGTCGGCGGTGTGCGATCTGGGCACCGCACCCGTGTCGAACAGCCTGACATCGTCGGTCGTGGTGTCGTGCAGCGCCGGCAGGAACCAGGTGTCGGCGGGGATCGCGATCCCGCGCGTGGCCAGCGCCGTGCGCACCGCTTCGTCGTTCAGCACGGCGGCCGCGACCCGGGCGTTGGCCTCGCCGGTATGACCGCCGCAGGCGCCGCAATCGAGGCTTGAGGCGTGGGGGTTGTTCACCGTGGTGCTGCCATGGCCCGCCAGCAGCACCAACCGGGCGAAACCCGTGGTCATGGACATCGCGCGCAGCACCGCCTCGGCCATCGCCGCGCGCTCGGCCGGGTCAAAGCCGGTTGCGCGGCCGCCGACCTCGCGCGGTGCGATGCGTGGCCCGATCCGTCCGATCACGCTGGGGTCAAGCCCGTCGGTATCCGGATCGCGCACCGGACGGGTCAGGCCCAGGCTGTCGCTGACGAGCTTTACGGCGAAGCCCAACCCCAGGGTCTCCACATAAGCGAACGAAGAAACCGCCGAGAGCTTGAAGGACTTCCAGGCCTGGCCGGCTCTGCGCCGCAGGAGGCGCAGGCCCATGATCTCCTGCTCCTCCTCCATCGTGGCATCGCCGACCGCCTCGCAGACGGTGAACGCCGGCTTCAGCAGCACGGGGCATTGCGCGCCGCCGGACCTGCGCCCGATCGGTATATATTCGATGGGAAAGCCAAAGAATCCGGCGAATCCGATGGTGGCCGTCGTGGGGCTCACCGTCTCCAGCGCACGGCGGATCGGCTCGGAGCGCACATCGATGCAGAATGCCACCTGCAGTGCGGGGCGATCTGCGGGCGCTGTGGGGCTGCCTGCTGCAAGGCGCCGGAGAAGCGTCCGCCGATGTGCTGACTCGAACGCCGTCTGCATGACCAGATCGAGTGCCAGCTCCGGATCCTGCGACAGATCGCTGTCATCCGGCGGGGACGCCGCCGCCTGCATCGCCATCTGCCATGCCAACTCGAACCGCGCGCCGGAGGGCGTACCGGTCCGGGCCACGAACAGGCCGTAGCCCCACGCCACCCGAAGCGCGAGGAGCTGCACCAGCGTGTCGTCCGCGCGTCCATCTAGCTCAGCGAGCCAGACGCGATGGCGGGCATAAGAGGCCCAGCCACCGATGTCGAACAGTGCGCGATGGAGATACTCGGGCAACGCCCGGTCGGGGATGGACAGGGCGGCGGCCACGGCCGCGATCGCCGCCACCGGCGCGCGGGGCAGGCCTGAGATGGCCTTGCGGAAGCCCGCGATGCCCATCGCCTCGGCATTGCGGTCATGTCGGGCGGCCTCGTGCCAGGCCTCGAACAGACCCAGGCCGCGCTGCGGCAGGCGCCAGAC
>CAIQQQ010000154.1 GCA_903873995.1 uncultured Rhodospirillales bacterium
ACTAACCTATTGTTTCTAGTGTCGTGATTCTGAAATTCGCCCGGCGAATTTCAGCATCACGACACTAGCGCGCGCCGGTGGCGGGTGATTTCCGCCCCTGCCTTGGGGTCTGCTCTCTGTCTATTGATCCTGCTCGAACCCGAGCAGCCCAACCTTGAGCTTCCTCGGGGCGCCTGCTCCGGAGGGACCCTTCATGTCAGACAACCCAAAATCGCAGACGACGGCCCATGGCTATGTCCATGAGATGTCGCCGGATCGCCAGATGCAGCATGACGTTCAGGCCGAGCTTGCCTGGCAGCCTGGAATGAACACCGCCCATATCGGCGTGGCGGCGGAGCGCGGCGTGGTGACGCTGACCGGCCACGTCGGCGATGTGGCGCATCACCTTGCCGCTGCCATGGCGGCCGGCCAGGTCAATGGCGTCAAACAGGTCGTCAACGATCTGCGGATTGAGCCCTTTATGTCGGGCGAGGCCGCGGGCGGTGCGACCGAAACGCCGGAGGTGGTGAACGTGTCGTTCATCAGCGATTGCATCATGCACGAGGAAGGCAAGTCCTGGTTCTTCGACCAGCCGACCGTATTCGTGACCGCGCATGGCAGCGAAGTGCGCCTTTCCGGCCATTCCAGCACCTGGCAGCACCGGTTGGGTGCTGAGGCCGAGGCCTGGCGGACCGGCAGCGTGACGAAGGTGGACAACGCCATCGTGATCGACTGATCCGGACGCGCAACGCTCTAACGTAGACGACAAGGAACTAATCATGCCGAGCGACGCCATCGAGCCTGCCATGCCGCATCTGTCGGGCTCTGACCGCCGGACGCTCAACGCGCTGTTCCATCACCCGATGCCGCACAACCTCGAATGGCGGCATGTGATGTCATTGTTCGAGGCGGTTGGCACTGTTGAGGAGCGAGCCAACGCCGAGTTCGTGCTGGAGTTTGGCGGGCAGACGCATGTGATGCGCAAACCGCACCACAAGGACATGACGACGGACGAGGTGATCGAACTGCGCAAATTCGCCAAGCATGCCGGCCTGTCCACGGAGCGGCACGGCCTGCCGCCGGCGCATGAAGATCCGCTGGCGCCGGCCCTGCTGGTGGCGATCGATCATCACGAGGCGCGGGTGTTTCAGGTGGACATGGCGTCCAACGACGTGTCCGAGCAGAGCATCAAGCCCTACGACCCGCACCATTTTCTGCATCACCTGCATCACAAGGACCAGGACCGCGAGCGCGGCCAGCGCTCGCCCGAGGACATCACCTTTTATTCCCGGATTGCCGCTGCCGTGGCGCAAGGCGGGCGGATCGTGGTGGTCAGCAACGGCACCGGCGAGAGCAACGCCGGCGATCATTTGGTCACCTATCTGCGGACGCATCACCGCGACGTCTACGAGCGGATTGTTCATGAACTGGTGGCGGACCTGTCAAAGGAGACACCGCACGAACTGCTGGCGCTGGCACGCAAGGCGCTGCAGTGAGCCGAATTGTGTGTCAATACTGATCAGATGATGGACCTGCCTTCGCCGGTGGGGATGATATTGGACAGCCGGTTCAGAATAATATAGGCAGTGACAAACTGACGAGTGTCAGTCCTGCGATAATAAGAAGGCCGGAGAAGCGCAGCATTATTGCGCCAAAAATCGGCACAAGCTGCGTCCCGGCAGCAAGTGCTGAACCGGCTACAAGAGCGATGCAACCATTTATGAACATCATTGTGTTGCTTTCGATGATAATTGAATGCAAGTCAATCGCGAAAATGTGTTATCGGCACTGGCGTCGAGTTTTTATGTTCGTTATTGTGTCATTCATACTCTCTCCGCCGGCATCAGCCCATGTCAAATGGTTCGCGCCCTATGATGTGGCGCAGTCGCCGCTTCCGGCGGGGTGGCTGCTGAGCAGCGATTTCGTGCTGCTGGTCTGTGCCGCGGCCCTTGCGCTGGCGGCCGCCGTCGCGGTCGAGAACACGCGGTCCGGGCGGCATCTGGTGCACGCGCTGAACCAGGCCACCGCCGAGATCGATGCCGAGGGCGAGCGGCTGATGCTGGCCGTCTATGGCGCGTTCTTCGTCTCGCTGTGGACCGCAGGCGGCATCATTCTCACGCCTGAGCTTGCGACCTCGTCGCCAATGATCGGATGGTTCCAGCTGCTTGTCGCTGCTTTTCTGATCTGGCGCCCCACGTTGATTTTGACGGCTCTCGGAATCGTGGCGCTCTATTTTTATGCGATCTCTCAATACGGCTTGTTCCATCTGCTGGACTATCCGGTGTTCCTGGGGGCCGCGGCCTATTTCGCGCTCACCACCTTGGGATGGCAGACGAGGCTCTATCGCCCGCTCGATGTCCTGCGAATTGCCACCGGTATCACCTTGATGTGGGCGTCGGTGGAGAAATGGGCCTATCCGGACTGGACGCTGCCGGTGTTCGCGGAGCATCCGGACATGGCGACTGGCTTTGAGCCAATGTTCTTCATGAAGGCGGCGGGCGTTGTGGAATACACACTCGGCGCTGCCTTGCTCGCCACACCGCTGGTGCGCCGGGCGGCGGCGGTGATGCTGGCGGCGACGTTCATCAGCGCCGTGATGGAGTTCGGCAAGATCGACGCGATCGGCCCTGCGCCGATCATCATTGTCCTGATCCTGATCGCGGCTGACACACGACCGCAGCGAACTTGGTCACCGGCTGCGGTGCCAATCCTGTATCTCGCCGGGCTGGCTGCTACGATCTCGGCCTATTATTGCGGCCATCAATGGCTGTTCCGGCCTGACGCGGCGCCATGACGGCTGCAGGTCATCGGCCGTTCCCATGAACCTGGCCGCTGCGGCCGGTCAGCGTTGTGGATGGTTTCTGGTCCTGCTTTCGCCTGAGACTGGTGGGTGGCAGACTTTCAGGGTTGGCCCAGGATTGCGTCGGCCTTCCGGTCGATCTTGGCTTTCTCCGCCGACGACAGCACGCCCTTGTTGAACTCCTCCGCCGCGCGCGCCTTGGCGTTACGGGCGTGGCTTGCATCGGGCATCGGATAGGCTCTTTGTTCTGGCAAACCGAATGCGTGGGCGGGCAATGCGTCGCGTTCGTGAGCAGATAGGTCTGTCATGCCGGGGCACCTCAATGGCTGAGCGCGTCCGTAAGCCCGGCTAGTGTCCCGCACCAGAAATTCGCAAGGCGAATTCCTGGTAAAGCGGGCCACTAACCTATTGTTTCTAGTGTCGTGACCAGCATCGGAGATCGCTCACGCCGATCACGCGGTGTCGGCGCGGTGCGCAACGGCCAATATGACTGCGGAGAGGGCCTAGACGATGGCTGGGGGACCTGGATTCGAACCAAGGCTTTCCGAGTCAGAGTCGGAAGTAGCCAAATCGTCAGGTTTATCAGCCACTTACTGTGTAGGAATCGAAACGGTTAACTTATTCGCACCCGCATATTGGGACATATGAT
>CAIQQQ010000155.1 GCA_903873995.1 uncultured Rhodospirillales bacterium
AACCAAAAAACTTTTCGATCCTGGCGGGTCTTCGTTCGAACGGCATACCTAAAGTATTAAAAAGTCTTTTGCTTCTTTTCTTCAGAAAAGAAGTACTTTCTTACGCTTTGCTGAAAACGCTAACGCTTTCCAGCCTGGCCGACCACAAAAACTGGTCCACGGGGGTGGCGGATATAAGCTTGTATCCCGCCGATCTGAGCATCGTCGCGTCGCGCGAGAGCGCCGCGGGATTGCAGCTCACATAGATCACCCGTTTCACGCCGGAGGCGGCGATCTGTTCGGTCTGGGTGGCGGCGCCGCCGTGGGGCGGATCGAGCACCACCACGGCGAAGGCGGACAGTTCCTTGGCGGAGAGCGGCTGGCGCTGCAGGTCGCGCATGGCGACGGAGACGCGGCCGGTCTGCCCGGTGGCGTCGGCGGCGGCTTTGAGGGCACTGCAGGCGCCGGGATCGCCTTCGAAGGCGTCCACGCGCATGCGCTTGGCGATGGCGAAGGTGAGGGTGCCGCTGCCGGCGTAGAGCTCGGCGACCCGCGCCTTGGCGGTGGGCTTGGTGGGCAGGCCCGCGAGCACGGCCGCGATGATCGCCTCTTCGCCGGCGCGGGAGGCCTGGAGGAAGCCGCCTGGCGGGGGGATGACGTTGGTGCCGGAGAAGCCCGTGGTGGCGGGGCGGAGGCCTGCGGCGATCTCGGGGATGCCGGTGTTGCGGGCCCACATGATGCGGGGGATGCCGTGGGCGGTGGCGAAATTCGCAAGCTTGGTGCGGTCGGTGACGGTCAGCGGACCGTCGGTGCGGAGCAGCAGGTCGGGGCCGCTGTCGAGCAGGTTCACGACGGCCGAGCCTTCGCGGCGCAGGCCTTCGATGCCGCGCAGCATGGTGCGCATGGGGGCGATCAGATGGAACAGATCGGTATGGAGGACGAGGCATTCGCGCAGGTCGATCACTTTGTCCGGGTCGAGGCGCGCGTGCAGGCCGAGGGTGATGGCGATGTCGCGGCGGATGGCGAGGTCCATGCGGCGGCGCTGGCCGGCCGGCGTTTCCACGATCGGCGAGATATCCGGCTCGAACCCGGCACGGCGCAATGCGCCTTCGAGCATGGCGGTCTTCCACGCCAGATAACCAGCGTGGCTGAGATGCTGCACGGAGCAGCCGCCACAGGCGCCGAAATGCGAACACACCGGCGTGACGCGATCGGGTGAGGTGGAAAGCCGGTCGGCGACCTCGCCGGAAAACCCTTCGCCACGCTTGCCGGTGGGGCGGACGATCACGCGCTCGCCGGGCAATGCATCGGTGACGTAGATGCGGGCGCCGGATTCGAGCTGCGCCACGCCGTCCCCGTCCGATCCGAGCCGGTCGATGACCAGCTCGGAGATGGGCGGAAGGATCAGGCCCCGAATGCGGACAGACCCGTCATGGCGCGGCCGAGGATGAGGGCGTGCACGTCATGCGTGCCCTCATAGGTGTTGACGGCCTCGAGGTTCATGACGTGGCGGATTACGTGATACTCGTCGGCGATGCCGTTGCCGCCGTGCATGTCCCGCGCCACGCGGGCGATGTCGAGCGCCTTGCCACAGCTGTTGCGCTTGCACAGGCTAATCATCTCGGCGGCGGCGGCATGCTCGTCCATCAGCCGGCCGAGACGCAACACGGCCTGCAGGCCGATGGTGATCTCGGTCTGCATGTCCGCGAGCTTCTTCTGGATGAGCTGCGTTGCGGCAAGTGGGCGGCCGAACATCATGCGCTGCATCGTGTAGTCGCGTGCCGCGTGCCAGCAGAACTCGGCAGCGCCCAACGCGCCCCAGGAGATGCCGTAGCGGGCGCGGTTGAGGCAGGAGAACGGGCCGCGGAGACCTTTCACCTTGGGGAGCATGTTCTCTTCCGGCACAAACACGTCCTGCATCATGATCATGCCTGTGATGCTGGCGCGCAGGCTGAACTTGCCTTCGATCTTCGGCGCGGTGAGGCCGGGCATGCCCTTTTCGAGGATGTAGCCACGGATGTCACCCTGGTCGTCCTTCGCCCACACCACGAACACGTCGGCGATCGGGGAGTTCGTGATCCAGGTCTTGGAACCGTTGAGCAGAAAGCCGCCCTGCACGGCGCTGGCACGGGTGCGCATCGAGGCCGGGTCTGACCCCGCATCCGGCTCGGTGAGGCCGAAGCAGCCGACGAATTCGCCGGTGCGCAGCTTGGGCAGGAACCGGTCCTTCTGGTCTTCCGAGCCGAAGGCGTGGATCGGATACATCACCAGCGAGGACTGCACGGAGAACGCCGAGCGATAGCCGCTGTCGACGCGCTCGACCTCGCGCGCCATCAGGCCGTAGCTCACGTAGTTCACGCCGGCGCAGCCATGGCTGTCGAGCGTGGCGCCAAGGAAGCCGAGTTCACCGAACTCGTTCATGATCTCGCGGTCGAACGTCTCGTGGCGGTTGGCCATCAGCACACGCGGGAACAGCTTCTCCTGGCAGTAGTCGTGCGCCATGTCGCGGATCGCGCGCGCTCGTCTTCGGAGAGCTGGCCATCGAGCATGAGGGCGTCGTCCCAGTGAAACGGGGCCAGCGCGCTTTTCTTGGTGGGCGTTACTGGTGTGATGACGTTCATTGATGATCCTCCGTCTCGATCGCGCGTTCGGTGACTTGGGTTTCGGCGGCGCGGCGCGGGCGTGCGGCCACCAACATGAAGGCTGGGGTGTCGTCACCGAAGCCGAGCACCTGCGGGCCGAGATCGTCGTCGCGGCGGAAGCGGGCGCGGTCACGGTCGCGATCGCGGTCACGGTCTCTGGGGCGATCGAACTCGCGGGGGCGGTCATACTCACGCGGCCGCTCGTCTTCGCGGGGGCGGCTGAAACCGCGCTCCGGCAGCAGATCTTGCGGGATGTCCGGCTGAGGCGCGCGCTCCATGATGGGCACAGCGACAGGATCGGGACGACGATCGGGTCGGCGCCCCTCGGGACGGCGCGCCTCACGAGGGGCGGGCTCGGCCTTGGCTGGCTTCTCGCGCTCTGGTGCCGCGTCTTTGGCCTTGGCGCCGCGCGCCGGCTTGTCGGCCTCCGGCTTGCCACGGCCACGGCGCTTGCCACGGCCCTCGGACCATTCGACGACATCGAGGCCGTCGATCACGATCGGCGGGATCTTGGCGCCGGTCAGCTTCTCGATCGCCTCCACGGCCATCCGATCATCGGGGGTCGCCAGCATGAAGGTTCGCCCCTCGCGCCCGGCACGGCCGGTGCGGCCGATGCGATGGACGTAGTCCTCAGCGTGGATCGGCACGTCGAAATTGAACACATGGCTCAGCCCGCCGATATCGATGCCGCGCGCCGCCACATCCGAGCAGCATAGCAGGCGCAACTCGCCGGCCTTGAACTTCTCCAGGGTGGCAAAGCGCACCGGCTGCGCCATGTCGCCATGCAGGGCGCCGACATCGAATCCGTGCTTGGCAAGTGACTTGAACAGGATGTCCACATCTTTCTTGCGGTTGCAGAAGATCAGCGCGTTCTGCACGTCTTCGCTGCGGATCAGGCGGCGCAGCGCCTCGCGCTTGTCGATCTCGGCGACCAGAGCAAGGCCGGAGGTGATCGTGGTTGCGACCGAGGCCGGCTTGCTGACCGAGATCTCCTTGGGGTTGCGCAGGAACGCATCCGCCAGGCGCTTGATCTCGGGCGCCATGGTGGCGCTGAAGAACAGGGTCTGCCGGTTGGCCGGCAGCATCGCCACGATCCGCTCGACATCGGGGATGAAGCCCATGTCCAGCATGCGGTCGGCTTCGTCGATCACCAGAACAGACGTCTGCGTCAGGAGCATGCCGCCGCGCTCGAACATGTCGATCAGGCGGCCGGGTGTGGCGATCAGCACGTCCACACCACGGTTCAGCAGGTCCTTCTGGTCGGACATGCTTTCGCCGCCGATGATCAGTGCGTGGGTGAGCTTGAGATACTTGCCGTATTTGACGAAATTCTCAGCCACCTGCAGCGCCAACTCGCGCGTGGGCTCCAGGATGAGGCTGCGCGGCATCCGGGCGCGGGCGCGCGAGCCTTGCAGAATGTCGATCATCGGGAGCGTGAAGCTCGCGGTCTTGCCGGTGCCGGTCTGCGCGCAGCCCAGCACGTCCCTGCCCATCAGCACGAACGGGATCGCCTGTTCCTGGATAGGGGTTGGGTTCACGTAGCCCATCTCGGCCACAGCGCGGAGCACCGGTTCGGACAGGCCGAGGGCCGCGAACCCGGAGGCAAGTGCTGCGGGTTCTTCATGATCGCCGTATTCGCCCTGCTCGTCGTTCGTCATGCCGTCCGGGGCCGGCGCGTCATGCGCTGCGCTGTCGGAAGGCTCGGCGGGCTCGGCAGCCATGTCGAGAGCGGCGGACTCAAAAAGGGCGGGCTCGGGAGGGGCAGGCTCGAGAGGGGCAGGCTCGACAATCTGGGGCCCCAACGGCGCGGGGTCCGCATTGGTAAGGCCCTCGTCCGGCGCTGCGTCGGCGGGCGCCGGCGGATGGTCTTGGGAAGGCTCTGCCGTCACCAATGCTGGGGCGGATTGGTCGTCAGGCAGCGGGAGAGTCTCGATCAAATTGGGTGTGCTTCCAGGTGGGCGCAGAACATGGCGCCGGATCGCACGCGGAGTCTTCGCGTGGCAGGCGGGATATCGTGAAATCTCCCTGTAAAGTCAAGGTTGACGCGGGTCCGTCACCCATCGACAAACGTGAAATGACCGAGGATGTGCTGTTTCTGCCAGGCCTGCTGTGTGATCAGGCGCTGTTTGCAGCACAGCTCACAGCCTTTCCCGCCGCCCGCATCGCCGATCTGACACTGGATGACCATGTCGACCTGATGGCTGCCCGCGCCTTGGCCACGATGCCGGGCCGCTTCGCGCTGTGCGGCCTTTCGATGGGCGGCTATGTGGCGCTGGCGATCATGCGGCTCGCGCCGGATCGGGTGACGCGGCTGTGCCTGATGGACACCCAGGCCCGTGCCGACACCGAGACCCAGTCGCGCAACCGGCGCATAATGATGGCCCTGGCGCGCGGCCACCGCTTCCGGGGCGTGACGCCGCGGCTGCTGCCGATGATGCTGCATCCGGACAGTCTCGCCGATGAGACGCTGACCCGGACCGTGATGGAGATGGCCGAACGGGTGGGACGGGACGCGTTTTTACGCCAGCAGCAGGCGATCATCGACCGCCCCTGCAGCCTCGATCTGCTGCCACAGATAGAAGTGCCGACGCTGGTCGCAGTCGGCAGCCATGACACCATGACGCCGCTGCCGCTGGCCGAGGAAATGGCGGCGCTGATCCCGGGCGCGCGGCTGGCCGTGATCGAGCGGGCCGGCCACCTGCCGCCGCTGGAGCGGCCCGATTCGGTCATCGAGATCATTTGTAACTGGCTTGCCTGGCCGGCACTCGTTCACAAGTATTCCGTGAATCCATGATGAGACCAAGGTCATCGACATGAAAAAACTGTTATCCAGCGCCGCTGTTGCCGCAGTCGCCCTCGTGGCGCTGGTGGCGCCGAGCCGGGCCTATGCGTGGCGTTACTACTACGGACCCCGGGTCTATTTCGCCGCCCCGCTGTTCCTTCCGCCGCCCGTCTATATCGGCCCGCCGCCGGTCTATTACGCACCGCGCCCGTATCCGCCGTCGGCGCAGACCTGCTACGCCGGTGCCTATATCTGCCCGCTCGATCAGCCGGCGCCGGTGGGTGGCACCTGCTCATGCCCCGCGACCAACGGTCGCGCCTACGGCTCGGCGCACTGACAGCGCGCGTCAGACCGATTCGGGGACCAGGAACCGCGCCGCCAGCGTCGTTGCGATCGCGCCCATGGCCATGCACACGGCCGTGGTGATCCCGGCGCCGAGGCTGCCCAGGCGGGGGATCAGCACGATTCCTGCGATCACGCCCACCACGAGTTGCGCCACACTGATCGAGCGCAGGATCCGGCCATGGCCGGTCATGCCGAGCATCACGTCCTGCAACGGCAACAGGCAGTTGATCAACTGCCCGACCGACATGACCACGAGGGCTGAAGCGCCCGCGCTGAACGAAGGGCCGATCAAAGACAGCAGGAACGTGGGCACCGCCAGCATCGCCAGCACCG